>LIIK01000004.1 GCA_001421095.1 Candidatus [Bacteroides] periocalifornicus | reverse complement strand
GTTCTCCATACGCGAAGATCCCCCCGCCCGCATGACCGTCCGCCCGCACATACCCCACCTGCCCTTCTCCCCCTCCCCCTATATCCCCATTTCAGATGGGTTATTTCGCTTAGAATCCCTAAAAATTGCCATACCCTCCGCCTGGCTACCCTCCAAGGATAATTACACTATAAGTTGAAAATCAGCAAGTTGTAAGATTCTTGTATTTATACTATTTCTGTATAGCCTAGAGGCGCATTCTAGGATGCCTACAGACGGCGGATTGCACCTACCTTTGTAGTGCAGTTACTAACCAAAAGTAAGGAGGAAAAGCGATGGCGTATGTGATTTCTGAGGATTGCGTGGCCTGCGGGTCGTGCATTTCCGTTTGCCCAGTGGATGCCATAAGCGAAGGGAGCATCTACAAGATTGACCCGAGCCTTTGCATCGATTGCGGCTCGTGCGCGGATGCCTGCCCCACAGGGGTAATCAGCCAGGCACAGTAGGGATAGAATGGGGGGGCGCTTGTAGCGACGTGGCGTGCCGCGTCGCGATTGTACGCACAGAAAGGGAAGGGAGACTCTAGGGTCGCCCTTCCTTTTTTATAATTTTGCGCTTGGGATGGTACAGCGCAACCGCACCGAAAGCTCCCCCCCCTACTCAGCAATCCCGTTCTTTTGCTAACTTCGCGCCGTATAACAGCGGCACACCACCATGGGGTATAGAATGCGCATACGCAGCAAATTGATCATCTGGCTATTCGGGCTTGCGGGGGGCGGGCTGCTGGTGGTAATGCTGCTGCTCCTGCCGCTGGTGCGGCACCATGCCGAGGGGGCGGCCTTCAGGCTGGGGCGCGCGCAGGTGGATGGCTATGCACAGCAGGTGGCAGCTCCGCTGAACCTGTGGATGGAGAAGCTCGAGGCCCTCGCCCATGAGTTCGACTCGCTTAACCTTAGCACGGCAGCTGGCGAACTTCAGGGTTTTAGGCAGCTGGCAGAGAAGTTCTACCGCGCTACCCCCTCGGTATACGAGCTCTGGGGGGCTGTGGATTGCCGATACCTAGATCGCAATTATAACCACTACAATGGCTACCAGCAGGTTACCTTCCGGCTCTGGGGCGATAGCGTAGCCTGCGAGGTAAGCCTTGTGGACACCGCAGGGTTAGGGGAAGATCGAGAGTACATTGCGCTTCGCAACGCTGGAGCGCCAAGCCTCGCAGGGCCTTCACGCTACACGAAGGATTCCCTAGAGGGGGCGCCCTACGCGCTTAAGCTCACGCACGCCCTGAAGGATGATATGGGTATCCCGGCCGGATTGGTGGGGATTACGTTCGGGGTCTCCTACCTCCAGACGCTGGTGCAGGTGATGCGACCGACCAAGGGGGCGTACACGCTACTGGTATCGGGGCAGCAGGCTGTAATTGCAGGGCCCGACAAAAAATACTGCGCAGAGAGTGCCAGCGATGTCCTGCGGGCTGTACCCGATTTTGCCGAGCTCTGGAAACGAATGGTGGGTGGCGAGAAAATAGCCGAGGTCTTCCAAAACGGCACGAGCGGCGAGCGGTATCTCCTCTTCAGCACGCCGATCTGGATTCAGGGTGTAAAGGAACCCCTCACCCTTTGCCTAGTAGAGCCCTACAGCGAGATTGCGGGGGCTGCAGGCCAGACCACCTCGCTAGTGGAGTGGGTAGGCGTGGGTGCGCTGGTAGTAATATTTTTACTGATTATACTGATATCCAATAGGATAGCTCGTCCCATACAAATGGCAAGCCGAAGCCTAAGCGCCTTGGCACGCGGCGAGATCGACTCGGGGCTAAAGCTGAATATAAAATCGCACGACGAGCTGCAAACCATAGGCGAGGCGACCAATGCGCTGCTGGAGGGGCTGGAGGCCAAAGCCAATTTCGCGATGGCCATAGGGCAGGGAACTACCGACGCGGTGCTGGAGGCCTCGCAAGATGACGTGCTGGGGCAGAAGCTCATAGCCATGCAGCATAGCCTAGCAGAGGCCAAGGAGAGGGAGGATCGCCAGCATGAGGTGGAAGAGCAGCAGGCCTGGGCATCGCGGGGCATAGCGCAATTCTCAGAGCTGCTGCGGAAAGAGAGCGGGAGCATAGATGAGTTTAGCTACCGAATACTCCGCGCGCTGGTAGACTACGCAGGGCTGCAGATTGGGATGGTCTACCTGGTAGAAGGCGCAGAGGGCAACGACCCCCACCTTGAGGTGTCGGCCTCCTACGCCTACCAGGTTCGGAAGTTCCACCGCCAACGTATAGAGCTCAAAGAGGGCTTGGTGGGCCGATGCGCTACCGAAAAACGACGCCTGCTAGTAACAGACATCCCCGCAGGCTACGTGCGTATAGCCTCTGGGCTAGGGCAGAGCGAACCCAACACACTACTGCTGGTACCGATGCTGATGAATGATATGCTGCAGGGTGTCATGGAGTTTGCCAGCTTTGGCGCTGTGCCAGAGTATAAGATCCAGTTCATAGAGAATGTGGCTGGGAGCTTTGCTAGCACTCTGCTGAGCGTGAAGAACGGCATCCAGACCAAGCAGCTGCTGGAAGAAGCACGTAGACAGGGCGAAGAGATGCGTGCCCAGGAGGAAACCATGCGCCAGAACATGGAGGAACTGAAGGCTATACAGGAAGAATCGCTCCGGCAGACGGCAGAATTTGAGAGCCTTAACAGGGCGCTACAATCGGCCTGCTGTGTGGTAGAATACAGCACTGACGGGCAGATTCTGAACGTGAACGACGAGTACCTCGCCCTGCTCCATGCTACACGGGACGACCTGGTAGGCAGCCACCACCTCAAAGGCGTGATGCTCTCCAAAGAGCGAATGCAGGACTACCAAATCTTCTGGAAAGACCTCTGCGATGGTAGAACTAAGCGGCACGTGCGCAATACGGTGGAGTTTGGCGGGCGACGCTACACCATGATCGAAACCTACGCCCCTGTGCTCAATGAACGAGGGGGAGTGGAGAAGATCATCAAGATTGCGTATGACATCTCTGCCTACGTAGACGAGGCGAACGGCACCGCAAAGGAAAGCGCGTAAGTATGGCGACTCCTCTGGCAGAACGGATGCGCCCCACCACCCTTGAGGGGTACGTAGGTCAACAACACCTAGTGGGGCCGAGCGGGATAATACGGCGCATGGTGGAGAGCGGGCATCTTTCCCCCTTCATCCTCTGGGGACCGCCCGGGGTGGGAAAGACCACGTTGGCCCACATCGTATCGTTGGCCAGCGGACGGGCGTTCTACACCCTCAGCGCCGTGAACGCTGGGGTAAAGGATGTGCGAGACACGCTGAACACCGCACGGCAGACCCAGTTCATGGGTTCACCCGCTCCTATCCTATTCATCGATGAGATCCATAGGTTCAACAAGTCGCAACAGGATTCCCTGCTCGGCTCCGTGGAGAAGGGCAAGGTGGTATTGATAGGTGCCACAACGGAGAACCCTTCATTCGAGGTGATTTCTCCCCTCCTATCGCGCTGCCAGGTTTACACGCTAAGCCCGCTAAGCCTCGCAGAGCTAGAGGTGCTGGTGCAGCGGGCGATAACCCAAGATGTGGAGCTGAAAAAGCTTACCTTTGACTTCCAGGAAACTGCGGCGCTGTATGGCTACGCTGGTGGCGATGGACGGCGACTGCTGAATATCCTCGACCTGCTACAGAGCGCTGCGGAGAACGGGCGGGTTACGGTGACCAACGCCCTGGTAGAACGGCTGCTACAAACCAACAGCGCCCGCTACGATAAGGGGGGCGATATGCACTATGACTGCATTTCGGCCTTCATAAAATCGGTGCGGGGGAGCGACCCCAATGGTGCAATCTACTGGCTGGCCAGGATACTAGAGGGGGGGGAGGACCCCGTATTCATAGCTCGGCGATTGGTGATCTTGGCGGCAGAGGACATCGGGCTCGCCAATCCCAATGGGCTGCTGCTGGCGCAGGCGGGCATGGAGACGGTGAAATCGATAGGCATGCCCGAGGCGAGGATTCCGCTGGCTGAGGTTACCATATACCTTGCCAACAGCGCCAAGAGCAACAGCGCCTACCTGGCGATAAATGCGGCTCTTGAGCAGGTTCGACACGATACCCCCCGAGAAGTTCCCCTCCACCTTCGGAATGCCTCCACTGGGCTTATGAAGCAGCTAGGATACGCAGAGGGATACAGGTACGCACATGATTACCCTAGGCACTTCGTGGAACAGGAATTTCTACCCGCTGGGCTGGAGGGTACCCAGTTCTACATCCCTGCCGATAATGCCCGTGAACAGGAGGCGGCACGCACGATTCTGGAGCGTTGGGGAACGAAATACGGAAAGGATGCCAGCGTGTAACCATTGCAGAATCCATAAGAAAACCCAGTGAACATGCTATCAGATACGGTACAATCTATTTTCGGGTCGATTCCCAACCTTGCCCACCTAACCCCAAAGGCCCTGCTGGTGATGGCCGGCCCCTGCGTAGTGGAGGGCGAATCCATAACCTTACGGACGGCCGAAGAGGTGAAACGGGTATGCGAACGGCTGCGAATTCCCCTGGTATTCAAATCCTCATACCGCAAGGCCAATCGCAGCAGGGGCGATTCGTTCTCTGGGCTTGGCGACCAAGAGGCCCTCAGGATACTGGAGAAGGTAAAGCGCAGCCTAGAGCTGCCCATTGTAACCGACATCCATCTGCCAGAGGAGGCCGCAATGGCTGCCGAAGTGGCCGATGTGCTACAGATACCCGCCTTTCTCTGCCGACAGACCGATATGCTAGTGGCGGCCGGGCGAACTGGACGGGTGGTAAACATTAAGAAGGGGCAGTTCCTGGCTCCCGAGCAGATGCGCTTTGCCGCCGAGAAGGTCGCTAGCAGCGGGAATGGTAAGATCATGCTCACCGAGCGCGGCACCATGTTTGGCTATGGCGACCTGATAGTGGATTTCAGGGGAATACCCGCAATGGCAGCGACTGGGTATCCTGTGATTTTTGACTGCACCCACTCGCTACAGCAGCCCAACCAGAGCGCCGGTGTATCTGGCGGCAGGCCCGAGCTCATAGAACACTACGCCAAGCTGGGGGTAGTGGCCGGCGCCCACGGGCTATTCCTAGAGACCCACCCCGAACCACGGGAGGCTCTCTCTGACGGGAGTAACATGCTCAAGCTTAACCTCTTTGAGGGCTTAATGGAGCGGGTGATGGGGCTGCATGGGTATCTGGAGGGGAAGAATTAAACGATGGGCACCACTGCGGTGAGCCCTAGGTTACACGGTTTTCAAGAGTACTTTTTACTTTCTGGAAGTGGAAGGGAACGCTATGGTAGGCAGGGTTACTGCGGGTATAATTGCCGTGGGCACAGAGCTCGCCATTGGGCAGGTGCTGGACACTAACTCTCGCTATATTGCCCAGAGGCTTAGCGCAGTAGGCTGCGACGTAAGGGAGGTGCTGGTGATCCCTGACGATAGGGTGGCCATGCTGCGCGCTTTTGCCGATTTTTCCAGCAAATACCGCATAACCACCATAACGGGAGGCCTAGGCCCTACGGCAGACGACTTCACCAAGGAGATACTGCTGCAGCTCTTTGGCGGTAAGCTGGTGGAAGATCCTGCTACGCTGCAGCTTGTTACTGAGCGGCTAGCAAAACGGGGGCTGGCGCTAACGCCCCGGAATGCAGAGCAGGCCATGGTGCCCAGCAGCTGCGAAGTACTCCCAAACAAGCTTGGTACAGCACCTGGGATGCTGTTCTGCCAGGGCGCGAATTGGGTATTCAGCTTGCCAGGAGTCCCCTTTGAGACCGAGGCTTTGGTAGATGAACAGGTAATCCCCCGGGTTAGCAGGCTCTCAACAGGCAAACCCCTACAACGGGTGCTGAAAATCTATGGGATAGCAGAATCTTACCTTGCCGACCGAATAGCCAGCTGGGAGCAGCGGCTAGCAGAACACTTCTCGCTTGCCTACCTCCCTGGACCAGAGGGAATACGGCTAAGAATCGACTCGAAAGAACCTGGAACTCCCGCGCTGCAGGAAGAGCTAACCTCCTATGTAGAAGAGCTCAAGGATTTGATACCGAATGAATTCTACGGCGAGGGGGATGAAACGCTCCCGAGCGTAGTGGGCTCGCTGCTAAAAAGGAAGAGCGCAACGATAGCCACTGCGGAGAGCTGCACTGCTGGCAGGCTTGCGGAGGCGATAACCAGCGTGCCGGGTGCCTCAGATTACTACCTCGGCGGCCTGGTTACGTATGGTGATCGGATAAAACGGGAGCAGCTTGGGGTAAAGCCCGATTTGCTGGCGCGGTTCGGCGCTGTGAGCGAAGAGGTGGCCGGGGCAATGGCACAGGGCGTCATGGAACGGCTCAAGGCTGAATACGGGATTGCCACCACCGGTTTGCTCGGGCCGGGGGGCGATGGTTCGAAAACCCCCGTAGGTACTTTTTATTGGGCCGTAGCATCCAGGGTCGGGGTAACAACAGGGAGAGCACTCCTATCCAGCACACGGGCGGTGAATGCTGTGCGGGCAACCTATGATGCCCTAAACGGATTGAGACGGGTGCTGATCGGTTGCCTGTAATGCGCGCAATGAATGCTTGAAAAGCTTTAATTCCCCTCCATACCAAAGAAGATTTTTATTACTACCTTCGCGCCCAAACGTAAATACTACACAATGGCAGGGCAGAAGGTGGCAGTGCCCAAGGGTATGCGTGATTTCTCTCCCCTAGAGGTGAGGAAGCGCAAGTATCTCCTGAACATCATAGAGGCCGCATTCAGACGTTTCGGCTACGAAGCGCTTGAAACACCCGCAATGGAGAACCTATCGACCCTCACGGGTAAGTATGGTGATGAGGGTGATAAGCTGCTATTCCGCGTACTGAATTCGGGGGATTACCTCAAGGGCGTAGAGCTCGATAAGATCGGGGAAATGCGCCCAGAGGTACTGGCAAAACAGCTATGCGACAGGGGGATGCGGTACGATCTCACAGTGCCGTTTGCCCGCTACGTAGCCAACAATTGGGGGGAATTACCGCATCCCTTTAAGCGCTACCAGATACAGCCCGTATGGCGCGCCGATAGACCGCAGAAAGGGCGCTACAGGGAGTTTCTACAGTGCGATGTGGACGTAGTAGGCACCGAGTCGCTACTGTGCGAGGTGGAGCTTATCAGGATAGTGGAGCAGGTGTTCGGCGAGCTCGGGCTGAAGGTGACGCTACTGCTGAACAACCGGAAAATCCTAGCGGGCTTGGCCGAGGTGCTGGGGCATCCTGACAAGCTGGTACCCATGACTGTAGCCATAGATAAGCTTGCCAAGACTAGCGCAGAGGCTGTAAGGGAAGAGCTGCGGGCAGCAGGCTTTGAAGAGGATAAAATCGGCGAACTCTTGGCCCTACTCACTACAGAGGCCGATAATGCGCAAACGCTGGGCGCTCTGGATGGGATGCTAGCTGGCAACCCGCAAGGCGAGAAGGGGCTAGAGGAACTACGCTGGATACTTCGGTACGCGGAGTACTCTGAGGTGGAAATGCCTGTACGGGTATCGCCATCGCTGGCGCGCGGCCTCAGCTACTACACCGGCGCAATTTTTGAGGTGGTAGTAGATTCTGAGGAGTTCAACGTATCGGTATGCGGCGGGGGGAGGTTCGACAACCTCACGGGGATTTTTGGGCTGGCAGGGGTTACTGGGGTTGGGATCTCTTTCGGTGCAGATCGGATTTACGATGCGCTAGAGCTGCTGAAGCTTTTCCCTGGCGACCTGGATTCATCGTTGGACTTCCTCATTCTCAATCTTTGCGAGGCGGCCTACCCTCTCTGCGTGCGAATGGCCACACTGGCGCATGCCCAAGATTATAGCTGCATGATCTACCCAGAGGTAACTAAAATGCGCAAGCAGCTGGAGTACGCAGACAAGCGGCGGGCGCTGTTCGCCATTATCGTAGGCGATAGAGAGCTAGAAGCCCAAGAGGTGGTAGTACGCAATATGATGGATGGCAACCAAAGGGCTGTTCCCCTAGACCGTGTGGCAGAAGAGATCTTCGGAATTACACCGGGGCTAGAGTAACAGCTAGAATCTGGATAATTACACAATAACGTATGATGGATTTTCAAATTTCTCCAGCACCCCTCACCCTGGGCAAGATTGCAAGCCTACTGGCTAACAGGGATGTGAAGTTAACCCTTTCTGAGGAGTCAGTAGCTAGAATCCAGCGGTGCCGAGACTATCTGAACCATAAGATGCAGGTAGCCGACACGCCGATCTATGGGATTACCACTGGTTTTGGTTCGCTCTGCAACCGTAGCATATCGGCTGGCGAGCTGTCGACCCTGCAGCGCAACCTAGTGATGTCACACGCCTGCAGCACAGGGGCAGAGGTAGCGCCCGAAATAGTACGCCTCATGCTCCTGCTAAAAGCCCACTCCCTCTCGTTGGGCAACAGCGGTGTGCAGGTGCAGACGGTAAAGCGCATTCTAGATTTCTACAATCATGATGTGCTGCCAGTGGTATTCGACAGGGGGTCGCTGGGCGCTTCGGGTGACTTAGCCCCGCTCGCCAACCTTTTCCTGCCCTTGCTAGGGCTAGGCGAGGTGCGCTTTGCTGGGGAACGCCGCCCCTCAGGAGAAGTTCTAAAGAAATTCGGCTGGGAGGCTATAGAACTCCAGTCCAAAGAGGGGCTCGCCCTGCTGAACGGTACGCAGTTCATGAGCGCCCACGGGGTACATGCCGTGCTGCAGGCGCAACGGTTAGCCGATTGGGCCGATTCACTGGCTGCGCTATCGCTGGAAGGTTTTGACGGAAGGCCTGAACCTTTCCACCCGAATATACAGGCTGTGCGCCCCCACGCAGGGCAGGCGCTGGTGGCTTCCAATATCCGTAGTCTGCTAGCGGGCAGCGAACTGATAGCCCGTAAGAAGGCGCACGTGCAAGATCCCTACTCATTCCGTTGCGTGCCGCAGGTTCACGGTGCCTGCCGGGATGCCATATTCCACGTGGCGAAGGTGGTTGAAACCGAAATAAACTCTGTGACCGACAACCCGACGGTGTGGCCAGACGAGGATCTCGTTATATCGGGTGGTAATTTCCATGGCGAGCCGTTGGCCTTGGCCTATGATTACCTCGCCCTTGCAATAGCTGAACTGGCCAACATCTCAGAGCGTAGGACGGCGCAGCTGATTCTAGGTCTTCGCAATCTTCCCGAGTTTCTGGTGGCCAACCCGGGGCTTAACTCCGGGTTCATGATCCCTCAGTACGCAGCTGCCGCCATGGTAAGCCAGAACAAGCAGCTGGCTACTCCTGCAAGTGTGGATTCCATAGTATCTTCTAACGGGCAGGAGGATCTGGTGTCGATGGGTGGCAATGCAGCTACCCGCCTACTCCGAATGGCCGACAACACAGAGCGTGTGCTAGCAATAGAGCTGATGAATGCCGCCCAGGCTATAGAGTTCAGGCGCCCTGCCAAGAGCGCGCCAAAGCTGGAGGAACTCATGAAGGACTACCGTAGCCTAGTGCCAGCTCTAGACAACGATCGGGTAATGTACACCGAGATAGAGGCAAGCCGGGAATTCATCCACACCCGCACGGCCCCCTGCGCGGAGTAACCATATGGGGCGTATAGTAGCATTAGATGTCGGGCGTAAGCGAACGGGCATTGCAGTAACCGACCCGTTACAGCTGATAGCCACACCGATAGACACCCTACCCACTGCGAAAGTTCCAGAGTTTCTTTGCCAATACGTGCAGCAGGAGGATGTAGAGTTTTTGGTGGTAGGGCTACCCACAACCATGCGCTACCAACCCTCTGAAGCCGAGCGGTATATAGTTCCTCTGCTGAATAGGCTGGCCAAGGTGCTACCCACGCTGAGAATAGAGCGCTATGACGAGCGTTTCACCTCCAAACTAGCCTTTCAGACAATGCTAGACGGGGGAGTACCCAAAATCAAACGGCAGGATAAGGCCTTGGTAGATAGGATAAGCGCACAGATAATACTGGAGTCGTACCTAGAAGCCCGGCAAGCACAACAAGCAAGAGAATGAGACCGATCTACATTTACGGGTCGCCCGTGCTCCGTCAGGTTGCGCAGGATATTACGCCCGAGTACCCCAACCTGCCAGAGCTGATAAAGGAGATGCAGCAGGCGATGGCGGGGTCAGACGGCGTAGGGTTGGCCGCACCCCAGATAGGGCTGTCAATCCGTCTGTTCGTGGTAGATGCCACGCCCTTTGCGGATAAAGAGCCCCAATTGGCCGATTTCCGCAAGGTGTTCATCAACCCCAACATCACAGATCGGTTTGGGAGCGATACCCACTTCACTGAGGGATGCCTCAGTATCCCAGGCATCCATGAGGACGTGGTGCGCCCCTCCAGCATTCGCATGCAGTGGGTAGATGAGAACTTCACCCCCCACCAGGAGGAATTCTCTGGAATGGCTGCCCGCATCATACAGCATGAGTATGACCACCTTGAGGGAATCCTTTTCATCGACCACCTCTCGCCTCTACGGAAACGGATGCTCCAGAGCAAGCTGAAGAATATGCAACGCGGCCGATATAAAGCCGACTACCCCTGCAGGCTAGGATGAGCTTGAGTAGTGGAAACGGAAAAGAGGGAAAATGCGGAATCGACACCTTGCGATTCTCAGCAGCCAGCAGCCCCCAAGGCAGAACCTATAGATATTAGCAGGCTCGACTGGGGCGACAGCAAGAATAAGGGTAGAAAAAATCCCCACTCGGTAGCGAGCAGGCCTCCCGCCCAAGACCTCTGGGCAGTGTGGTTTCTGCTTCCCTACCTAGTGGGGATTTTTATTGCCCGCTACCACCCTCTTGCAATCCCATTGCTGGAGGGTTCTCTTGGGGTGCTGGTGCTGAGCCTTGTTCTGTTCTTCGCGCTGCGCAGGCTAACTGCAGTGGCTGGCTACGGGCTAATCGTTCTGGCGCATGCGATCCTAGGGGTGCTGGGGTATTGTAACGGCAGCCTAGCTTGGCTTGAAGTGAGCGGTTCGCCGCCCAATAACAGCCTGATCAGCAACGTGGTAGAAATAATTATAGCTCCCGCCATAAAATCTAGCCGAGGCTCTACACAGGTTCAGGTAATAGCACGATACACGCCAGCACGACCCGAACACGCCCCTATCGCCAGCACGCCTACAGCCAGCATACCCGAGGAGATGCCTGCTGGAGGTTGGCTTGCCACATCTGAAAGGGCTATGCTCTATTTCTCAACAGCAGATAGCCTGCTAGTGCGTGCTGATGTGGGCGACCGATTCTTGGTTTTGGCAAGGCCCCTTCCCTCTAGAACCAACAGCTCTACCGGTGGATTTGACTATAATGGATGGCTGCACATCCAAGGAATAAGCTACAGCCTCGGCACTCCCACGGGAACTGCAACCAAGCTCATGCCAAACCAGAATTGGGAGTATCGGGCGTGGGCTGCCAGCATTCGCCAAGATGCCGTGGAACGGTTCAGACTTGCTGGGCTTAAAGGCGATGAGCTGGGACTGGTCGCTGCGCTGACGGTAGGTGATAGGAAACTGCTGAGCCCAGAGATTCGGCAGACCTTTTCCAAGATTGGCATAGCCCACGTGTTGGCCCTCTCTGGCCTCCATGTGGGTTTTGTGTACGGTGTGCTTCTGTTGCTCTGCCGGTTCATCCCTGGCAACTCCCTACTACAGCGTCTACTTCGCTACGGATTGCCCCTGCTGGGAGTAGTATTCTTCGCGCTAGTGGCGGGAGGGTCGCCCTCATTGGTGCGAGCCGTTGTGATGCTTTTCTTCTTCTCGCTATCCCACATTCTGCCAGGGCGGCGGGCATCATTCTCAGCATTGGCCGGGGCGGCACTCTGCCTTTTACTCTACGATCCCCGGGCGCTCTTCAGCGTAGGATTTCAGTTTTCGTTTGCCGCGGTGGCCGGGATTCTCCTTTTCGCATCGCCACTCATGGGGTTAGTTCGCACCCACTGCAAGTTTCTCCATTACTGCTGGGGAGTGTTGTGCGTATCGCTGGCAGCCCAGGTGGGGACGTTGCCCTTGCAGCTCTACTACTTTGGCGTGCTGCCCACAGCGGGACTGGTGATCAACCTGCTGGTGATCCCCTTGACGAGCGTGCTAGTTCCAGCGGCCGTAATCCTTGCCATGCTGCCTGGTGCAAGCTTTGCGGCTACAGCGTTGGGCATAGTGGTTGAATGGCTTGCGAAATCTATCGATAGAATCTCTGCCCTAGCAGTACAGATACCCGGCTCGCAGATCGAAGGAATAGAGGTAGCGGCCTGGGTTGCTGTGGTTTTTGCCCTGGGCATAGTGCTACTGGGAGTTGCAGCAAACGGTGGGATTTCCCAGTTACAGGCAAGGGTCAAGAGGAGAGTGCAAAAGCAGCCCACGGTGCGGTATCTATAGCCCATGGGGGCAGCTCTGCTTGGGAGAGTGGGTTACCAGTCTGTGAAGAACTCCTCCCGAGCCTCCTCGGCCACCATGGCCTCTGGCGGCGCCACAATGTAGAGCATTTTTCTCGCCCGTGTGAATGCGGTGTAGAGCCAACGGAGGAGCTGGAGATCTATCGGGGTGTCTGCAAATATTTGGGGATCCACAAACACGCAATCCCACTGCCCACCCTGCGCCTTGTGGCAGGTTATAGCATAGCCGTACTTAAGCTCTAGCGCATTTATGTAGGGATTGTTTCGCAGCTTGCTCTTTAGATTTTCGTTCCCCATTTCAGCCACCAGCTCGGTGCGGATGCTAGAGTAGAGGGATCTTCCCTGCTCAGAAGAGAGTGCTGGCGAGAGCGCATTGGCAGCAGCTAGGTTGGCTGTGGCGTACAGTTCTTCGTTTGGTGTATCCTCTAGGCTGAAGTCTAGGTCGGCAAACTCCATTCCGTGGATCGATCTGAAGTTCTTGGCTCGGTGGACTACTATGGTGTCGCCATTGGCTAGAAAGGGGGGATTTCCCCCTTTTTTCGTCCAGAAGTAGGAGTTCCGGCACACCATCATACGGTCGCCACCATCTAGCGGCATTTCAAACCCTAGGATGCTACTCCGGATAGCAAGGTTATAGCGGATAGCCTGCCGGTTGCTGCGGCAAATTACCATTGCGTTCTCAGTCCCTACGTTGCTGTAGGCGCGGGCTATAAGCTCCATGGCATCGCGAGGATGCACGAGGCGAATGTCTGGTACGCTGCTGGGGTGTATGGCTGGGAGGGTTGGCTTTTGCGCGCTTATTGACTCTCTGATAGAGGTCGCAAGGCGCAGAATACCCGATAGTTTGGCCTGCCGTACCACCTCCTGGAGGGCTACCTCTGCGGTGTGCGGGAATAGGGTACGGACACGGCCTACGTCCAGCGCGGGGCTCATAGTCTCGCCCACCGGGGGGAGCTGGGCAGTATCGCCCACAATAAGGAGCTTTGCACGGGCATCTTGCTGTATGTAGGAGGCGAGATCCCGCAGAAGGCTATCTGGGCGAGCCGGGTTGCTACCCTCGCCGATCATAGATGCCTCATCTACCACGAATAGGCGATTCTTTACCGTATTCTGGCGGAGGCCAAAGCGGGGGCCGCCCTCAGAATCGTAGGGTACGTAGATAGCCCTATGTATGGTGCTCGCATGGCTTTGTGCCGCATCGCCCGCCACCTTGGCCGCCCTACCTGTGGAGGCTAGCAGCAGAAAGGGCTTGCCGTACTGCAGCATAAGCCTGACCAATGCGGCGATGAGGGTGGTTTTCCCTGTGCCAGCAAATCCCTTGAGTATGAGGCAGGGGTACGAGACCCTCGTCTCTAGAAAGTCTACAATGCGCTCTATGGCCAACCGCTGATCAGCCGTCGGGGTGTGCTGCATGCACTCGGTGAGCTGGCTGGTAATGAGGGGGCGGTTGAAGAGCATAGGTGGAAAAGAACCCTTTTACAGCGAGGTTATGGCGCGCCGCAATGCCAATATCCCAGCAAACGGAGAGGAATCCGTGATGGCAGTACCCCCTGAAACTACCTGGCTGGGAAGGCGCAGACCGCAAATGAAACGCGGCGTATGGCTGGAGGTATCTGGATTGCGCATGCGCATCCTAGCTGGCGAGTGAATACCCGACGGTCTAAGCTCTAACCAGCTGGTTGCTCCTCGTTATCGTTCCATATTTCTACCAACAAATAGCGTGATGGCGAGCCAAGCTTCACCAGACTGGGTATCGTTGCCTAGCAGAGTGGTAACCCCCGGCTTGCCCAGCGTGCCAGAGAGGACGAGGAGGCGTTCTGGCATCCACTCCAGCAAACGGGCAATCCGCTCTTTATCTCTAGGTTGGTAGAGTACCAGCGTGGGTACCCGCAGCTCCTGTAGCCGCTTGGCAATGACCCCAGCAGGGGGGAAGAACTCGCCAGGTTCAAGTGCTATCACGTTCTTTATCCTAAAGTCTACCGTGGCAGCCACTAGGGCTACTGTAGCAGCGCGGGCAACACCTACAATGCCCACAGTGCCAGTAGTTTGCTTTTTCACGGCCTCTACCAGCTGCCGGAGCTGGCCGATACAGGAGTCTAGCGGGAGTGTAGTCCAGCTATCGACCACAGCCCCATCGGCGAGCAGGGCGTTGATCCCGAGCCTATTAAGACGGCTTGCAATCTCTACTCCCGCGGTACGAGATTCATCATCGCTCACGAGTACGATGTAGGTCCCCGCCTGGCTCCCAGCACTGTACCAGCGTCCTGCCACTCTCCCATCGGGTTGACGTACCACCTGCTGCCCGCTCGCGGCAAAAACGATGACTAGGGCGAATGCCAAGAATAGGGTAAACTGGTATAACTTAGCCATATCCGATGAGTTTCGTTTGGAATGCAAATGATGCCGTACCGCCGCAAAGGTAGTGATTTTTAGGTATCGCCCCGCACCGGAAGATTGCCGTGGCGGACTACAGCGCGCCAATCCGTAGGGATAGAAACTGCGCTATTTCACCAGCCTGCAAAAAGAGGAGGCTGGTGCTACACTACGGCAGCACCGTCTCCTCTTTTGAGAGCCATTGGGGTTAGCGCTTCACCAAACGAACTGTACGCTGCGTACCTTGCCCTTCCAGCTGAAGTATGTACACCCCTGCCGGGAGGCCTGTTACCGGTAGCGAGACCTTATCGTTCCCCTCTAGAGTCTGCGCATAAACCGGTACACCGTGCGCATTCAGCAGCTGCACGCGCTGCACCCTGGCTGCATTCGTGAGTATGAGCCCATCAGTAAACGGATTGGGCGCAATGCCAACCTCTGCCAGTTGCCCTCTCTCTACTGCATTGGGATCAACACCCCCCTCCTCAGCCAAGGCTACCACAACCCTTCCTCCAGCACCAGCCACCGTAAAGCTGCCAGAAACATCGCCATAGCCAGCCTTCCGCACCGTGTAGGTGTAGGTGCTATCCCGAAGTTTGAAGGCGCAGCTCCCCGTAGAATCCGTGGTTTGGGCCTCGTTCCCTAGCGTTACAGTCGCCTCAGGGACACCCTTCCCTTTAGCGAGAACCATGAAAGTAACCACATACTCTGCTGGCTGCGGTATTCTTTTCATCAGCACCACATCCACTGTTTGCGCAGCCCCGGCCACTGTAAAGCTCCCGGTTGCCTCATCGAGGCCATCTTTACGCACGGTGTACTCATAATCACCGTTAGGAAGGTACACCGGTGCCACCCCCTCTGCATCGGTAGTAATCTGCTGTGCATCTACAGCTATAGCGGCATCTGGCAGGGGTATACCATTGCCATCTAGCACTCGGAATACCACACGGTAGAGCGCTTGAGCTGGACCTCCACAGCCACCGCCGCCCCCTCTACTTTCACCTGCCCTTCTTCTGTACGGAAGCCCGACTTAGCCACAGAGTAGGTGTAGGTGCCATTTGGGAGGTTGATAAGCGCTTCACCGAACGAATCGGTCTGCAATGTCTGGTTGGATATCTGGATCTTGGCATCCTGAATATTCTTTGCGCCGCTCTTCACCGTGAAGACCACTCTGAATGTCGGGTTCAGCTCTACGGCCCTATCAACATCTGCATCCTTCATCGTAATATTGCCCACAAACTCTTCATACCCCGTAGCCCTGACCGTGAATGGATACACACCATTAGGTAGCTCTACGGTGGCACTCCCGCTGGCATCAGTCACGATATCCTTCCCGTCAATACCGATGGTGGCATCATACACTGGCCCGTTGGCATCCTGCACCGTAAAACGCACCGTGTGGGTTTTCCTAAGGATAACCGCCACCGTAGTATCCCTATTGGTAACCGCCACCGAGCTGCGCACCTCCGCATACCCCAGTAGCGAGGCCTGATAGCGATAGCTGCCAGGAGCTAGCCTCTTAGTGGCCGTACCATCTGCCGCCAAGGGGAGTACGTCGTTACCATCGAGCAATGTGAATTCGGCTGTTGGGAGTGGGCGCACCCCATCAGTCACCTTAAAAGTAATGGTTCGTTCGCCAGAGAGGGTTACCTGGACGGTCGTTTTCCCCTGCACCGTGAGGTTGCCGTTAGCAGAATTGTAATCTGCATGCTGCACGGTATAGCTGTATTCGCCTGCTGGCAAGCGGTAGTTAGCCTTGCCGTTGGCATCTGTAGCCTGCTGCTGCCCCCCGAGGGTGATGGTGGCATTCCCCAGCATCCTGAAACCATCGGTTACAGCTACCACCACATCATGTTTGGTGGACTCTAGCACTACCAGCTCGCTAGCATCAGCAGCGCCCACATGCAAAATGCCCGTGCGTTGCTGATAGCCGACCTTTTCAGCCTTATACGGGTAGTTCTGATTACCAAGAAGCTCAATCATTGCAACCCCAGCGGCATTCGTGCGTAGCGTCTGCCCGCCAATCTCCAGCTTAGCGTTGGGTAGGGGCCCTGCTGCATGCTTCACCGTGAAGGTAGCTTTATAGAGCCGCTCCAATTCTACTGCATGGTGAATAGGGGCTAGCGTCCCAACGGTCAACATACTCTCTACCATCTGGTAGCCGGTATGCAGTGCTATATAGCCATGCGGACCTCTCGGTAGCTGAAACTGTACCTGTCCATTGCCACCCGTATTCTTCACCCCACTTCCAACCTGAACCCTTGCCCCTACCAGCGGGTTGCCCTGCGTATCGGTAACCGTAAAATTCACCGTGGCTGGCCTGCGCATAACCACCGTAATAGAGGCAGAATACTCTGACAGCGAGATAATTCCCTCTTCCTGTAGAAACCCCGAGAGCGTCGCTACATATCGATAGTCTCCGTAGGGGAGTTGCCCGGCGATCTTAGCTTTGCCATCAGCCCCTGAAGTGAGGTTCAATCCCGCGAGGGCAATAGCCACCCCGGGTAGCAGACTACCATCCTCATCCTCTACCGTGAACTCTGCCACCCTCCCATCATTGCGGGCAAAGGCAGCCACTAGCCTAGTATTCTCGCTAAGGGATCTGAGCGTGCGGGAGGCCTGCGTATCGCCATTATCCACCCATTTCACGAACCGATAGCCAGCCTTAGGCACTGCCACTATAGAGCCTAGATTATCACCCCTCGACACCCACTGCTGCTGTGCTGGCACTCCGCCAATCTGGCAATCGCCCCCCTCCTCTGGTACGCTGGCAAGGGTTACCAACACCTTTCCCGCATCGGCAAGGGCTGCCCGCCTAGTGGCATCGGTATACACGGGTTTCAGGCTGGTCATTGTCGCATCAGTAGCACCATCGTCCCAGCTGAGCAGGGAGTAGCCGCTAGCTGGCACCACCTCTACTGGCCGTGGTATCTGCCCCTGTACCACCTCTTGCGCGGTGATATTTTCCCGTGCCAGAGAGCCGTCGTCATTCAGCAAGTTGAAGGTGGCTGCGCCTATGGGTATCGCCTCGTAGTGAATTTTGACTGGCGCCAAAATCTCCTTCACCACCTGAATATTATCTAGCTCTACAGCGTAGGCATAAGCGGTTTGGTACTTCCACCGAAGCTGGAGGCGGCTCTTGCCAAGCAGACTGGCCTTCGGAATACGCACGAATCGTACTCGCACCTTCATCTTCGGGTCTGCCGGTAGGAACTTGAGGGTAGATGACTGCTCGGCGCTGTAGGGGTTTAGCACACCCCCATCATCAGTGAATATCAACCTGGCGGTGGGCATCGGCCATCTCCCGCTGTGGGTGTAGCCGTTCTTCTGCACATTGAAGTTATAGTTCCAAGATTGGGCCAACGGCGCCATCCCCTGGGCATCCGGATCTTTAATGCCCGCCCCAAGCACCGTGCCCGTGACATGGATTCCGTGGTCGCCCTCAACCTCATACTCCTGCAAATGCACCCGCTGCCCAAAGTCCACATGCGGCGTTACATTCGAGTCCCAAATCCCTATACGAACTCCCTTGCCGAGCAATCCGCGCCCACCGAGCGATGGCGAGGTATTCAGCACGCATGCCCTGCCCAGTATGCGCCCCTGGTAGTTATAGGATTCTGCTGGGGCCGGCTGGTGGCATACGCTTAGCACCCAGGGGAGGGCTGCCACACGCAAGGCGGCATCTGGTGGCATGGCTGCATAGGCAGTTCTGAAATACTCGTCAACCTTCACATCGCGCAAGCCCAGCCGGGCGAGCTCTTGGGCTACTATCGCAGGCGAGGCATTTCCCGCATAGCGAATGGCCACACCCACGCGGTCTGCCCCCCTCCGAACATACGGGGGCAGCTCTCCGGTAAGCAGCGCGCGCTCCACCTTATCCTCAGGGTTAGGAGCCATAATCTCCGCCACACCACCGCCCCGCAGGCTCGGCCATGCCCCCCTCCCTTACTATGGCCCAGTAGGTGTAGCCGCCCAGGTGGTCGCCCAGCTCTATACCCTGCCGGGCAAGCCGACCGATCTCCTCCGTGGTGGGATACCCCTTCAGCCGAATCAGCGCATTACGCCCACTGGGAGCTCCTGGCGCACTAACGGATTGCGCAGGCACTACACCAGAATTCAGCAACACGAACAATAAGCAGTAAAGTTGTAGTAATCTTTTCATTCCCCACGGTTTAGGTCTAACCATTACCATTCTCGGCTGCGGCGCTCAGGCATTGCCAAGCCCGCCCCCGTTTCCATTGCGCAAAGTTAATCTTTCAAACATTAATAGCGTTCGCATATCCCAATCACGAGCCAGAGCACCCCGCGCAACTCCCGGGAATCACCCCAGCAATTCACCTGAAGCCCATACCAAATGAGCAGCCTCGTGGCCAAGACTGCAAGCGACCATCGCCGTACCTGCGCCGTACCATCGCCGTACCTCCTCTAGTGCATCCTCGGATTTCGCTACGAAATCCGAACATGAAGCGGCGCAGGTACGGCGATGGTACGGCGCAGGTACGGGGAAGACCCCTGCGAAAGCAGGCTGTGAAACCCATCTGAACGATACGGCACACCCCGCCTCTACACCCTTTAGCAAACCGGGAAACCCCCGATTTGGAAGCGCAATGGCGAAAAACGGGGGAACGTCGCCCCCCTTCTCCATTCCCGCTAATCGCCAACAGACTTCACCACCTCCTTACGTTTCCCGCTAAAGGTGCTGAAATCTACCCGGATGATCTCTGTGCGATGAAAGCTCTTGGCTATGTAGCTGTTACCTATCTCGCGGAAATCGGCAGAGAGCTTGCCTACCAGGAGCTCTAGGGCATGCTGTCGTTCCTCAGGGGGTAGCCCCATGCGTGCGTAGCCCTCTAGGATTACGCTCTGGTACTCGGTGGTGAATTGCCCGGGCATGAGGTGCACCCCTCCCACTATGCAGAAGGAGACCCTGGGATTCCGCTTGAGGATCTCTAGCTTTCGCCCTGCAGGGGCGCAGTGGATGTAGATGCTGTCGGCCCCATCCCACACATAGTTGAGCGGTAGCCCGTAAGGCTGCTCCCCGTCGGCCATTGAGAGAACGCCAAACTCCGAGGTTTTCAGGAGTTCCAGCGCTTGGCTCTCATCCATGAGCCGATCTCGCCGTCGCACTCCGCTGTTGTCATATCGCATATCGTTGGGATTTTGGTTTTGCTACGCTTTCTCTTAATGCAAAAATAGCTATCTTTGCTCAAATGAAAACAGCCCAAATGGAAACCCTGCTGATAGTAGATGCCTACGCACTGCTGTACCGAGCGCACTTCGCCTTTCTCCAGCGCCCACTCCTCACGGCCGATGGGCGTAATACCTCGGCAGCCTTTGGGTTCCTGCGGTCGTTTCTGGAGTGCGTGGTGGAGGAGAAGCCCGGCTACATCGCCGTGGTTTTCGACCCCAAAGGCGGCTCATTTCGCAATCAGCTCTCCGCAGATTACAAGGCAGACCGTCCCCCCACCCCCGATGCTGTGCGATATGGCGCAGAGAAGATTGGAGAGCTACTCCCGCTGCTTGGCATAAAGACCCTAGTGGAGCCTGGTTTTGAGGCCGATGACCTCGCGGGCTCTCTGGTGCAGCAGTTCGCCCCACAAGGCTATAGGATAGTGCTTTTCACGCCCGATAAGGACTACCAACAGCTGCTGGCCGATAATGTGGAGATGGTGAAGCCACGCCGAACCGGGAAGGGGGTGGAGCGGGTTACGCTGGCCATGCTTCAGGAAAAGTACGGTATAGAGAGGGCTGAACAGTTCGTGGATATCCTGGCGCTGTGGGGCGATGCCGCCGATAATGTGCCTGGATTGCCCGGGGTGGGCGAAAAAACGGCGGCCGCCCTCATAGCCAAGTATGGCGGTATAGATCGCCTCTACGGGAATACGGGCAAGCTCACCCCCAAGGTTGCCAAAGGGCTGGCAGAGTGCGCGCAGCAGCTAAAAGTGGCTAGAGAGCTGGTTACCATACGTAGGGATGCCCCTGTGCCCAACGATATTCGCGAGCTAAAGCCAACCCCAGTAAACAGGGCGGCAGCGCAGACGATTTTCGATGAGCTGGAGTTTAAAGTAGTTGCTAAAGACCTCCTAAAAGCGTTGGAGGGCGATGCGACCTCTGTCGCTACCCAGCCCGCAGAGCTGGATGTCCCCACTGCTGGAGGAACTACAGCCAGGCTGGCAGACCGCCCGCACACCTACAGGCTAGTGGTCACCGAGCCAGAGTGGCAGGCCATGCTACAGGAGATTGGCGAGGCTGGCGTTCTGGCCATTGACACAGAAACCTCAGGGCTAAACCCACATCAGGATCACCCGGTGGGGGTATCGCTCTGCTGCCGACCCTGGCAGGCGTGGTACGCACCGCTCGATAGGGAACACGACCCGCTGTACGGGCAGAAAATCGCCTGGCTGAACACGCTGCTCGCCAACCCTGCCCGATGCATTGTGGGGCACAACATCAAGTTCGACCTCCTGATGCTGCGATCCGTGGGGGTAGAGCTGCGCGGAACGCTCTATGACACCATGATCCTCCACTACCTCCTAGCGCCCGACGCTGGCCATAGCCTAGATGCTGTAGCCCAAAAGGAGCTGGAATACACGCCCATCCCCTTTGAGGCACTCCAGCCCGGGGTGAAGGCCAACGAGATCGATCTTGCCACCGTACCCCTCGACAGGCTGACCGAATACGCCGCTGAGGATGCTGACATCGCCCTCCAGCTCTACCATACCCTCTGGGATCAGGTGCAGAAGCAAAAACTCGATTGGCTCTACAGCCAGGTGGAAGGACCGCTTATCCGCGTGCTGGCCGATATGGAGTGGGCAGGGGTCGCCATTGTCCCGCAACGGCTAGAGGAACTCGGCACAACGCTAAAGGCACAGCTCGAGGTGCTAAGCCAGCAGATCCGCACTGCCGTGGTGAACCCTGGCCTCAATATTGACTCCCCCCTCCAAGTGGGCAAGGCGCTCTTTGAACAGCTCAATATCAACCCTAAGGCCAAGCGTACCAAAACGGGACAGTACAATACCAGCGAGCTAGAATTGGCAAAGTACGCCAAGGAGTTCCCCGTGGTACAGACCCTGCTGGATTACCGCGAGGCGAGAAAGCTGCTCAATACCTACGTGGCGGCACTGCCCGCGCTCATAGATCCGCACACCCACCGAATACATGCGCTATTCAACCAGGCGGTAGCAGGCACCGGACGCCTTAGCTCTAGCCACCCCAATATGCAGAATATCCCCGTGCGGAATGACTACGGCAAGCAGATTCGCCGGGCCTTCGTGACCTCCTTTGAGGGTGGCGAGCTGCTATCTGCCGACTACTCGCAGATTGAACTCCGGGTGATGGCGCACGTGGCCAACAATGAAAATATGATAGCCGCTTTCCGCGAGGGGGCAGACATTCACCGAGCCACGGCCGCTAGAATCCTGGGGCTACCCCCCGAAGAGGTAACACCCGCCCAGCGGGAAAGCGCAAAACGGGTGAATTTCGGCGTGGTGTACGGCATTTCGGGCTACGGGCTATCCCAGCAGCTCGGCATCCCCGTGGCGGAGGCCAATAGCTTCATAAGGAGCTACCTAGACCACTACCCGGGCATAGAGGACTACATGCGCAGCACGATAGAGTTTGCACGGAAGAACGGCTACGTACAAACGATATGGGGCCGTAGGCGCTGGCTACCAGACATCAACTCGCCTAGCCCTGTGATTCGGGGGGCCGTGGAACGGCACGCTATCAATGCGCCCATCCAAGGAACGGCAGCTGATATCATAAAACGTGCTATGGTGAATATTGCCGATGAAATACGTAGCCGCAAACTCCGCTCTACGCTTATAATCCAGGTACACGATGAGCTGATTCTCGATGTCTACCCAGGGGAAATGGATGCTGTACGGAGCTTGGTGGTAAACCGAATGGAGCAAGCCATAGAGCTAAACGTTCCCCTAGTGGTAGATGTGGCCGTGGGCAAAGACTGGGGAACAATAGGGTAAGTCCCCTGCCAAACCCACCGAGAATGGTGCGGAGGGTTTAAAGCGGGGCGTGGCACACCGACTGCGACCTCTGCAAAAGTCCCTTATGGGTTAAATCTTTTACAGGAGGTTTTTCCTCTTCTTGCGAATAAATCGGTTTTAATCAATCTCTTCCATTTCTCGAAGAGGGTAGCGACGCGGCGTGCCGCGTCGTTCCTGTGATTTTTGCAGAGGTCTCCGACCACCATTTACGCACACGTAGGCATCAACGGTAACCGCGTAGAGGAGGATCACGACGCGGCACGCCGCGTCGCTACGTCCTTCGGGAAACGGGAGAATAGGATTTAAACCTCCGTATTTCAAAAAGAAACCGCGGCAAAAGGGCCACAATGGGCAATCTTTTATGGTTTTACCCCTTTCTAGGGTAAAGAGCTTTTAGTCAGACAATTCAAATTTTTCGAAGACCGTAGCGACGCGGCGTGCCGCGTCGTGATAAAGAATCTACCGTGGTTTCGCGAGATTTGCCATCTCGTTCTCGGTAGGGGCGCAGTCCAGTTGCCCGCCCACCCGTAAGGGGCCTTCCTTCTCGTGCCGCAACACCGTTTACGGGGGATTTGCAAGGATGCCTTTTGGGGCTTCTCAGCGGTCTTCATGCGCGCCAACGGTAGCCCCCAATACAACAAGCCCCGTGGCGAAGCTGCGGGTTGCTTCGCCACGGGGCGTGCTGCGGGCTTCTCTACTCTCTAGAGATCGTCGATATCTGCATCGGAGGTGTTCAGCCACCCATCGTAGTAACCATTGTGCGCTAGGGTTAGCTCCAGCAGCTCCTGGGTAATCTTTGGGATATCCAGTAGAGTGTGCACCTTGGCATACTCTACGCCGTAGGGGAAATCTGCATCGACATCTGGAGTATCCTCAAGCTCTACTATCCTAAAGCCTAACCGCTCCACCTCTGTACAGAACGCTTTCAAATCCTCCTGCCGGTCGAAATAGCTCGAATGCGTTACCAAGCGCGCACGGGAGAAGTCATCACCCTCACCTTGCGCCTCACCTAGCAACTCGCGGTTCTCTATCTCCAGCCGCCCGTAATCATCTGGGTAGAGCAGCGCCAGGTAGGTATCCCACTCGGGCTCGGGCGCTATCTCTACTATGCAGTCATACTTCGCGGCCTTTACCGGGGGGAACTGCAGTATCTCTCGCTGGTCGATCTCCTCGGTAAGGTAGTAGAATATGTGCACCTCGTCGTCCCAGTTCAAGCTACCAGCCCATACAGCACCGTAAGCTTCTGCTAAATGCTCGGTCAGCTTTTCATCCAGACGCCCTATTTTATCCCCATTGATGCTTGCGCCTTCTGGGGCCAGCACCTTCACCACGCAGATATACTCATACCCCTCTACGGGTGCATACTCCTCGAGGTTAAGATCCACCATCACGCAGGCGGGCTCATCCTCCACCTCTGCATTGTAGAACGCAATATTCGGCTCGTAGTCGGGGTATAGCCCTTTTAGGGTGTTCATGCGATTTGCTATTATCTGCTACTCTGTCGGCTTCCCCCAATCCACCGGTGCCCATTGTGTGAGCTCCCAAGGGAAGTCGTTGAGGTCAGGGAACTTGCCGTACTTCTTCTCGAACTCTCCATCGTGTTCCCAAGGGTCTAACCCGTGGATCGCAAGCTCATAGATGCCGTGCTCGGTGGTGAAAGTGTGGCAAAATGCGTTCTTATCTGCGGCATAAGCCCCGTATTTCTGTACCGCCTTGGCAATCATCCGGGTAATAGGGTGCAAATTCAGTTTATCCAAGTCCACCGTGGGGTCGATACGGCACCATTGCCCTTCCATTGGGGCGTCGGCCTCGTCCAGATCGCCATCGCCAGCCTTCGCAGGCCACGAAAAGCCTTTACGGGCGTGTGCTATGGTGAACGATAGGGCGTGATTGATCTCCCCTGCCCTCACTTCCTCGATACCGATCTGCGAAAGCGGGTTGAGCATTCCCACTACCGAGCTACCGCCTTTGGTAAGGCGCATCCAATAGTTGTCCTTAGCGAGCCCTCGTAGCCCTGGCTTGGCAATGAAGTAGCCCGAGCCTTTAAACCTGTACTCGCCGCTGTTCACATACGTTACCCCGAAGTACTGGCGCATTACTCCCGTTGCCACGTCGTACACCGCCATATGCGCGTCGTTCCCCGCGGCGGGCTTGGCATCGTGCACGATAGGCTGACGACCTCCCGTGTACTTATAGATGTCGGGTTCTTCCCGCTCATAGCGCCCTTCGGGGATAAACTCAGCATAATGCTGGTTCTTATCATTACTATCTACTATAATTATGGTGTAATTATAGTGCTGGCGTGTAATGGTGGTGATCACTCCATAAGGATTTGTTACCAGCGATTTCATTTTGGCTGCAATCGCTGCTGAATTGGGCGCGAGGGGCATCTCTTTGTCTACCCTTCGCGTAAAAACGGTCCCCTTTGCCACGTAGTTCTTTCCGAAAAGGTCGCCCGAGGTTTTGTACACCACATTGGGGTCGATGTAGTCGGAATTATCTGGATCGACGGGATTCGTGCCGCCACCACCATTGGGATCTTTCCCGCAAGCCACAAGGGCAAATGCGGCTGCTGCTAAAACTAGGATCTTTCTCATAGTCTGAAGTTTTTGTAGTGTTTGTACTCCATTGTTCTGCGCACGGCCTGCTACTTGTCACTTCGATAAACCATACAGGCTTTGCGGTATGACCGACGTTTCTTGCGGGCTGTTGCCCGGGTTCTATTCACCATCTTCCACACTGCCTATCTGGGAGCAACTGCCCAGTAAGTAGAACTGCCACTACGAGGGCAAAGGTACACATTTTCTACTTTTCGGCAAGTTTTCTGTAGGCAAGGCAAAACTCGCCCGTTTCACCCACTTTAAGGGTTAGGGTGGTGGGAGTTACCGCTACACTAGTAGGCAGAGGGGCATCGAGAACCGTAATTTGGCAGGTTCCAGCCACATCGGTATCGTCTACATGGGTGGCGGTTATCGTGGCACTGCCCTTGGCTACAGCCGTTACCCGTCTGTTTGCATCTACGGTAGCCACACTTTCGTCTGAGCTTTCCCATAGCACGGCCTGCTTAGCGGTAGAGGGATTCACCACAAAGCTCAACTGCTGGGTAGCACCCACCTTTAGCTCGGCACTGCTAGGCGTTACTGCAATCTCGCTCGGGTATGAGTAGCCTACTTTCACCTTGCAGCTCGCTGTAACTGACGCTGCTACCGCAGAGGTTGCCACTATATTCACCTCTCCAGGCTGTAGGGGTTTCACCCACCCATTCTCATCTACGGTGGCTATGCTCTCATTCTCGCTCTTCCAGGTTACGCGTGCTAGAGCATCGGACGGATCAACCTTTACTCGGAGCTGCACTAAATTATCGCCCGGGTTGAACTCCAGTTCCTCCGGCTCTATGCGCATGCCCACGGGAGTAACGGCAGGCCTAATGGCTAGGTTATCAATGGCAGCAAACTCTGAGTAGCCCACGCTGTACTCTAGCATCACTTGCAGCTGCTGTGCCCCAGCCAACTGCTGAGAGGTTAGCCCTGTGCTCACATGCAATGCCTCGTCTTGCGCCTCATCCAGCGGGAAGATTGTCTCCATCACACTCCAGTCATTCCACCCTTTATCGGTAGAGGTGCGGTAGCGAACCATAATGGTGTCTTGCCCCGTAATGAAGCTCTGCGCCTGAAGGTCAAACTCCACCAAAACGCCCTGCGGCGCACTGGCCACATCAACCCACGGCGCCACTAATCCCATATGGTGGTGCTTACCCTCTGACTTCGTGTTGTTGCTATAGTGCCAAAGCATATGGCTGTTAGCCTGAATGTGGCTGGGAATATCCACCTCCCAAATCCATCCAGAGTTCCGCGGACCTGGGATTACTAGCCAATCTTTGAGACTATTAGGATTCTCAAAATCCTGGGTTAGCGGCAGTGATGCCACAGCGGCAAACTGGGCTGTAATCTTGGTGTCTTTGCTTGGCGTATCCTTGCGGGTTGCAGCCAATACGCCGTCTGTCCAGCCTACGAATTGGTTTGAGGCACTCCCCTGCGCCGTTACCTGCGTTCCCTCTTGCCCGTCTACTACGTGCTGCAGCGCATCGCCCGCTATCGTACCAGAGCCTAGCGGGGCGTATTCAAGCCTCCACTTCAGCACATCGAACTCTGCTTTGTAGGCTTTGCTCGAGTTGATTCCCCCAGCAGTGAAAAGCTGGTCGGTGCTAGCCACAGCGCTATTTTCATCAGTCCACTGCTTGAACATAAAGCCCTTCTCAGGCACTGCCACCACAGGGGTTGCTGCACCACCCGTAGCTACTCTCTGGCTTGTTGTGCCGATTAGCGCCCCATGCTCGCCAGCTGTGAAAGTAACGGTATGTTCTAGCCGAGCGAGCTCTATAGTTTTAGTCATCGGGGGATTTTCCACCTCTACTTCATCCTGGTAAGAAGTAAAGTTCTCCTTCTCTACCGCCACTGTCCATTTACCAACGGGCAGGGTTACCGCTAGTTTACCCGTGGCATCGGTAGTGCCGGTATAGGTGGTGGCTCGCTGCCTGCCATTCGCCATAACCATTCCAGAGAATGAGACCTTAGCCCCACTAAGAGCAGCGCTAGAACCCCTCTCCTGTACGGTTACAGTAAGCCTCCTGTAATTGGCCGCCGCACCGCTCACAGAGAGCTGGCCAGATTCTAGCTTTACCGTGTAGTTACCATCAGCATAGGGGGTGGTATAACCCACAGGGCTAATGGTATAGCTACCCGCAGCCAGCGGGATATCTCCCCTCTGCCAATAGTCGCCCGCAGCTCGCTCTACCGCGAACTTAGGATCCTTGAAGTGCTCAATCCCCTCGCCGTACTGTACGCCAGCTAGCTCGTACTCCAGCTCGGGTACAGGCTGCCCCTCCGTGATGCTTACAGGCTTCGGCCTTATGGTAAGGGGTGCTGGGGTCACCGTCAGCTCCTTGTGTACGGGCTGGGCTGCCACCCAGGCATCCCCACCTTGCTGTAGAGCGGTAATGGTAATCTTGCCAATCCTAGCTATCTGCAGCTTACCATCGGCTCGTACACTGGCATTCTCCGCTGGGGTAACAGTGTAGGTGACTGGAAGTCCCGAGCTTGCCGTGGCACCCAGAGCTATGGGAACGCTAGAGAAGGCAGTAGAGCTTAGCTCCTGCTCCCAAGCTATCGTCTGCTCCCTGGCAATCTGCAGATTGTAGAGCGTGAAACTGCGCCCGTTAGCTGCCACCACCTTTAGCAAGGCCGGCTTACTGAGATCGAGGGTTAAGGTGCTACCGTTCACCTCCGTCTCTTTATAGTAGAGCTTTGCATCGGGCGACACTTGGATCTCGCTCAGCACCACGTTAGCCGCATTGGTATAGGACCCTCGCAGCACCACGGTCTGCCCGCTTACGGTGATCTTTTCATCATCGGCCAGCCCTGGGTTATCATTTTTCTTTGCCATAAACTCCAGGAGCTCGCACTCCGCGCTGGCCTCTACGCTCAGCTTGACCTTTAGGGTCTGCGCAATATTGTAGCCGAGAAAATCCTCCCGAACCACCTTCACTTCTACCGTGCGGTCTGCATTTTTGCTGAAATCTATAGTCACATCTGACGGATCCTCTATCGCCTTCCCATCTATCGTCATCTTGGCGTCGGTGAAGGCCAAGCCGAATGAGGTCTTTACTGTGCTAAAGGCGTTGAACCCGTGCAACATCATCACCTCATAGGTACCATCAGATAGCAGCTTGTGGCTACCCTCATTCTCTACCTTTATCTTGGTTATCGCATGGTTCAGGTTGTACCATACGGGGCTCTCAGTACTGGAAATGCGGTTGCTAACGATGGTCTCCACGAATTCACCTCCGCTAGCCACCTTATCGCCCAGCCCCTCATTGAAACGGAATTCAGCCAGGCAGTGCTTCGGGAGCTTACCGTCGGCAGTGCGAACCCAGCGGTTTGCATTCTCCTTCACCTCCCGTTCATTCAGCCCCCTGTTCCACACACGGAAACCCTTGAACAGCCCTTCAAAATCTTGCGACAGGCGGAATTCATCAAAGTTCACACCCGCACTGCTCCTGCCTGCTCAAATGTAAGCGGCTCACCGTCTATCCAGACCTTCAGTTCCCTTTCACCACCGCCCGTGAGGCTGAATGCGAAGTGATGCCATCCACCCTTTAGCAGCTGGGGTACAGCCTTAGGGGTGTAGAGGGCCTTTGCCCCATCCAGTAGCACCGCCACCGAATAGGGTTCTACCTCTCTCTCGGCAATCTCTAGCCCTTCCCAGGCTATCAAGATCTGCAGACCCTTGGCGGTAAACAGCTGTCCAGGCGCGTAGGGGTAGGCCCAGCACTCGAAGCTGGCATCACGCCCAGTCTGTAGTAAGGCCTTGGCAAGCTCTATCTTTTCACCTTTAATCCCCCCAGGCTGGTAAATCGCAAACGGCTCAGTGGCCTCGGTGAAGATCTCCAGCGTTTTGCTGTCATTCGCAGGGGTCGCATCTGGCTCTACCGACACCTTTACCGTATGCTTACCCGTTGTAGATACACGCACCTTGGCCGTAAAGGCGTACTCCAGCGTACCGCCGCAGGCTGGAATGGATTCGGCCACCGTCTCCTCGGCTAACTGCACTCCATCCACATACAGAGCCACCTTCTTCCCTTGCGCATCGGCTATGCCACGGTTCGCGAGCCGCACGCCCACAGGATAGTCCGTGTTCAGGCTCACGCTTACGGGCAATGCCAGGATATCCCCAACCTCTATATCATCACCCTGAGGATTAGAGCCAGCTTTAATGTCTGCCGCAATATCCACAGCATACCCATGGGTAACATCCCCATTCTCCTGGAATTTCACCAGATCTTCATCCCTCATCACCACTAGGCGCATCCGGCAATCATTCCTCGGGGCGACCCCTGTGAGATCTACCGGGATGCTATACTCCGTCTCCCCTTTCCGCAGGTCTACGGTGAAATGCTCTTTTGCCCCGTTGAAATCCCCGTTATCATCTGCATCTAGGAACAGATGCGCCTTGGCAGGGAGCAAATCCTCATCCACCGTATTCCACAGTTTCAGCACCAGCCTGTTGCTTGCATTGGCGTAGAGGGGTACTTTCTGCTGCAGGTCGTACTGCAGATAGTAAGGCGTGTAGGGCAGCCTGATTTCTGTAGGCCACATGTAGGCCTGCTGTAGGTGTAGGCTCGCGGTATCGTCCACCTTTCCGCCCGCCCAATACCTATCATTCAGCAGGGTGGCCTGCTTTGCGTTATCAGAGTAATCCCCATCCAACGCATCTGCCACTATCTCCACATTCGCCCGCACGGGAAGAGGCATCGCCAGCTTCTGGGTAAAGGAAAACTCCTGTTCTTCTTCCTTCATCGCCAGCGTAACCTCCTCGCGCAGAGGCTTGGGTTGGGTGTTGGCGTAGAGTAACACCGGCACCTTCTCCAGCTGTCGAACTGTCATGTTCTTCAGCTTGAATTTCACCACAGCCTCGCCGCCTTGTATCGGAACAGAGGGGAGTGCGAGCTCGGTTAACGCCACGGTATTCACCTTCTCGATCTCCGCCAGTTCTGCCTGCCAACCCTCGGCAGACAACCCGCTGCGGGCGTGGAAGAAAACGAATAGGCTCCCATCCTTGGCATGCGATTCCACTACCAACTCGTTAGTACTCTTATCCTTCAGCACAACGGCAGGGCGATTATTGTCTAGCACCGCATGCATGTGGGCAGCCTTCTCAAAAGCGCCCTTATGCACATGCCCGTTGTAGATTGTGAGAGAATCGAGACCCGCAAGATCCCAATCCTTCACGGTTAGCCGCAGCATCTTTCCCCGCGTATGGGGGGTGAACTGAACCATCACCTTCTGCAGCGGAGTATACGGATGCCGAACCCCACCCATATCGGTGAATTTCAGAGAGCCCCGCACCTCCTGGCTCTCTACTGTTACCGCTGGGATTTCTACGCCGAACAGCTGGTAGGTTCTCCAGCTAGCGGGCATCGGGTAAAGATTCCCGAGGTTATTCACCATCGCCTCGCGGAACTTATCGGCAGGCTTGCCACTTCCCTCGGTGGGGAGCTGTACCCGCTGCGTGAACTCCTCGCCATCGGGGTTCGTGCTGCTGAAATCTACCGGCATTCTCACCATTCGCTCCTCATGGGGGAGTAGAGCCTTGGCCATGTGCGTACCCTTCACTGCCCCATTTAGGGTTACCACCACCGGGAGCGACTTTATGGTTTCCGACCCCTTGTTCCACAGTATGAAGCTGATTTCTTCCTCGCCCATGTGGGGAGCGTCGTTCGGCTTACGCAGGCGATAGATGGCCGGATCGTAGCTCGGGTTGGCCTTTTGTATTCCCCAGTAGTGCATCTGTATAGCAGCCGATGCTTTAAGGCCCGCCCACTCCAGCCGCAGGGCATCGATCTTCTTCTCAGCATACGCGCTAATATCCCAGTAGTACTCATGCACCAGGCCATTATCGCATATCATCACCTCCTGCCCTAGGGTATTCTTCAGCACATGCTCACCCTCTCCGTCTACCACCACAGCCCGTAGCTGGCTTGTGCGCTGTAGGCTATCGTCTACCCCGCTCTGGGTTAGCAGCATGTAGCTGTGGAGCTCGAGCTTAGTGCCCGCAGGGATGCCCATCAGGTCCAGATTGCAGCTCTGCAGCACCAGTTGCTTCCCAGGGTTCTTCTTCTCGTCAAACGGGGCCGTGTAGTCCGGTATATCCTTCACGCTCCCGATCTTGGTAAAGAGCTGGTGGCTGTGGGGTTTCTTCATCAGGTCGCTGGGCGTAGGCGGATAGCTCACCTTCATATTGTACCCTGCCGTAACGCTGGTGAAGCGTGGAGGCAGCACGTCGAACGTCTCGTAGAACGGCAAATCGGCCTCTTTGATTGCCAGATTGCCCGGGGCGTATTCAGCCAGTTCACCCCAAGAGCGCTTACCCAGCACTTCATTCCCCTTGGCATCCTTCCACACCACCTGCACCGCCCAGAGATTACGGGTATCGTGGGCGAGATCCCCAGGTTTTACGGCATACTTCAGCTCTTCACCCGCGGCTATTTCAGCCGTTATCTTCCATTCATTCTTATCCACGTCAAAACGCAGCACACGGTATCCGAAATCGCTAGCCTGCTCATGCCGGCACTGCCAAGAGAGATACCAGCTCCCTTTGCTGCAAGCCTCCTCGTGGAGTATAACACCCACCGGGCGGGGGAGAATGGTGAAACGCTCGCTCACCAGCACATGCCCCTGGGCATCGGTTAGCCGTAGTCTGGCCGTGTTGGTAGCAGGGGCCTTGGCCGGAATGGCAAGCCCTACGCCCATGTTACTGCCGTTGAATTCCGCAGTACCCTTCCGCTCGTAGCTCTTGCCGTCATCGTAGCTAATCTCGGTGTAGAGGCTCTTGCTTGGGTTATCCACCACCATCAAGATCCGCTCTCCTGGCTCAAAGACCTCCCCGCCCGCAGGGGTTACCAGCCGCATCTCCGCCGGCTCAAAGTACCACACCATCCAGAATTTCTGCCTTCCCCCTAGCATTACGCTCTTGCCCTTCACCTTGGCCTTGTAGAGCCCCGCGGCGGGGTTGGCTATGGTTACCTGCTCTACCGGATTGAGGTGGTCTTGGGCTTGGGTGGCTGGCCTGTCTGGATTATCCTTATCCAGCACCCACGGGAGCGTAGTAGTACCGTTGGCCTCCACCCAGAGGTCTAGGTCATTGATCAGCGCTTTTTCCCCGTAGGCATACTTCTTCTCGGCTGCTGGGTCGCTCCAAGCTATCATTACGCGTAGCCCTTTTGCGCCTGCTGGCACCTGAATCTGCTGCTCGAATTCATCCCCAGTCCCAAGCTCGTGGCTTACGTACCAACCGTTCTGTAGGACCTTAGCAGCTGCCTCGGCATTCAGCACCCCGTAGCCGAACTTATAGTCTGGCCCTGGATTCCCCCCATCGTTAGCCGTATTGGCCACAAGGGCCTTCACCAGGGCATTCTCCGGATCTACCCCCCCGTGGCTACGATGGTAAAGCTCTGTGAGCAGTGCTATGTGCCCGCTGGCGGTGGGGCAAGCCATGCTTGTACCGTTGTCGCTAGCGTAGCCGTTACCATCCTTGGTGCTGTATACCCCTACCCCTTTTGCGCAGATGGTGGGTACTATGCGGCCATCGTCTGTAGGGCCAAAGCTGCTAAAATCGCTCATCTCGCCCTTCATGTTCACGGCGCCTACGTAGATCGCGCTCTTGCTCCTGGCAGCCGTAGTACCGAACGCCTTGTCGCACGCTCCCTGCTCATTGCCCACGGCGAATACGTGGGTCATCTGCGGGTAGGTGTAGCTCAGGTAGTCGAGATTGTTCGCCTCGCCAAAGCTGTAGCTGATCTTATCCCAGAGCAAGCAGAGGTAGGTCTGTGCCAGGCCATAGCTATTCTGCGTGATGCTTATATGGCTGTTGGCATGCTCTTCGAGCATCTCCACGGCAGGTATTTTCCCGTTGCTCGACCTCCCGAAATTCCAGGTGTAGAGTTCCGCAGCTGGCGCCATACTAGTGGCATCCACATCTTTATAGCCACCACCAGCCACCGTGCCAGCCACGTGGATCCCGTGCCAGCTACCGCTCTTCTCGTATTCGCGCACGTACAAGTGACTCCCGAAGTCGATGTGCGGCTCTACGTTGCCATCCCATACCCCCACTTTTACCCCCTTGCCGGTAAGCCCTAGTCCGCCAAGTACCGTAGGCATTCTGAGTACGTGGGCACGGCTCAGCATAGCCCCCGTGCTATTCAGCTCCACGGGTTCTGGCGCCACAGGCTTCACCAGCGCGATCCATCCCTGCTCGGCAAGCCTCTTGGCTTTGGCCAGCGGGCATATAAGCTCCACCTGCCGCAGCTGGGCCGATAGGCTACCCGGGATATAGCGGTATCCTTCGCGCTGTAGGTAGCCGCTCACGAACTGGGCATCTACATTCGGATGCCACGCCACCACTACCGCCACCTCGTCGTCGCCCTGCTTGGCGTACTCTGGTATGATACCCGCAGCCAGCTCGTCGCTAATCCGCCATGAGGGCTCGGTGGCGATTACGGATTTCAGCCCCGTCCCCGCAAAATCCGTGGGCTTAGCCTGGGCGGGCACACTGCCCAAGTAGGCGTTGCCCCCTACGTAGCTGTAGAGCTCTACCCCCTTAGCCTGCGCGGCTTTCTGCATGGATAACGTTGGCTCGCAGGCAAACTGCACCAGGACATTCACGCGTCCCTTGGCGGGGGGGCCTAGGCTCGTAGTTTGGGGCTTAGCCCCCCTAACCCTCGCCTGCACCACATTCTCGGGCGGTGTAACCTGATGCCGACCGAAGCGCACCGTCTGCCCCCAGCATACCGATGCCCATGTGAGCACCGCCAGAAGCCCTAATCCGAATCGCTTCATACGCTCTTGTGTTTGGGTCCTTTTTTTATATACTGAAAATGAAAACTCTAAAATCTAGCCAAAAGGCTCATCCCTGCAGTCCTGTTCCTCGCCTTGCACCAATAAAAAGCAACACCCCAAAAATAACTCCGCAATAGGCGCATAAAAAACGCACTGCGCCGCCCACGCAGCGCAGCAATTCTGCCTTTTTACAAAGATTTATTGATTGATTATTAGGAGTTACCATAGGGTAGCCTCCTGCCCGATCCGATGTGTTGCATGGCGCAAAGGTAGGGCTTGTAGATGGGTATTGCAACCACCCTCCCCTACCACCCATTCATGCAGGATGGTAGGGGAGGGTGAAGGGTGCTTGGGGGGTAGGTTTTACGCTTCTGCTGATCGGTAGTTTTGGGGGGCTAACTAACCAATATGAACTCTCTGTAAAAAATATTGAACGACACAGCACACCGCTTCTTTACCGCCCTCGATGAATGTAAGAAGTTGATTAAACGTATTTAACCACACGAATAGGAAAAAGCCCTCTCCATGGCCTGAATACGTGCGAGTTCTGTTGCAGCATTCCCTTCCTGCTCCCGGCTACTTCCCCTTCACCTCGGTTTCCCAGCCGTCGTAGTAGCCGTTGTTTTCCTCGCTCTGGCTGATCAACCGAGCGCAGGCGGCATCCATCTCCTCGGGTTCTATGGTCTGCGAGCGCCAGTACATCAGCCCGTAGCGCAACTCGTTCACCTGCCCATCCTCAGTCTTCTCATCAGCATCCAGCTCCTCGCCAATCTCATAGCCCGAGGCCAACACCAGTTTCACGAACTGCTTGCGGTCTGCCGGGGTCTCAAAGTAGCTCCAGTGGGTTACCGGGCGCCGTTCGCTCCCGTCGTCTCCCTGCTCCTTGAGCTGCTCGTAGATCTCCCTATTGTGAATCTGGCTCTCCTCGTAGCGATCGGGGTAGAGTACCTGCAGGTAGGTGTGCCAATCGGGCTCTGCCACCAGCTCCACCTCCCACTCGACCTTCCATTTGTCCAGCACCCCCTTTAGCCCAGCCTTAGGGTTGGTGTCCTGGTTCAGGTAGTAGATGTAGTGCAGCTGATCCTCAAAGGTGATGCGCCCCACACGCACGGCATCTATCGACTCGGTGAGGTAGGCTGCCGCGGCATCGTCCATATCATCCAGTTCTTGGTAGTGCCCGCGTATGCTATCCTCTAGCCGCACCATCAGCACGCAGCGCCATTGATACCCATTCACCGGGGCCTTCTCCAAGAGGTTGAGGTCTAGCGCCACCGAAGCCCTCTCGTCAGAGAAGGATGTGAAGTAGTACGTCCAGTTCTCCTGGTAATCGGGGTACTGTTCCTTGAAGCTTTTCATTAGAGACGTGTTCCAGATTAAGCGACCTCGCCTTTTACCACCTCCGTAAAATCGCTGCGGTCATTGAGCCGGAAGGCCCTAATATCCCGCACCGCCGTTCTGAACCAGTCGATGCCCTTGAGCGCCTCTATCGCGAGGTAGAGGTTGGCCAGGTCGTTCTTCTCAGAGAGGTAGAGGCTGCCCTCAACCGAGTAGAACTCAAAGGGTCTGAGCGTCTTTCTTATATCGAAGTAAGCCTGTGTATACTGTTTGGGGTAGTGGAGCTTAAGCTCCGCCACTACCATGTCGAATGCGATTGCATACATAGCTATGCGGGCTGAAAATACTTTTCCTCTCCCCAGAATATATCACCCAAGGCATCCCTTATTGAGATGACGATTCCTAAAAAGGGATTTTGTTCCACATCAATCACTACTCCCGTTATCCAGTCATCATGCCCTGTTACCGCAGGCGATGCCTTCACTATATCTCCCTCTTTCATGGCTTTCGGTGTTGGTTATTCCCCACAAAGGTACAAAATTTCTACAGCTTAAGCATACGCTCATACCCCTCGGCGCTGCTGGCCTTGTGGAAAAAGGCGGCACGATGCCCCACGCGGACCCGGTAGAAGTAGACCCCCCGGCCCAGCTCGCGCCCCCACTCATCGCGCCCATCCCAGTGGTAGGGCCCATAGCGGTAGCCCGGCGAGCTCTCGTACTGGCGTATCGTCCGTACCAGCTCGCCATCGAGGGTGAAAATCTGGATGCTGACCTCGGTGGGCTGCCCCGCATGCGTTCCGTCGAAGTAGATATCGGTGCCGTTGGTGAAGGGGTTGGGGTAGTTCAACAGGTGGCTTACCCGCGGTGCCTCCTCCTCTACCACCTCAAAGGCAATGCTGGCCTCTGCCCCATTGTTGTAGGTATCCCAGGCTTTCAGGGTAAGGGTGTAGCTCCCAGGGGCTAGGTGGGAGAACCGATAGCGAATCTCGCCCTTTCGGTAGGTATTGGTGGAGGCTACGTAGTAGTCATCAAGCCGCACCTCCTCCACCTTCTCAGGCCCCTTGAGCGTAGCGGTGAGGGCGTGGGCTGCCGTTGCCCCCGAGCTGTTGATACCGCTACTATCGGCTAGGCGGGCTATAAGCAGGGGATTATCATTCACCACCCAGCGTTCGCGGGGAGCGTAGTCCTCTAGGGTGAGCTGTATCTCGGGGGGGGTATGGTCTGTGTTGGCACGCTTAGACCGCCCGCCGAATGTGAAGTCTTGGTAGGCGCTAAGGCAGACCTCCTGCCCATTCACCCCCGTGAACTGGAGCATACCCTGCCCGTAGCTGGTTTCCATATCCAGCGGCACTATCCACTCTGCCTGCGCCTTCCCCCCCGTAGCCGTAAGATGCCCCCGGAAGGCTGTACCGGTGCGTATCTCGTACTCGTAGGGGGGATTCCCATTGTTGCCCAGGGTTCGGGTCTTGCGCATAGGGCCCGCGAGCTGCAGGTAGATGTCGCCGTCGAAGAGTTCCCCTTTCCGGTCCTTCATCTCCACCTCTAGCGATACGTGGTCGCCAGCCCGTATCGTATCGGTGATGCCGATGGGTGCCTTGCCGTTCAGGCTCAGGATGCGCACGGTGGCCGCCATGTCTGGTATCGGGAGGGCCGGATTCCCCAGCATCACGTACTTCCGCTTATTCTCGAGCCCCGCAGTGAGCGCCTTCGCCTTGTAGTACACCGTGCCGAGCGAGGTGGGGGCAGGGTCAGTAGTAGGCGGGAAAAGCTGGGCTATGAGGTTGGAGTTAAAGCTATAATTCCCAGAGGAGAAAGAGACCCGAGAGGCGGAGATGAGGGCGATAGCCCCCCCGTTTGGCAGGTGGAGCATATTCTCGCCTAGGGAGCGTTCTATGGGTTGGTCATACTCCGCCAAACTGCAGGAAGCGGCCACAAAGAGCGGTAAGCAGCGGCGATTCTTCCATTTGCGCACACCGTTTATATCTAGGTAGCTCTCGTTCCCGAGCTGATGCCCCGCATGCCCTATGTAGTTGAATAGGAACGTCCCCTGGTCAATCCGGGCATGCAGCTCGGCATTCACACTAGGGTAGCTGCTCTCCGGATAGCTCTGCTGGCGGGGGTACGCATCGGCAAAGAGGCGGGTACACTGCATGGCCGGGCGGTGGGATTCTACGTATTTGGCCAACCTATCGCTATTCTCTACAAAGGAATTCTCGTTCCCATCGTCTGCCAGAAAGAGCAGTCGCCCCATCCAATCGCCCCAGTTCGCGGGGTTGTGGTAGGCCTCCTCATGAGCCACCACCATATCGGCCTCCAGCTCGCTCTCCACCGAGTAGCGCCCTACCCCTATGTCCATCGCGCCGTGCTCCCCCCCCTCGCCAGGATCGAGAAGCCCAAAGAAATCATCGGTCCCGAAGCTGAGCGACTTATCGTAGGAGTTGTAAGCCTGGTAATTGGGCAGGTAGTTGGTACCCGTATGGCTGCTCCCCATGCCGAATGAGGGCTTGCCCACCAGGAGTAGATGCCGAAATCTACCCGTAGCACCGCCACCCCGCCAGTAGAGCATGCGAGCCAAGTTCCGGATAGCGGTAACATCCGTATTCCCCGACGAGAACTCATTGTACACCTGCGGCGTGCTTACCACCTCCACCGAAAGATGGGTAAGGGGCGATTCTCGGTAGATCTGGGCCACCCGCTCGGCCTGCGACAGGAAATCGGGATGCGCAACTATCAGAAGGTCTGGAGTCTGCATCCCATGTAGATCCTGATTCTCTACCCCTCCCAAGAAGGTAACCCTGGGGCGAGTGGCGGGGTTGAACAGGAGCATACGCCTCCGCTCGGCTGCTGGCACCGTGGCGGTAGCGGGACTGGCATAGCGCACAGGGGCAAAGATATCCGTAGCATCCCACAGCTCGGCCTCTGCCGGCAGGCCCGCAATGCTGAGCGCAGCGTACTCGCCCAGATGGCCTATGGAGTCAGTGTGAAATAGAATAGGATCTTGCTGCCAGGCAAGCGGCACACGTGCGTTCACAAAGAAGCGGCTGAGCCACGCAGTGCCCGAACCTCCCTCGGGCTGGTAGGCCATTTTAACCTTCACATCGCCGCCCGGGTGGGTCAGGGTGAAGCGCCCCTCGCCAGTGGTGGCCTGTACTAGGTAGCTCTGCCCCGCGGCTATTGCCGGCGTGGATATTGCGCCTATGGGGGCATCGTCTACCGATAGTTGGAATTGGCTCGCGGCGCGGGAGGCCGCGGCTACACGGGCGTAGATCTTAACCTCCGAACCCGCGGGGCAGTTGCCTATGCGGGTGTCTAGCTCCCGTTCACCGCTGAGCCGAAAGGCACTGCTGAACCACTCGCGGCCCGAGCTGCACAGGTTCACCTCGTCCCCAATGTAACCCGCTAGAGCCCAGTAGCCAGACTGCGTATGGCTCGCCGAATGGAGGCCCGCCGCCTGCACATGGACCGGCTGGCTATCGGTGGTGATGAAGTAGTGCGCCTGGCTATCGTACTCAGACCGCTGCATAGTGAACATCTGGCTCTTAGCATCCCACTCCCACCAGCTGACTCCGGGAAGGTAGACCAACGCGTAGTCTCCCGGGCCTACCGACGTACCGTTTCGGATTACCCAGTGAACGGGGAGCTGGCGTAGGTCGTCAGTATTCGGGGCATCGTTGCTGTAGGGCAACTGTGGCTGTGCATGCCCCCAGACGCTCAGGTTAGACGGGTTCATTAGCCCCTGATCCACAAGATCCTCGTATGAAATCTGGTACACCCCCCCGTCCGTAACCGCTATCTTCACCCAATGCCCGCGCGCCAGCACCGAATGCGCAGCTCCCGTATAGCTCCCCGGCGTGCGTAGGCTGGCAATCCCGCCACGGGCTGGCAGCCAATCTACCCGGTACTCTCGCAGTATCTGCAAGATCCCTCCCTGTAGCCGAAAGGCGGGAATCCTAACCTCTACACACTGCCTATCCCTCGCGCTGACCACCGTAGCCTGAGGAGCAGAGGGGGTGTACAACCACCACGGCAGGCCAGCAGCCGAGAATGGGGCATCAGCATACTCCAGCCCAGTAATCTCCAGGGTAGCCGAAGGCATACCTCCCTCAAGGGGATACGTGGCCACATGCAGCACCTCAGCCCCTGGCGCCGCCGAATACCCCCCCGTAAGGCTATATTGCCCCCCTAGGGAGTCCAGATGAACCTGAGGGCTTGCGCGCCAGTCCACCCCATGCCTATCCACCCTCTGCCCCTGCGCAATGCCTAGGATCGATAGGCTCCAAAAGGCAACAACGGCTAGAATTCTCATTGCTTTCATATCGCAAAGGTAGCCAAAGTGCGGCAATATAGAATTGCACTGACACCCGCACTGCTAAAGAGGGATGGCACTTGCCGCGCACCAAGGGTATGGTAGCACCCCGCAGCAACGTGTATTGGGGCCGTACCCACCCCCACCAACGCCGTACCTTCGCCGTATCATCGTCGTACCAACTCTAGTGCACCCTCGGATTTCGCGATGAAATCCGAGGGTGCAGCGGCGATGGTGTTAAGTTGGTACGGCGAAGGTGTAGAGGAGGGGTGGCGAAAGTAGAGGGGGTGGCGAGCGCCCATCCACCTCGGCAGTATGCTTGCGCATTCTTCATCTACAGGTCCTCTGCAAAGGTCCCGCATGCGTTCCTTATGGGAGTTTTTTTGCTCCCCCTGCGATTAAACGGGTTTTCATCAAGTACGTGCACCCCCCAACGGCTGTAGCGATACGGGATGCCGCATTGCAGGGTTCTGTGGCCTCCATTGCGCGCTGCGCGGGGCTGTCCAAAATGATAACCCGGAAGTGCTGGGGTTTGCGGCAAAAATCCTACCTTTGCATTCAGATATAGTATCGCATGGCAGGAGAAGCGAGTAGCGAGGTCTTGGCCCGGGTAGCAGCTCTGCGGGCGCAGATCCAAGAGTTAGACCAGCGTTATTACGGGCAGTCGGAGTCACCCGTTGCCGATGGGGCATATGATGCTTTGGTGCGCGAGTTGCACGAGTTGGAGGTGCAGTACCCTGAGCTACGCCTTGCCAATAGCCCCACGCAGCGGGTGGGTGATGACCGCACCCGAGGTTTCCGCAAGGTGCGCCACGCGGTCCCCATGCAGTCGCTGGATAACACCTACAGCTACCAAGAGTTGCGGGAGTTTGACCGACGTGTGCGCGAGGGGTTAGATGGTGCGCAGCCCACCTACATCGCAGAGCTTAAGTACGATGGCGTTGCGCTGGCCGTTCTCTATCGGGATGGCGAGCTGGTGCAGGCGGTTACCCGGGGGAATGGGGTGGAGGGCGATGATGTAACTGCCAATGCGCGTACCATTGCAGTGTTGCCCCACCGATTGCAAGGCACTGGCTGGCCGCGCGAGGTGGAGCTACGAGGCGAGGTGTTTATGCCCAGGGCGGTGTTCCGCGAGCTGAATGAGGAGGCCGAACGCTTGGGGCGCCCCCCGTTGGCCAATCCCCGGAATGCGGCCTCGGGTTCGCTGAAGCTCAAGGATAGCGAGCAGGTTCGGGCGCGGCGGTTGGACTGTCGCTTGTACTACGTGCTACACACCCCGCAGCTGGCCAATACGCACTACGAGGCGCTGCAGCTGGCCAGGAGCTGGGGATTGCCCATAAGCGACTACGAGGCGGTGTGCGGGGGGATTGATGAGGTGGTAGCGCAAATAGAACAGATGGCGGATAGGCGGGCCGATTTACCGTTCGACACCGATGGTATAGTGGTGAAGGTGAATGACTTTGATGAGCAACGCCAGCTGGGATCTACTGCCAAGAGCCCTCGGTGGGCCATTGCCTACAAGTACCCGGCCCGTGAGGTGTACACCCGCCTGCTGGGGGTCGATTTCCAGGTGGGGCGTACCGGCACGGTGAGTCCTGTAGCGCACCTAGAACCCATAGCTGTGGGCGGCTCTACCGTGGCGCGGGCCACCCTGCATAACGAGGATCAGATAGCCCGGCTTGGGCTTATGATTGGCGATATGGTGGGGGTGATAAAGGCGGGCGAGGTGATACCGCGGATCAATGGCTATGAGCCGAGTATGCGCCCCGCAGATGCTCGGCAGATCGTCTATCCTACGCATTGCCCCGCATGCGGCACGCCCCTCCGTAGAGATGAGGGCGAGGCGAGGTGGTACTGCCCAAATTCGCTCGGGTGTCCTGCCCAGGTAGAGGGGGCTATAGTCCATTTTGCATCGAAAAACGCATTGAATATCGCGGCTTTAGGCGAGGCTACCGTGCAGAAACTCCACCAGGCGGCGCTGGTTACGAGCATCCCCGACCTCTACAGCCTAACGCCCGAGCGGCTCTACCCCTCGGCGCAGAATCCAGCGGGTATAGAGGGGTTCGCCAGGAAGTCGGCAGTGGCACTGGTAGAGGCTATCGGGCAGTCGCGCCGGACCACGCTGGCCCGTTTCCTCTTTGGGTTGGGCATCCCCGGGGTGGGGGTGAAGACCGCGCAGGATCTGGCCGCATCCCTCAGGACGCTGGAGGCGGTGCAGCAGGCTACCGTAGAGCAACTGGCAGCCATAGAGGGTATTGGGGAGCAGATGGCGCAGGCCATAGTGGAATTCTTTACGAATGCGCAGAGCAGCAGGGTAGTCCAGCGGTTGGTAGAGATCGGATTCGACCTCAGGGTGGATGAAGTGGCCCAGCTAGGGCGAGGATTAGAGGGGATGAAGGTGGTGGTAACGGGAACGCTAGCAGGGCTAGGACGCACGGAGGCCCAGGAGCTGATACGTGCGCACGGCGGGGTGGCCCAGAGCGGCGTAACGGGGCAGACCACCCACCTAGTGCTCGGCGCAAAGCCCGGGCGCGATAAGGTGGAAAAGGCCGAAAAGCTCGGAATCCCAATGCTAACAGAGGAGGAATTCTACAGATTGGTAGGGCGAAAGTAGGGGGAATTACAAGCTGAAGCCAAAAGGATGGCATTGTTCCTCTTGGAGAATTTACAATTCAGATAACGATGTTCAACGGAATAAGGCAACGGTTGGGCTACAGGGCCCTGCGACGATATAAGGATACGGAACGGCGCGGCGCCATGCTCCGCCCGCTGGCGGATGTGGAGCGGATCGGGCTGCTTGTTCCCAGCGCCGAATCATCTACCTCCGAGGGGCTGCTGCTCTTCGCCCAAGGGCTGGAGAGGATGGGGAAGCAGGTAGAGGTGTGCGCGTATGTCCCCAAGCAGGACCTGCCGGGGCACCTTATACTACGACGAGGGCTCACAGTGCTACAGCCTAGCGATTTGGATTGGCTCTACCGCCCGAAATCTGAGAAGGGGAAGGCGTTCTGCAGCCTGAAGTTGGACTACCTAATCGATTTTACGCTGCTGTCTGAACTCCCGCTGGAGTGGGTGCTCCGTTTTTCGCCCGCGGCCATACGGATCGGCTTTACTGAGAATCCTGCGCACGATGTAACCTTCGCGGTGCGTGGGCAGGTAGATTACAAGAGGCAGCTAAAGCTGCTTGAGGAGTACCTGCAATAGATGGTGGATATGAAAAAAGCAGAATGTCCTAAGGGATTGGGGGTTGCGATGGTTACCCCCTTCACGCAGGGGAATCCGTACGCCATAGACTACGGCGCCACGGGGAGGCTGGTGGAGCATTTCCACCAAACCGGCGTAGACTTCATAGTGGCGCTGGGCTCTACGGGCGAGGCGGCTACCCTGAGTGCTGAGGAGCAGCGGGAGTTTGTACGCTATGTGGTGGCGAAGAACCAGGGTAAGCTGCCCCTGGTGGTGGGCAAGAGCGGTAACAATACCGCGGCGCTGGTGACAGAGTTGAGGTCGATGGACTACACGGGCATCGACTTTATACTCAGTGCCGTACCCGCCTACAATAAGCCCTCGGCACGCGGAATGATTGCCCACTTTACCGCCGTGGCAGAGGCCAGCCAGCGCCCAGTGATCCTCTACAATGTTCCAGGGCGCACGGGGGTGAACATGACGGCGGAAACCACGCTAGCCCTGGCGCGTGAATGTCCTAATATCGTTGGTATAAAGGAGGCGAGCGGCGACCTGAACCAGGTGGCGGCCATACTCGCGGCTCGACCCGGGGGCTTTACCGTGCTGAGCGGCGACGATAGCCTTACGCTGGCGATGATGGCTATGGGGGCTGAGGGGGTAATATCGGTTATAGGCAATGTGCTACCCCTACAGTTCGGTGTGCTGGTGCATGCGGCGGGGGCTGACTTGGCCAAAGCGGCCAACTTCAACGGGAAACTCACCGGGCTGTACGAGGCGCTTTTCAGGCATGGCAACCCCGCGGGGGTGAAGGCGGCACTCTGGTTGCAGGACTTTGTGGCCAACGAGCTGCGCCTCCCGCTGGTACCGATACCGCAGGAGTTTGAGAATACCCTGAAGGATATATTGGATCTCGCCATAGAGCGGACGGAGCTGCTGTAGTCCCGACTTTCTGCCAGCACGAATGGTGCTTTTTCGGGAGACCTCGGGGGCGGCTGGGCAATTCTGGCGGCAGTTAAACGTTTAGCAATGGGAGACCATGTGGTGATGCGCCCTAATCTGCCTATCCCGTACCGAATGCTATCGCCCTGGTTGTGAATGCTGGGGAACGGGAGTCTGCCTTTCTCCCACTGGTGTAGGCGTGTGCACACCGTAGTGCAATGGAACTTTCTCAGTGTTCTCCTTGTTAGAAACTGTAATTACGCGGAGCAATGGGCAAGAATGCGAAGTATAAAAAGAGCCAGAAGCGCGGCTTTTTTGATTATGTAGGCATCTACCTCAAGGGTGCTTGCATGGGGGCTGCCGATGTGGTTCCTGGGGTGTCGGGAGGAACCATTGCCCTGATAGTGAGGGTATACATAGAGCTGGTCGATAGCCTTAGGGCTATTTTCTCTAAGGAGCTGCTGCACATTTTCAAGCGGGGGGGATTCCGGCGCTACTGGCAGGCTATCCACGGCGGTTTCCTGCTGGCGCTACTGGCGGGTATTGTTTCGGCAATCCTGCTGCTTGCCGGGGTGATTCTCCACCTGGTAGAGCATTACCCGGTGCGGGTGTGGAGCTTTTTCTTCGGGTTGGTGGTGGCATCCATCTTCCTGGTGCTTTGGCGGATATCGAAGTGGAGGTGGTTCACACCGATTTTCGTGATACTGGGGATTGTTGCGGGCTATTTTATCGTAACCTCCCCTGTGGTTTCGATGCCTGATACCACCCTCTACTATTTCCTCTCAGGTGTCATAGCGGTTTGCGCCATGATACTCCCGGGCATCTCGGGGAGTTTTATCCTGCTGCTGCTGGGGAAATACACCCTGGTAATGACGGCTGTGCATACGCTCAACGTTGGCGTGCTTCTGCCGTTTGCCCTGGGGGCATTGGTGGGTTTGCTCTGCTTTGCGCACCTGCTCTCATGGCTGCTGCACCATTACCCCAATCCCACATTGGCGCTATTGGCAGGGCTTATGGGAGGCACTATCCTGAGGATCTGGCCATGGAGAGAGACGAGCGTGATGGCTGAGCCCCATCTCGGGTTGGCCATAGTGCTCATGGTGGTGGGTGCTTGTACCGCATTGGTGCTCGGCTGGATGGCCGCAAGAAGAAAATAGCTGTATGGATATAGAGCAGTGGCTAGAGGAACCTGCAGAACGCCTCTCCCGATTCTGGGAACGGCACAGGGTCTCGGTACTCGGAACATTGGTTTTCAATCTGCTCGTGCTGAATCTGCTGCTCTTCTTTGGGCTACAGGGGATGCCACGGTTTGCGGAGAACCGCGTATTCGTAGGGCTGGAGGACCCGGAGTACGAAGAGCAACCCCCAGCAGAGGCCAAACCTGCAACAACGCACACTGGTTGGAATCAGGAGACTTTGCCTACCAACGTGCGTAACATCGCGGTGGATGCCTCAATGGCCGACCCACTGAATGCCGGGCTTAACGATGAGAAGCGCATAGATGCCCAGGAGCTCTACCAGGAGGCTGCCCGCGTGCGGGAGGCTATGGAGGCTAACCGCGAGCAATTTGAGGCGGCTAACCCGTTTGGCGAGATAGAGATCCCCAACACCGAGGTGAAGGAGGTAGCCCCGCCCGATGGGGTGTACACTGGCCCTAGCGTGCTAAGCTACAGCCTGCCCGGGCGGAAGGCAACATCGCTCCCCATCCCGGCCTACCTCTGCAAGACGGGGGGGCCTGTGGTGGTAGATATCCTGGTGAATGTCTACGGGCAGGTGATTAAAGCTACGGTGGATGCTGGCAATTCCAGCCCAGACCCTTGTCTACAGCAGGCGGCAATCACAGCTGCGAGGGCTAGCCGATTCACCATGGGCGAGGAGGGGAGCAAGCCGCAGTGGGGGAGCATTACCTACATGTTTGTAGCGCAGTAACCTCTAGGGATAGGATAGCGCCCAGTGGGGCAACAGTAAGCCCGCCCAGCAGTATCTAGGCTGCTGGGCGGGCTTTGCGTTGTGGGGTAGGTAAAAGGGAGAGTCGGGCGGGGCTCTTTACACGGTTACGTCGTCTGGGGTGAAGAATGAGAATGCAGACCCCCCATAGCTCCTTACCTCTGCGGGGGCTACACCGTCAAACTGCTGCCCAGTTTCATGCTCTACCACCACGAGCAGGGCATGCTTGGCAGCAGGCGAGGTCAGGATTGTGCCAGGTAACCGCTCTATGCCGTGGAGATGGTAAGGCGGATCGGCGAATATAAACTGGTAATCGCCTGGCTCTCGGAGTGCTGCATAGCAATCGCGCTGTAGCACGGTGATGTTGGGTACCCCGAGGTGGCGGGCATTCATCCGAATGAGGACTGTGTGGCGGGCGTTAGATTCCACACAGGTTACATGGACAGCTCCCCAAGAGGCGAATTCGATACCCATAGCCCCAGTGCCTGCGAAGAGGTCGAGTACCCTATAGTTTTCCAGCGGGTAGCGGTGGGCTATACTATTGAGAAGGGCCTCCCGAGCCCTGTCCATTGTAGGACGGCCAGAGAAGCCCTTGGCTGATATTTCCCTACCGCGGTAGATGCCCCCTACAATGCGCATGGCCTACTCGCACAGGATGGTGGCGAATAGCGCAGGGTTCTCTTCCCGAACGCTCTCGAGGAGGTAGGAAAAGCTATGCCCTGGAATGGCAACTTTCCCAGAAACACGGGGAAAGTATTGCTCTATGAGCGCTGCCACGGTGGCTGCCGAGAGCGGGTGCTGCTGCCCTAGCGGGGTACTCTTCCCTGTGGTAGAGGGGGGGCCTACCGTTAGGCAGGGGGTTGTATTCGGTGTTAAACCGTGAGCTTTCAGCAGCGCAACCATACGGTAGAGGACGTTGGTTTCTGCTTGGGTCTTGAAACTGAGCAAGGCTAGCAACCTTCCCTGCCCAGCGAGTATTAGGGTTACAACCCCTTCAGCAACGTGCACCACCAGCCCTGCCGATCTACGGAATAGCGAGAGCGCCAGTAGATGCAGAGAGGCATCGGGGTGGATAATGCTGAATTGCGGCTGAATAGGCTGCAGCGCATTCACCAAGTCGCCCGGCACCGTGAATAGCATGAGCGCATCGGCAGTAAGGCGATTGTAGTAGATGGCATCGCAGTCATAGAAGGCCCCCATAGCTTGCAGCACCCGTTTGGCCTCGGCCTCTATGAAGAGCGCTTGCGGCAGCAGGGTGAAAAGGTGGGATCGCCACCCTATACGGACATTCCTAAAGGAGCTTGCCACCCAAGGGTAAGCCGCCTGGAGCTTGGCTATGGCCTCGTGCCAACGCCCTTCTGAGGCCTCTTGCAGGGGGAGTGAGGCAAAGGCTATGAATTGATTACGCAGTGGATCATGCACCGCGAGGCGAAAGCCCAGCCGCCCTGGCTGCAGTAGCAATTGGTAGCTACCGCAACGCTGAGGATCAAAGGTTTCATCAAGCAGCTGGCGTTCCTGCATAGTTGCGGACGGCTATTCCCAGTTGCCGGCGTTGTTGGTGGCTTCGGTTAGCGAGCCTACACGGAGCCCAGGGTAGCGCTTGAGCTGCTTGGCCACATCGTTAAGGTTGATGATCTCTTGCCTATCGAGCCCATTCAGGATGAAATTGTTCGGGGCTTGCGCCTGGAATACCTGCACTATAACCTTAGAGCCTGTGGACAGCTCGCCGGCCTGCATTTCAAACTCTTTACCGTCAGTGTAGGGGATGTAGCGGAGAGAATCTATGGCAATATTCTTGAAAAGGCTGTCGCGCACGCATACAGAGATGGTATCGCGATACACCCGCCCTTCAGCCACAGCGGCAGAGTCATCTAGCGACCCTATCTGGCGTACCACCCGGAATGAATCGGTGCTGATGAAGCGGATTAGCGTATCGAAACTCCCAGTATACTTGTGGAACTCTGACCGGTAGGCCTCTTGCGCAGTCCGGATATTTTTGAGCCGTGCGATTACTGCGGCATAGCGGATATCCTTGGCATCGTTGAACCGAATCGGCGCCATAATGCTATCGACAAGCCACCAAGCTAGCCCTATGACCACAAGGCTTAGCACAACTACTACCACGCGTTTCATGTTGGCACGTTTGAGTTATATTCGCGACAAATTTATTACTTTTATGCTAGAAAAATAAATCCTAAGGCGTTTTTTTAGAGAATTCCTCCCTTGTAAATTCTACAACGTTCTGATAAATACGATTTTACATTATGCTGTGGCTGGAAAGGAACTGTTGCCCTCCCTTGGCTACACGCAGCACGGTACTAGCATTTACCCTAAGCAGTGAAACGGATGGATAGCAGAGGACGAACGATAGTAGCGTTGGCCACCGGGCTTACCCAGGCGGCAGTGGCAATGGTACGGCTGAGTGGCCCCGAAGCATGGGCAATAGTGCGAAAACTTGCAAGGCTCCAAGGCAGCTACCCAACGCCTAGAACCGCCACATTGATGCGCATCTACGGCGATGCTCTCTCGGGAATCCAGACGCTAAAGAACGCAGTGCTCGACGAGGCGATAGTCATTCTTTACCAGGCTCCAGCCTCCTACACTGGAGAGGATGTGGCAGAGATTACGCTCCACGCCTCGCCCTACATTGTGCGGAGCGTGCTGGAGCTCTCTATAGCTTACGGGGCTCGCATGGCCGAGCCGGGCGAATTCACCGAGCGGGCTTTCCTCAACGGCAAGCTCGACCTCGCAGAAGCCGAGGGGGTGAACGATCTGATACATGCACGCACTCGCGCCCAGCAGCAGCAGGCAATGGGGCTATTGCAAGGGGGGCTATCAAAGGAGGTGGAGAGCCTTAGAGATAGGCTTTTGCACCTTGCGACCTTGCTAGAGCTAGAGTTGGATTTTAGCGAAGAGGATGTGGAGTTTGCCAACCGTGCCGAGCTTTTAGAGCTTGCTACTAGCATTCAGGCTCGTTGCCGTGAGCTCGCAGCAACCTTTTCACGTGGCGAGGCTATACGCAGCGGGATGCCTGTGGTGATAGTTGGACGCCCAAATGCCGGGAAGAGTACTCTGCTCAACCATCTACTGGGCGAGGAGCGGGCCATTGTCACCGCGATCCCTGGCACCACGCGGGATACCATAGAGGGGGAGTGCGTGTTTTCAGGCCTGCTATTCCGCTTTGCCGATACTGCAGGACTGCGCGACACTGAAGACCCTGTGGAGAAGATAGGGATAGCCAGGACCCTAGAACACGCCAAGAGGGCTAAGCTGCTGCTGGTGCTGGTAGATGCCAGTAGTCCAGAGGCCGAGAGAATAGCCGTTGAACTCTTCCAAGTGCTTGATGGCAATTCCCGAAGGGCTTTGCTGCTCACGAAGGCCGATAGGGTACCAGACAGCGCCCTCGGGGAACTGAGGAATAGGTTGGCAGGGCAGCTTGGGGGTGAGCCAGTGCTGCCGTGGAGTGCTGTATCGCAGGGTGGCGATGCAGAGCTAAGGGGGCTGCTGGGCAGGATAGCAGCCGAAATCCTACCCGAGGCCGAGGAGGTGGTGGTAACCAACCTGAGGCACTACCAGGCGCTAGCGGAATCTGACGTAGAGCTGGCCCAGCTGCTAGAGGGTTTGCAGAGCGGGCTTACACAAGAGCTGTTGGCCTTCCACCTCCGCAGGGTGATAGCGCACCTGGGGGCAATCACCGGGGAGATAGGGGTGGAGGATATCTTAGGGAACATATTCCAGAATTTCTGCATCGGGAAATAGAGAAACTCCTCGCAGGGTGCTACCGCGTTAGCTCGCGTTTTAGCCAGGCGGCTAGCACGGGGTCGGGTATGGTTACCTGGCCCTTTTCTATTTCTATCAGCTCCTTTTTGAGGAGGGCGCGTTTTATGATGCTCACGTTGGCCGAGGAGCCGAGCTGGTATTTTTGCAGGGTTTCACGGGTGGTGAGTTCCCTGCGCACACCATTGAGCAGGGCGCGCAGGAGGTTTATCTGGTAGGTGGTGAGGCTCTCGGTCTGCTTCTCAAACAGGGGGGTATTCTGCTCAATGAGATCTTGGTAGCCATCATCAAAGTTCTGCGCGGTAGCCGATTCGTCAGTATGCACCCACACCAGCCACGCCAGCTGCTGGACGTATGACGAGTGGTTGTCTACCGCCCGGCAGATCTTTTCGGCTAGCATCCTGGAGATCTGCTTTCCCGTGGCAGAGAATCGGTTACAAATGTACTCCACCCACTCGGGGGTCGCGATTTTCGGGAGGTGTATAGTATCGCCAAACTTGTAGAATGGCAAGCTTCGCCTCTCAAAGAGCTCATCCATCAGGTGCTTTTTGCTCCCGAACAGGCAGTATGATACCGACTGCTGCAGCTGCCACACGCTACGCAACCGTTTCTGGAAGGTCTTGGAATCCTTGAACTCGCCGATTTGCTGAAATTCATCGATGCACACCACTATGCGACATCCTTTCTTCAGGGCGATCTTCTCGGGCAGTTGCAGAATCTCGTCAATGCCTTCGTTCTTGGGGTTGAGTTCTAGCGAGAGGGAGAAGTCAGACATCGGGTCTGGCCCTAGCGAGATCTTGGGACTGATACGGGCAAGGAATAGCTTGGCATTCTCCACCCACTCCTCCCACCGAGAGGCCGTCTGCCGGAGTACTGCCTCGGCGAACGTATCGTAAAACGCCTGCTCGCTCCGACAGGGGAATATATCGAGGTAGACAATCCTCAGGTCGCTGGATTGCGCGAGCTGGCATACCCTCTTCACCAATGAGGTCTTGCCCCAACGGCGTGGAGAAATCAGAATGGTGTTGATACCGTGCTGGAAGTTAGACAGCAACCGAGCCGTCTCCCGCTCCCTATCAGTGAAGTTATCCCCCGAGGCTGCCACCCCGAATATGAAAGGTTTACCCGCCATACCCTAGCCGTAGATGGTGCAGCGCAAAGGTAGGTAATAATTCTGTTACTAATGGAATTATTACCCTAAAGCCTTGCCGCGAGCGCAATGTTAGCACGGGCACTTACCGCCCTACAAAGGCCATATGCCCCGGGATATCGCCCGTTTGTACGCGCCATTTCAGCCTCCCTTGGCGGTTGTAGCAGAATAGTTCGCCGCTCTGCTTGTAGTCCTTGGCATCGGCTATGAGGATATCTCCCGTCTCAGGATTCACCGCCAGCCCGTAGGGGGTTACTATTTCGCCCTCTGTGCCATCGGTTATGAAGCTCTTGCCGAGGGGTGCTATGTCCTTCACGCTCAGCATGTCGTAGCTTATGGTTGTGCTCTTCGTAGCATAGCTGTATACCGTGCTGTAGTAGAGTAGCGTATCGCCACCCGGGGTGAAGGCGCAGCCAGATAGCGGGAGTTGTAGGGAGTCGGTTACTCGATACCCATGCCCTTTTAGGGTGGCTACTCGCACATCGGGGGCTATGGTGCCATAGTTGCCCCGAGAGGTTATCCAGAGCTTGCCGTATTTATCCTTAAGCACCTTGGAGGGATTAGTCCCCACGGTGAATTCACCTGCCAGCCCCATGGTGCTGAGGCTAACCATCGATACCGTATTGCTGTAGTTGGGGCTTTGGTAGCCGCCGCTATTGGCTACGTAGAGGAGGTCGCCCTCAATGGCAAAGCCCTCTGGCTGGTAGCCTACCTCGCACGTGTTGGTTACTTGCAGGGTAGCGGTGTCTAGCTCGTAGATAGCCCCTTTCTGGTCTTTGGGGGAATCCTTGGTGACGTAGCTGCTTACGTAGGCCTTGCCGCCAGAAAAGCCGATGTAGCGGCAGTTGGGTATATCCACCTGGCCAATTCGCTTGGCGGTCCGCTTATCCAGCACCTCCACCTTGTGCGAAGCGTTGATTACCAGGTAGAGGCGGCCACCGTAGACCTGCGCATCGTTGCCCACATCGCCCAGCTCCTTCACGGCATCAGGATTGCGCTCGGCATAGATGTTACGGGTGTATTTCCCCTGGGTGAAGTCGAGGTAGTCGAGAGAGGCCTTGTTGCTGCCCATTGCTCCCTCATTCAGCAGGTACATACCCACTATGCTGGCATTCGGCTGTGGGGGAATGGGGAGCTTCTTCTCCTCGGGTGTGGGGTGCACAGGGTCCTTTCTACAGCCCGAGAGGTAGGCCGTTCCCAGTAGGAGTGTAGCTGTAAGGAGCAGTGCTCCCGCGTTGAAATGTATTTTGGCGATAGTCTTCATGGCAAGGAATGTTTGGTTTGATTGTTGATTTTTCTCACATCTCCACCCCCACCCGAATCCTGTAGTTCCGCCCGGGCATGGGGTAGTTTGCCACCACTTCGTAGGGCTGGTTGAGCAGATTGCAGACCTCTAGGGTTGCGCTAAAGCGGAGTCCTGCCGCCTGGTAGACCGCCCGAAGAGAGAGGTCGCTGGTGTACCATGGCTGGGTGTAGTTGTACGCCGTATTCTCCTGCTGGTGGTAGCGCTCGCCCGTGTAGATGAAGCTGTAGTTCAGCGAGTAGCCACGGTAGCTCACTGCCACTATGGCTGTACCGCTATGCCGTGGGATGTAGGGGATTTGATGCCCGTAGTAGGCATCCCTCGGGTTGGTGTAGTCCTGCGCCCGTTGGTAGGTGTACTGCCCTTTTAGGTAGAGCATCCAGCTTGCGGCGGGAGCAATCATCAGCATGCTGGAGGCCTCCAGCCCTTGGATCTTCACGTAGCCGAGGTTGATCATAGTCCACCGGAATTGCCGTCCTTTCGGGTAGGCTATTATCTTATCTCGCACGGTGTTATGGTAGGCATCTAGGCTGACCTCGGCGCGCCGTATAGGCCCATTCCAATCTTTAGCCCACTGGATTCCAACATCGCGCTGGACGGCGTACTCTGGCTTCAGGTTGGCGTTGCCGAGGTCGTTGTAGTAGAGGTCGTTGAAGGTGGGCAGGCGGTATGAGTGCTTGTAGAAAGTGCTGATGCTGATACCCAACGGTTTCCAAGGGGTGTAGGCTATGAACAGCCCAGGGGTGGCGAGGGTTCTATCGGGTGGGGGCGCAAAGCGTTGCACCCGGTTCTGGGAGTGGATTCCCACGAGGCTCGCTTGCCCTTTAAACGCTTTCCAATAGGCGGTTATGGCGATAGCCCCGTAGTGGGTGTAGCGGACAGGATAGGGGAACAGCGGGGGCGCAGCGTTGGCCAGCTCGTCATGGGCGGTGAGGCTATTCCATTGAAGGTCGTAGGCGAGGGTAGCATGGCACCAAGGGGCTAGGGTTACCGAATGCGCAGTGGATAGGTAGATTTCTCGCTGTAGGTAGCGTTTCTCTGCGAACAGCATCCGCCTGTCGAGATTCGTGTAGTGGGTGGCATCATGCGAGTATTTTACCGCGAGCAGGGCGGTATACCAGCGTGTGGGTACATATTCCAAGCGTCCTTGCATAAAGGCGTTCAGATCCCCCAGCCGTTCGCCCCGGCGCCACACGTTGCTCACTATAGCCCCCGGGAGTCCTCGCTCGCTGCTGTATAGATAGCCTCGTAGCTGCCAGCAGATTTTGGGCAGCGTTCCGTACAGCCCGAATTCCATTCGCAGGGCGTTGATATCGCAGTTCTTCCTTACGGCGGTGGTATCGTAGGCTACTCGCCCGCTGGGGGTTAGCTGGCGATAGCGGAAGTGGTATTCGCCGTTGGCTGCCACCCACTCTGCGTTGAATGCGGTGCTAACCCGTGGCGAAATCCTGTACTCCCAGAGCACCGAGGGGTTGAGTAGCCCGAACGAGCCGCCCCGTACCTGGGCAAGCAGGTTGGTGCGCTTCCCGGGCGCAAATAGCGGCTTACGGGTGGTGATGTAGATGCTGCCTGCCGAGCCGAAATCCCTTGCGCTTTGGAGCACACCGCTCTTCTGCCCGTGGTAGAGCGCTATGGATTCCACGTTGTCCAGCGAGAATTTCCCGAGATCTACCACCCCGTTCTGCGCGTTGCCCAGCTGGATACCGTCGTAGAATACCCCAGCGTGGTGGCTGCCCATCGATCTGATATTCACCGTTTTTAACCCTCCTATCCCCCCGTAGTCCTTTAGCTGTAGCCCGGCAAAGTAACGCAGGGCATCGGCCACCGAGAGGCTGCCCAGTTGCGCGAGCTCGTTCCCCATGAGTACCTTCGGGGGGATTACCGCCTGGCTGCGCACGCCCGCAATGCCCACGGAGTCGATAGGCACTATCGTATCTGCGGGGTTGGCCGCCCGTGCTACGAGTGCCACGAGAACTAGGGGAATGAACGCCCAGATAGCCCTTACTGCTTGCCTCCAGCTGGTATAGAGTGGGGTTGCCTGCTTTGCGCGCGCTGCCATTCCAAACGCAATTCCCGAGTTTTACTGCCGCTAAGGTAGGCATAATTTCTTTTTCCCCAGCATTTCCACTACCTTTGCTCCTATGGATAGACTCGAATTGGTATCATCATTCCAGCCCACGGGCGACCAGCCAGAGGCGATTAGGACCTTGGTAGAGGGCTTCCAGATGGGAGAGCAACACCAGATACTCCTCGGGGTTACGGGCTCTGGCAAGACCTTCACCACCGCCAATGTCATTGCCCAGCTCAACCGGCCAACCCTGGTCCTGAGCCACAATAAGACCCTCGCTGCCCAGCTCTACAGCGAATTCAAGGGCTTCTTCCCAAACAGCAGGGTCGAGTACTTCATCTCCTACTACGATTACTACCAGCCCGAGGCCTACCTCCCCACCACAGACACCTACATAGAGAAGGACCTCGCGGTGAACGATGAGCTGGAGAAGCTCCGCCTAAGCACCACCTCGGCCCTGCTCTCTGGCCGGCGCGATGTGATAGTGGTCTGCTCGGTCTCCTGCCTGTTCGGTATGGGCAACCCAGAGGATTTCCACGAGAACACCATCGTCCTGCGGGTGGGGGCAAAGCTCACTATCGACAGCCTCCTGCACGCCCTGGTTGAGGGGCTCTATAGCCGCAACGAACTCACCCTGGAACGGGGCAACTTCCGGGTGAAGGGCGACACGGTGGATGTGGCCGTAGCCTACGGGGATTACGCCTACCGCATCATCTTCTGGGGCAATGAGGTGGAGAGCATTGCCAGCTTCGACCCGCTTACGGGGCATCAGATAGAAGAGCTGCAGGAGGTGGTGATATTCCCCGCCAGCATCTTCATAACCACGAAGGCCCGTATGGCCAAGGCCCTGCGGGCTATTCAGGACGACCTAATGCCCCAGGTGGAGTTCTTCCAGAAACAGGGGAAGACGCTCGAGGCCAAGCGGCTGCTACAGCGCGTAGAGTACGATATGGAGATGATGAGAGAGCTGGGATATTGCCCAGGAATAGAGAACTATTCGCGCTACTTTGATGGTCGGGCGCCCGGAACTCGTCCATTCTGCCTGCTCGATTATTTCCCCGAGGATTTCATAACGGTAATCGACGAGAGCCACGTAACAATACCCCAGATAAGGGCCATGTACGGTGGCGACCGCGCCCGCAAGCTCAACCTAGTGGAGTACGGCTTTCGGCTACCCGCAGCGTTAGACAATCGCCCGCTCACCTTTGAGGAGTTTGAGCAGCAGGTGGGGCAGACCCTCTACATGAGCGCAACGCCCGCGGAATACGAGCTGGAGAAGTGCGGAGGGGTGATAGTGGAGCAGGTAATACGCCCAACGGGAGTGCTAGATCCCGTGATAGACGTCCGCCCAATAGAGGGGCAGATAGACGACCTGCTGGGCGAGATCCGTAAGCGTACCGCAAGGCACGAACGAACCCTGGTAACCACCCTCACTAAGCGAATGGCCGAGCACCTGGCCGACTTCCTAACCCAGATGCGGGTGAAGTGCCGCTACATCCACTCCGATGTGGAAACGCTAGAGCGGGTGGCGATACTCGATGCGCTCCGTAAGGGGGTAATAGATGTGCTGATAGGGGTAAACCTGCTAAGGGAGGGGCTCGACCTGCCCGAGGTATCGCTGGTGGCAATACTCGATGCCGACAAGGAGGGCTTTCTCCGCTCGGCGCGCGCCCTCACCCAGACAGCAGGGCGGGCAGCCCGAAATGTAGATGGACTGGTGATAATGTACGCCGACAGCATAACAGACTCCATGCGCATTACCATAGATGAGACCGCCCGTAGGCGCGAGAAGCAGCTAGCCTACAACGAGGCGCACGGTATAACACCCCAGCAGGTGAAAAAGACCGAACGAGCCTCGCTCCTGGAGGGCAGCGCAGCAGAGGTGGGGCAGCTGGCAGGCTATGGCGAACCAGACGACAGCGCCCCCGTAATGGCTGCGGAGGAGGCCGCAGAGTACCAGAGCGTGGGCGATATAAGACAGGCCATAGCCGACTGCGAGGCCAAGATGCGCAAGGCGGCCAAAGAGCGCGACTTCCAGGCGGCCATCAAATACCGCGACCGCATGTACGCGCTGCAGGCTAGGCTCCAGGAGGAGAAGGGTTAAGCCCCGCGGTCTCTGTAGCGATGTAGCGTGCCACGTCGCGGTCCCAAAAGCTGCATTGCACATAAATCGCCCCAAACGCCGTCTGCGCCAGCCTTGACCGTCAGGGATGTTGCCACGGAGGGGGGCATGTATGCGCGTATGGTGGGTCGGACGGGGGGGGAAATCTTCGCAAAAACCGCGAAGATCCCGCCCCTACAGTCGGGCGTTGGCGGGGAGGGCCTTGCGCGTCGCATCGCGCCCATTGCCGCCGTATGCCTCCCACCTATAGGAATCTATGGCCTCTATCACGCCGCGTTGGTCAGGGAGGGCACTCGCTACGCTCGGCACCTCCCCTACCAAGGACACGATAGCAAATCTCGCCAATTGATAGAAATGTGATTCCCCGCTCAAACCTCACATAAACGCCGCATCGCTATCTGCCCTTCATGACTCCCACCGATGGGGGCCTCACGGTTTTTACAACGACTCGGCACGCCGCGTCGCTNCGGTCTTCGAGAGATTGAATTGCTTGATTGAAATCTCTTTACCCGTAAGAATAACCTCCTATAAACGATTGCCCCCCTCCGGGCCTTTCGCCGCGGTTCCCTTTTGGAATACGGCGGTTTAAAACCTATTCTCCCGTTTCTCGAAGGACGTAGCGGCGCGCCGCGTCGTAATCCGCCTCTACGCCGTTCCTGTTGATCCCTGCATGGGCGTAAATGATGGTCTATGCCGCATGCGTCGCATCGCCCTCCCCGCCAACGCCGACTGTAGGGGCGGGGTCTTCGCAACGCGAAGATTCCCCCGCCACCACCTCGCCATGCGCATACCGTGCACTCCGCAGATGGAGACCCCACGGTCTTTGTAGCGACGTGGCGTGCCGCGTCGCGGTTTTGGAGCGCAACGCGAAGATTCCCCCGCCCGTCCCCCTCCCGCCACCATGCCCCTGCCTTGCCACCCCGCCTGCCTCCCGCCCGTCCCCTTGCCAACCCCTTACCATCCCCCCTCCATCGCCGTACCATCGTCGTACCATCGCCGCTGCACCCTCGGATTTCGCGGTAAAATCCGAGGGTGCAGCGGCCCTGGTGTTACGCATGTACGGCGCATATACGGCGCAGGTACGGAGGAGTACGGGGGAGGTGGGTGCGGGCATACGGGGCGGCATGGTTTACGCATACGGCGGCAGAGGGGCGCGCACGCGCATATGGGGGACGGGCATTTGTAGCGACGTGGCGCGCCGCGTCGCGATTAAGGACACCGCATCGCATTTATGGCGTGCCGCATCGCAATTATTAAGATCGCCGCATTGCGATGAAGGACCCCGCATGCCCTGATAAATAGTTCGCTGAACAGCATCCCCTTACCACCCTTCGCCTCGTCTTTCTTGGGGTTCGTCAATTGCCAAGGCAAAACCCGGTGCGAATCGGGTTATATACTGAAAAACCGCTACCTTCGCGGAAATTATCAGGTGGCTAAACCTCCTGGTAGGGAATTTGTTAGACAGTCGATTAGAATCTTACCTCACAGACATGAGAAGGTCTATAGTAAAACGCTGGGCTCTGCTGCTACTAGGGGTGGCGGCCAGCCTGGGTGTCTGGGCGCAAGCCGGGCAGGCGGGCGATGCATTCATCACCCTGTGGGATCTCTCGCTTCAGGGCAGCGAGGTTTGGACTGGGAAGGGTGCTTTAGTCCAAGGGGTATGGGCCGAGTATGAGAAGCTCCCCGCTAGCGATGGCACGACCCTCTACTTCCCGGGTCGCGGTTCGCAGAGCTGCATCGTAGAATTCCTACGGGCCGATAAGAACCCACAGACTGACGAGTGGACTCCCGTTCCTATCGCGCCGGATCAATTCACCTCCATGAAGCCTCTGAAAATCCAATTCCCAGAGGCTGGCCAACGTTGGTACGTGCGGGTTTTCCCTAAGGATGCCGATGGGAAGGATGCGTTCTGGGAATTCCGAATGGGGCATTGGCGCAAGGAATGGGAGGGTAACTGGAGGCTTTTCGGCGATGCAAGCCGTTTGGTGCGCGTGGTATCGTGGGGACGGGTGAACTGGGTTGGGCTGGAAGCCGCGTTCTTCGGCTGTTCAAACCTAGAGCAGCTGCCGCTAATAGACGACCCGCAGTTCCCCGATAGGGTGCTACTCCCGGGCAAGGTGACCGGGATTATAGACTACCTCTTCAGCGGTTGCAAGAAGCTCAAAACCACCAACAGCGCGAACAAGGTAGAATGGACGTTGGGCGACTGGGATGTGAGCGATGCCACACGTATGCGAGGCATCTTCAAGGAGTGCGAGCTCTACAATGACAACCTCGCCCGGTGGAACGTGGGGAAGGTTACCGATTTCTACGAGGCCTTCAAGCTGGCTAAGAAATTTGACTGCGACATCTCGCGCTGGGACATGCGCCAGGCTGTCTGCGTATCCTGGATGTTCAGCGGCACTGAGGCGTTCAATGTCGACCTCGCGCTGTGGAAGCTCGAGAACCTGGAGGAAATGACTGAAATGGTCTCGCATAGCCGAGCTTTCAATCGCCCTCTAGGCCGTTGGAATCTCTCCAAAGTGAAGAAGGCCGCAAGCTTTGCTAGGAATGCAATGGCTCTAAAAACCAGGAATATAGACCATCTGCTCCTTGGCTGGGGTGCGCAGGCTACCACGCCCGGTGAAGGTTTCAGCCGCTTCATCTGGATATCGCCCAACAGCCACTCTGCCCGGAGCCAAGAGGGGTACAATTCGCTTACGGGGAAGGGATGGAAGATTATGGGTGAAACCACCGAGAATCCCTACGAATACCACAAGTTGGAAGGCATACGCCTGGCCACACACGATATCTACGCCCAAAAGGGGCAACAAACCTCACTAGAGGCCATCCTAGACGTGGCTCGCATCCCCAGCAACGCCACCTACGGTGAAATCTACGCCATACAGGCTGGGGATGATACCGACAAGGCCTTCGTAACGCCCGCAGGGTCTATCTGGGCCTACGAGGTGGGCGAGGTCCAGCTAACGATAACCACCCTCGAGGGCGATTTCCGTGAAAACGTAACCCTCCACGTGGTAGACGAGGCGAACTGCACCGTAAGGCTACACCCCAGGAATGGGGACGATGAGAGAACCCTCTACATCCCAAAAGGCTCTGTGCTAGCGCGTCCTGAAGATCCCACAAAGGCCGGGAAACGGTTTGCAGGCTGGTACACCGATGCGGGCTTCACCACGCCTTACGACTTCACCCAGAGCGTGACCCAAGATCTGGATCTGTACGCCAAATGGGCCGACGGCGCGGTGGTTACATTCGACGCAAAGGGGGGAGCGCCTACCCCTAATGAGCTCGTAGTGAACTGGGGAGACAAAATAGACCCCAGCAAAATAGACCCCCTACCCAAAAAGGAGGGCTACACCCTAGCGGGATGGTGCTCAGATGAGGACTGCGAGAACCCTTGGGATTTTTCGGCCAACGAGGTGAATGGAAACATAACCCTATACGCCAAGTGGATAAAAGCCTACACCGTAACTTTCCACCCCAACAACGGGGAAACCGACTTCACCGAAATTGTGGAAGAGGGCAAATTTGCGAAAGGGCCTAATCCATCGCCTACTCGGGAAGGTTTCGCCCTGGGTGGGTGGTACACCGATAATGATGCCTGGACTGACAAATGGGACTTAGCCACCCATCCTGTAACTGCCGACGTAGAGCTCTACGCCAAGTGGGTTACCCTCCACACCGTGACCTTCCACCTCAACAACGGGGAGCCAGACTACAAGGAATTGGTACCCGATAGCGAGCATGCGCATGGTCCCACCCCCGCCCCCACCAAGGAGCACCACACCCTGCAGGGATGGTTCACCAACGACGACCACCTGTGGGAACTCGAGAACGACATAGTGGGGCAGGACATGGAGCTCTGGGCCAAGTGGGACCCCGCAACCTACACCATCACCTTCAACGCCAACGGCGGCGCCCCCACCCCAGCCCCGCAAAGCAAGCACTATGGGGAGAAGGTGGATGCGCCCCCAGTCGTTACCAAGGCTGGATTTACCCTAGAGGGGTGGTATGCCGATGAGCAGCTGCCCCCAGCCAAGAAGTGGGACTTCGACAACAGCACTGTGACCGAGGACATCACCCTCTACGCCAAGTGGGTTACCGTTCACACCGTAACCTTCCACCTCAACAACGGGGAGCCCGACTTCATCGAGACCGTGGAGCATGGTAAGACCGCCAAGGGGCCACAGGACCTCGCCAAGGACTGCAGCAACTTCGCGTACTGGAACACGAGCGACGGGCACGAGTGGACGCTGGACAGCGACCCCGTGACGCAAGACATGGAGCTCTCCGCTATCTGGGTTCCCAAGTCCGTCACCGTGACCTTCGACTCCAAGGGCGGAACTGCCGTCCCGCCACAGAGCAAGGTCTGCGGAGAGAAGGTGGAAGAGCCCACAGGCGTTACCCGCGCCCAGTACACGCTGGCCGGCTGGTACTCCGATGAGGCCTGCTCAGAGGACCATGTATGGGACTTCAGCACCCCGCTCTCTGGTGACATCACCCTCTATGCCAAATGGCTACCAGACCTCACCATCACCTACACCGTCACCTTCGATGCCAAGGGCGGCTCCCCCACCCCTGCCCCGCAGAGCAAGCACTACGGCGAGAAGGTGGAAGAACCCACTGGCGTTACGCTGGCCGGGAGCAAGCTAGCTGGCTGGTATCTAGAGCCTACATATGACCACCGTTGGAATTTTGATAACAACATCGTTACGGGCGAAATGACCCTCTACGCCAAATGGCTACCTGAGGATGAACCCACCTTTTCCGTAACCTTCCACCCGAATAATGGGCAGGGTGATATCCTAAAGCACGTGCCGCAAAATATGCCGGCTGGCGATCCCTACCCTGTTCCCACAAAGGAGGGGCACAACGTAGCGGGATGGTTCACCACGGAAGATCTAAACGTGGAGTGGAATATCTACAGCACCCCAGTAACCCATGATATGGAGCTCTGGGCTAAGTGGGTACCCGGCCATTACACCGTAACCTTCCATCCCAACATCCCTGGTAATCCCCTATTTACCGAGGATGTATCCTACGGGAATTTCGTAGAAAAGCCCCTGCCTCTGAAATACCCCGGGTATACGCTAGTCGGGTGGTATACCGACGGCGGCACATGGACTGATAAGTGGGATTTCGACCACAGCCCCGTACTCGGCGACCTCCACCTCTACGCGTATTGGGCAACTGCGCACACCGTAACCCTCCATCCAAACAATGATACTGAGGATATCCGCTTAAGCGTAGCGCATGGAGCCCTTGTACAAATTCCCGCTGGGATAACTAAAGATTGCCACGACCTAAAAGGTTGGTACACCGACGCAGGGCTCACCCACGAATGGGATACAGGTACGCAGCAGGTATCGCAAGATATGGAGCTCTGGGCCAAGTGGGAGCTCAAGCCCATCACCGTGACCTTCGACTCCAAGGGCGGGACTGCCGTCCCGCCGCAGAGCAAGGTCTGCGGAGATAAGGTGGATGCGCCCTCGGGTGTCACCAAGGATGGGTACACCCTAGAGGGGTGGTACACCGATGAGCAGCTGACCCCGACCAAGAAATGGGACTTCGACAACAACACCTTGACCGAGGACATCACCCTCTACGCCAAGTGGATTGCCCTCCACACCGTAACCTTCCACCCCAACAACGGAGAATCTGACTTCACCGAGACCGTGGAAGATGGCAAATTTGCAAATGGGCCTACACCCACACCTAGCAAGACCGGATTCACCTTTGATGCGTGGTATACCGATGATGGCGCTTGGAATGACAAATGGGACTTAGCCACCCGCCCCGTAACCGCCGACGTAGATCTCTACGCCAAGTGGAAGCCTGTAACCTACACCATCACCTTCAACGCCAACGGCGGCTCCCCCACCCCAGCCCCGCAAAGCAAGCACTATGGGGAGAAGGCGGATGCTCCCACAGGCGTTACCAAGGCCGGGTACACCCTAGAGGGCTGGTATACCGATGAACAGCTGACACCAGCCAGCAAGTGGGACTTCGACAACAGCACTGTAGAAGGGAACATTACCCTCTACGCCAAGTGGGNTGCCGCCCACACCGTAACCTTCCACCTCGATAACGGCCAGCCCGACTACATAGAGACCGTGGAGCATGGCAAAACCGCCAAGGGGCCACAGGACCTCGCTAAGGACTGCAGCAACTTTGCGTACTGGAACACGAGCGACGGGCACGAGTGGGCACTGGATAGCAACCCCGTGACGCAGGACATGGATCTCTACGCCATCTGGGTTCTCAAAGCCGTCACCGTGACCTTCGACTCCAAGGGCGGAACGGCAGTCCCGCCGCAGAGCAAGGTCTGTGGGGAGAAGGTGGCTGCTCCCACAGGCGTTACCAAGGCCGGGTACACCCTAGAGGGGTGGTATGCCGATGAACAGCTGACACCAGCCAGCAAGTGGGACTTCGACAACAACACCTTGACCGGGAATATCACCCTCTACGCCAAGTGGACGGAGGACACCTACACCGTAACCTTCGATGCCAAGGGTGGAAGCCCCACCCCACCAAGTCAGAGCAAGCACTACGGCGATAGGGTGGATGCTCCCCCAGTCGTTACCAAGGCTGGATTTACCCTAGAGGGGTGGTATACCGATGAACAGCTGACCCCAACCAAGAAGTGGGACTTTGTCAACAATCCCGTGACCGAGAGCATCACCCTCTACGCCAAGTGGATTGTCCTCCACACCGTGACCTTCCACCCCAACAACGGAGAATCTGACTTCACCGAGACCGTGGAAGAGGGTAAATTTGCAAACGGGCCTACATCTGAACCTATCCGAGAAGGATTTACCTTCGGAGGGTGGTATACCGATGATAGCGCTTGGACTGACAAATGGGACTTAGCCACCCACCCAGTAACTGCCAACGTAGATCTCTTCGCCAAGTGGAATCCTAAGACCTACGATTTCGTGGTAATCGTACTCGACGAGAACGGTAACCCCATAGAAGGTGCTACGGTTATAATAAAAGATAAGCCCAGCCTAACAGCTAGTGACGGCAAAGCCCACTACAAGCTTACAGAAGGTGCAGACTACTCATGCAGCGTAAGCAAAAAGGGCTACATTCAAGGTAGCGGGACCTTTAAGATCCCGCTAGAAGGGGAGATCACCATCACGCTCAAATCAGCACCTCCCTCCTACACCGTGACCATCGATCTCCAAGACGGTAGCTCTCCCACAAAGCATGGTGTAGCCCCTGAGGAAAAGTTCCCACAGCCCAGCACACCTCTACGTTCTGGTTACCTCTTCGTGGTGTGGACAACCGACCGTGAAGGGACGCATCCCTACAACTTCGAAACTCCAGTAACTGGGGATCTTACACTCTACGCCCAATGGAAGAAGGATTCACAGATAGATGCCGTAGAGGCTCTGACTGAAGTTACCATGGCCCCGAACCCCTTTAGCAGCACGCTGCGGCTTGAGCATGCAGAGCGTATACTCCACCTCGTAGTATACACTGCCACAGGGCATCGGCTCGTAGAGCTAGCCCACTCGGGGGCGCCCTCCATTGTGCTCAACACCTCCCACTGGGTTGGCGGGCTATACTTGATTAGGGTTACGGGGGCCGAGGGATCAAGAGTGCTAACCGCGGTGAAACGCTAGCGAGAGGCATTCTGCCCGGCATACATAAAAGCGGAGGGGGCTACTCATTTCTGGGTAGCCCCCTCCGCTGTTCTCCGCCTACCGAGCCTCTGGCTCATTCGAAGAGGATCGCAAGAACGCCCCGTGCTGATTCCGCAGCATCGTGTCGCTGGTCTGGTTTTTATTACTATCTTTGCCCTACTAAAACAAAACCAATCAGCACGCCATGAAACGTCTCACTATGGGTGTAGCCCTTATGCTGGCGGGTATAGTAGCCTATGGGCAAGCCACCAAGAAATACCAGCTGCCCACACCCCAGCAGATCGCCCAAGGGCAAAAGAAAGAATCCACAGGTGATGCGCTCCGCGCCATAGCCAAGCGAATGATCGACCCTGCCGAATTCATAGATTACACGCTAAACCTCCAGCATGTAAGCAACGCCATAGACCTCTACGAGCATGATAACGGAGGCGACTGGCTGGCTGCCGCCCAAAAGCAGCTAGGCGAGGGAGGGAAAGCCTCTAAAGTCTACGTTATAGTGCCTGAGGGGGCATACCTGTATACTCCTAGCGACCGTTCGCTGAACCTGGTGGCTGAGGGCGACTTCCTCCCAAAGCTGCTGGAGAACAAGACCGACTTCGCGAAGTCTAAAATCCTAATGATCGGCGTTCGTGAACCGAAAGAGCTACTCCAGAATAGACTCATACAGCAAGATGACGATCTGCTAGGGAAAAAGGTGGAACAGCAGCCTGTAGAATCCCCTACAGAGCAGAAAGAGGAGGCAGAAATACCCACTCACTTCAACCCAGGCCCCCACATCATAATTTTTGGGGCTTCAGGGTACGATTTCGCCGAGCATTCCATCTTGCGCGAAAAGAAGGCCACAGGCACAGTGGTACTCCCAAAGTAACCTGTCCTAGCTGTAATTCTAGGGGATAGACAGCCTCGCCAGTAGCGCGTCATAACGCTGCATTCAGCCTACAGCCTAAACAGAAGAGGGGTTACCCTAGCAAGGGTGACCCCTCTTCTGCATAAGAAACCTACTGGGAATCAGTGCGCACAGAAACGGTTGCTGATGGCAAACACGACACGGGTAGAAAATTCACCCCCTTCCTGGTAGCGAGGTGCTGCGTGCTACACCGTCCTGGGTAGCCTCTTTACTTTCCCATGCGGCAGCTGGAGAGCACCCACAGCATTCCCAGCATCACCCCAGATCTTTATAGCCCATTGCACAATAATTTCCTCACTTGCAACGTAATTATCAAGGAATTATACGTTCCGCTGCACCTGAATCATCAAAACCTCTGCGGGTGGTTCTCATACGTCCAAGCCGCCTGCCGAAACCGAAATGCCCTATGCACAGAATCCAGAAAGCCCTTTCCCTCGCCCTGCTACTCGCCCTGGCGCTAGGAGCCACCGCGCAGCAGAAACAGATAGACATTCGGGAGCTCGACGGCAAAGACATCAATAGCTCTGGCTACCGCAATCTAATCTACACTGCAGTCCCCCTGCTGAGCATTGCCCCAGACTCCCGGGCTGCCGCCATGGGCGATGCTGGCGTGGCCTCCACCCCCGATGTCAATAGCCAGCACTGGAATATTGCCAAGTACGCCCTCATACCCACCAAGTTCGGGGTCTCGCTCTCCTACATCCCCTGGCTGCGCAAGCTCACCAACGAGATCAACCTGGCGTACCTCGCGGGCTACTACCGAATTGACAAGATGCAGTCGGTCTCTGCCTCGCTCCGATACTTCTCCATGGGGCAGATGGTATTCACCAACGAGCAGGGGATACGGATGCAGACCCACAACCCCAACGAATTCGCCTTCGACGTAGGCTACTCCCGAAAATTCCTACCCAACTTCAGCGGCGGCCTAGGCTTTCGCATAATCCGTAGCGACCTCACGGGGGGCTTTTCTAACCAGAATTCCGTAGGGACCAACAAGGCGGGGATGTCTTACGCCGCAGACCTCGGGATCTACTACCAGCACCCGCTAAAGCTGCAACGTATGCCCGCAGAGTGGGCCGTGGGGATCTCGATAACCAACATCGGGTCAAAGCTCACATACAACGATGTGGTAAAGAACTTTATCCCTATCACTCTACGCGTGGGAGGGCGCTTCAGCCTTAACGTCGATCAGTACAACGCCATCTCTGCCCTACTCGACCTCTCAAAGCTCCTGGTTCCCACCCCCCCTATCTACAACGCTAAGCACGAGATAACCAAGGGGAAAGATCCCGATGTAGCCGTGGTGACGGGGATGGTGCAATCATTCTACGATGCCCCTGGTGGCGCAGCAGAGGAATTCCACGAAGTCTACCTGGCCACAGGATTCGAATACCTGTACCAAAAGCTCTTCGCCCTACGGGCTGGCTATTACTATGAGCATCCCAGCAAGGGGGGGCGAACCTACTTCACCCTCGGGGCTGGTGTTGCCTACAATGTGTTCAGCCTAGATGCCGCCTACCTTCTCCCGACTGCTGGTTTCAATAGCCCCATAGCGAATACCATGCGCTTCTCGCTGATGGTGAACTTTGAGCAGCAAAACAAAAAGGGCAAGCGCGCCAAGCAGGAACAGGGCATGTAGCGAGGTGCTGAAGAGGTGGTAACACTACGCCACAGGGCGGCTACATGTAGGAGCGTCCCAACGAACCGGCAGATCGCCCAACGGGCGGGTAGCAATCACAAGGCGCGCAGAGAGTTCAGCCATGCGCTAAAATTCGGCTCTCAACCTACGGGCACTTCCGCATGCGCCTAGCCGACCCCTCTTCCAGAAACCGCACACCCCGCAAACTGCACTCATCACCTAGGAAAAGCATCATCTATGGGCAACTTTCGCATTGGTCTAGGCTACGATGTACACCGGCTTGAAGAGGGGTATCCACTCTGGCTGTGCGGGGTGCAGGTGGAGTGCGAATTTGGGGCGGTTGGGCATTCCGATGCTGACACTCCAACCCATGCCCTCTGCGATGCCCTGCTAGGCGCGCTGGCACTCGGTGACATCGGGAAGCATTTTCCCGATACAGATCCGGCCTACCACGGCATCTCCAGCCTACTGCTGCTGAAGCAGTGCTACGAAATGGTGAAAAATGGAGGGTTTCGGCTCTCCAATGCCGACATCGTAATTGCCCTACAACGGCCTAAAATACAGCCCTACATAGAGCAAATGCGCACGACCCTGGCCGAGTGCCTACAAGCCCCCGTAGAAAGCATCAGCGTGAAAGCTACCACCACCGAACGGCTCGGCTTCGTAGGCGAGGGGCGTGGAATAATGGCACAGGCCGTAGTGCTGCTAGAAAAGCCCGTGAACGCCTCAGAATAGCAGACACCTACAGCTCCTGCAATAGAAAGGGCATCGATACCGTGTAGTATCGATGCCCTTTCTATATCCACCCTATAGCACCCCGCCCATTGCCCTGCAGGTAGTCGTTGGCCAGGCGGAAGTGGTTGCATCCGAAGAACCCTCGGTGCGCAGACAGGGGCGATGGATGGGGTGCTGTGAGCACATAGTGCCATCCTGCTGGGATAAGGGGTATTTTGGATTGCGCATTCTTCCCCCAGAGCAGGAATACGATACGACCATACCTGCTGGCAAGGGCGCTGATAAGCCTATCGGTAACCGTTTGCCAGCCCACGCCAGCATGCGAGAGGCTCTGCCCTGCGCGCACCGTTAGCACCGAGTTCAGCAGCAGCACTCCTTGGGCAGCCCAGCGTGCCAGGTTGCCATCACTAGGAGGCTGGCATTGGTACTCCAAAGCTATCTCTTGGAAGATATTCCTTAGCGACGGTGGAAGGGGTTGCCCCGTAGGCACGCTAAAGGCTAAGCCATGCGCCTGATTAGGCCCTATGTAGGGATCTTGCCCCACTATCACCACCCGCGTAGCACCCGGCGGAAAGTACGTGAGAGCCGAAAAGATTTCACCCCACGCTGGGTAGCAAACGTTGGCCGAGTATTCTTGCTGCAGTGTGGCATCTATTCTGGCCAGCACCTGTACCCCGTCGCCTGCCAGCAGCATCTCTTGCCACTCGGGAGCTAACCTCCTGATGAACTGCCCCAGCATTGCGTCTTTACCCCGTCTACTTTACCCTTACAAATCGCCCCTGCGCCCAGCGGTACAGCGTACCCGCCACCTGGAGCTGCTCGCCGCTAAGCACAGATTTCTGCAGGGCTATATCCTGCTCCAGCGTATGCAGCGAACCGTGCGTAGCGAAGGCTATAGACACATAATCTGGATGCGGGGCATTCTGCGCATCGAGCTTAGGAATTCCAGCCAGCAGCACGTGTACAGGCTTGCGCAGGCGAGACAGCAGCTCTATATCCCGCACAGCGCTCTTACTATCGGCTATCAGGACCAGCTGGGCAGCCTGCGGGTAGCGCGCTTGGGCTTCGAGCAGTGCCTCTAGGTCATTCTCCGGGTCATCGCCGCTACAGCCGTATGAGATGCTCGCGAGCATTGTATCCACGCAGCTTGCATACTCTGGGCCTACCGAGTGTATCCCCCCGGTAGCTCCCGTCACCTTGTCCTCGTCGGGCAGCCCATCGCCATCATTGAAGAAAACGACACCCAGAGGCTCGGAGCTCTTGGCGGCCAGGGAGAGCCACAGGAGGTACTGCTCCACGTAGGGATCCATGCTGCAGGTAACATCCACCACGTATACGGCATTGGCCCACCGATTCCGCATCAGGGGAACCAGCACCTCAAACTTAAGATTGCGATAGCGGGTCTCCTTCTGCTGCTCGGCTTGTAGCGCCTCTTGCAGGAGCGAGATCCCCGTAATCACATTCTTCTTAATGGCTGGTGTAGGGGTAAAGGGGCGCAGGGGAATGGCAAAAGCCCCCTCAGGATACTGCTTCTTTGCCCTGCGAACGTACTGCCTAGCCGCGCTGGCACTATCGGCACGACGGGGGTAAGTGGGACGCGATGCCCGCCTTACAGAACGTTCACGCCCGCTCCCAGAGCTTGCCGGCTTACGAGAGGAGAGCACCGACCAATCGACTGTAAACTCCGCGGTTTGCAACGAATCGCTCTTGGGGAACGTATGCTTGGCAAACGCCTTGAGCCCCTCCACCGAAATGGTGTAGGTAGCCCCCTGCGGCACCACTACGCGGGCTTGCCCACCCGCATCAGTCGTTGCGCTATAGGTTGCCTGCGTTCCACCATCCACCCGTACCCATTGCCCCGCCCAAGGATGCCCCTCTTTGTCTTTTATGGTTACGATGAGCAACCCCTGCCCTAGCGGAGCACTCTTGCCACGAAGCTTCTCGGGCGGTAGGCGTAGCACCACCGTTCTGTCGCCCGTTCCCCTTCCCCCCACGGTGCTAAGGCGCGCAAACTGGGGGTAATCCCGGGTAGACACCAAGTACTCCACCCCTGAGAGTAGGCTTACGAACCCCAGCCCATAGCGATTAGTAGAGCAACGGGGAGCATCCATAGCCTCCACGCACTGTAGCTGAAGTCCACCCTCATAAGCTGAACCATCGGCATGGTAGACCTCCATACGTACCAACTCTCGCGCGTCTGCCGTATCTGCCAAGGAAACCGTAGCGCTTGCCCGTGCGGGAAAGTACGCCCCACTCACACCGAGGTGTATCCCGAGAAGCAGAACTAACAATGCTAAACTTGTTCGCATATAACTAGCGGTACTTAGAAACCACGCATTAGCAATATGACAGTTTAATCACCTTAAACACCCGCCCGTCCCCATCCTTTATGGGGATGTAGAACTCATGCATTAGCTGGTCAGCCCCCGGCAGGCGAACCAGGGCATCCACCTGCCGAGTCTGCCCGTTGCGGATCTCCCTCCAGAATTGCTCGTACTCCTTGCGTCCCCAGCCTTCCACGTGGAGTGAATCGGAGAAGTAGGTGTGTAGCAGCATCTCCCTCGATTTGCCCAACAGCTGTAGGTAGCGAGTTCCCACCTCGGTTATATAGCCCTCGGTGTCATACTCCACGAAGTTCATTGTGCTTGCGAGCGACTCTACCAGATTGTGGAACGCACTGCTCAGCAGCTCCGCATTCTCCTGTGTAGCCGCCATTTCCTCTAGATTCTGGCGGAGTTCCTCTTCCTTTGCCTTCAGCTTCTCGGCCTGCTCTTGGGATTGCTGCAAGAGCGCATGCGTCTGTGCCCCTATCTGCACGCTGAAAATGCTAGAAGCCACGGACACCGAAAGCAATTTAAGGAATTCGAGCTGGTAGGGCTCAAACACGTGGAACGACGCGATCTCAATCACCCCAATGGTGCTCCCCTCATGCAGCAGCGGGATGAGTACTAAGCATTTCGGTTTGGCCTCGCCCACAGCCGCAGGTATACTCGGGTAATCGGCAGGGACATCGGTTATGAAAAGCAGCTCGCGTTCCATGGCGCACGCCCCCACGAGCCCTATGCCCCTCGATATCCGTACCTCCCTACTCCGCTTACGCCCCCAGGCAAACACCGTTTTCAGGTAGTATTCTTGCTGCCTGGTATCAGCGTAAAGCGCGCTATCGAGCAGGTATATAGCCCCCTGTTCAGCCCCTAGGAAACGGAGCAGGGAGCTGAGCAGATCATCGCATAGCTCTTCGAAATTATCGGCATGCTTACGGAGGATCTCGCTGAAATCTGCCAATCCCTGGTTAGTCCAGGTTCGCCTCTCGGTGTCCAGATCTCGCTGTTCTTGCAGCTCATGGGCCTCGCGCAGCCCATTCCGCATGGCCACAAGCGAGAGCCCCAGTCGATCTCTATCGCTCAGCAGGGTAATATCGCCAGAGAGGTCGCCCTTTGCTATGCTGTCCGCAAGCCGATCCTTCTCCAGCAGCCCTGTGATGAGCTGGTTGAGCGCCACGGTCATCCGCTCTATCTCGTCGCGGGTATGTATTCTAAGCTTCATCCCCTCTGAGAATTCCCCTTCGCCGAGCTGCTGCAACACCCTGGTTACCCGCTCTATAGGGCGAGAGATGCTATTGGAGATCTGTATAAGCAAGCCCACCAGGATGAGCAGGGCGAGAACCCCCACCAGCACAGATATCCTCACGCTCTGGTCGGCCTCATGCCGTATCACCCTGAGCGGCACCATGAGCCCCAGCGACCAGTGGGTAGCCGAGTGGCGAATATTGATGGGCGACATCACCACGAAGTAGCGCCGCCCAGCCGAATCTACGTGTATGAATGAATGCTCACGCCCCTCGCGCACTACGCGGTGCAGCTCCTCGCGCTCTGCGTCATGCGGGAATAGGATCTCTACTGGCCGAAGGAGCAGTGAATCGCTATGGTAGGCAGCGATTTTCGACTCGCCCGAAAGCAGGAACGCTAGGCTCTGCTCAAAGGGCTGGAGCTGCTCCACCACGCCCTGTAGCCAGTCGAGCGGAATGTCGCACCCCACCATCCCTGCGTATACCCCATTTTTCTGCATGGGGGCGGCCACCGTGGTCATAAGCACCCTATTGGCCGCGCTTTGGGCTACCACGCCGAGGTAGGGCTCGAAGAGCGAGGGTTTGTTGAGTGCCTTGAAGGCCGCGTAGGGCGCCGGATCGCCCGTTAGGCTCAGCTCCTCCACCGTCTCGTTAATGCCTCCGCTCGGTTGGCGCTCTAGCGCGTAGGCAATGCGTCCGTATGGCTTTGCATAGCCAGGGCTAATGGCGCTATACTCCCAGCTACTCCAAAGGGAGACGATCTCGGGGTAGAGGGGGTAGATACGACGCATCATCTGCATGGTCTGACTCCGCCAGCTGGCATCGGACAGATGGCTAGAATCGGCGAACGCACTGGCCAACGAGAGCGAGAGCACCATGTAGGGATCTATCCGCTCAGAGACCGCATTGGCCGACTTCTGCGCAGAGAGAACCACCTTGCTGTAAGCCTCCTCCAGCATCACCCTCCGGGTAGAGGTGATGATATACCCGATGGAGATGATGTAGATAAGGGCAGAAACCAGGAGAACCAGGAAGAGGATCCTATGCTTAATCCGCAGCCTAAGTGCCATAGCAAGCCAAGGTAGTACGTAACTGAACCCATATTCTCCGCGAAGGTAATGAAATAACCGTAACGAACCCCCATCGCCGTGCCCGCCCTACCACCCCCTGCGCGCCGCACCATCGCCGCACCTCCGCCGTACCATCGTCGTACCTCCTTTAGTGCACCCTCGGATTTTGCGATGAAATCCGAGGGTGCAGCGGCGATGGTACGGCGATGGTACGACGGAGGTACGGCGTTGAACCCTGTATGGCTTGCCGGGAAAAGGCATTTGGCACTGTGCTGACCACCGCAAAGCTAAGCCTTATTACAGCTATACGTAACCGATTGAATGGTCACAGTCGTAGAAAAGAAAAAAGCGCGCATAGCTGAAGGTGCACGCACGAGGATCTTCTCTTTAAGACCTCTACCAATAATGCCTAAACGATACAGATCGCCACATAGCTACGGTCTTTGATAAAAGTGCTTAATTGATTAAAATCTTTTCAGCCTCAAGATGGCGCAAAGACGAGCCCGCCGAGTGGTACGCCCCCATGACTTTTGCAGACGCATCCAGAGGATTCCCCCCGATAGCAAAAGAGGCGCGCAATGGTAGTACTCCACTGCACGCCTCCCTGGGCACTAACGCCCTAATTGGCCATCAGAATTCAATCCCGTTGCGGTAGGATTCCCCTACCCTCTGCAGAATCCGCCTTGCTTCCTTTACACAGTAGCAGGCCGAGAGAGCACCTCAACCTACACGGTACGCGCTATCGCAACACGCCCCTCCGCGGCGAGCCCAACGGCTGGTTGCTGAGATTGCAAATTCCCTGCGCTCGTGCCTAGGCAAATCATCAGATGCTAAAAATCGAAGTATATGAACGGCTGTAGGTCTGCCGTTTGCACCTTGAGCATGAGTAGGGCAAGTGCCAACGTCAGGGCGAATTTCGCTGCGGTAGGCAGCGCTATAAAGCCCCCACGCACCCTTTCTATCCACCGGCCAGGCATCCAGTGCAGGAAGTAGCCCAGCGCCATGAGGAGCAGCACGGTACGGTAGCCCTGCAGCGCCTGTAGAATGGCCTCGGGGTGGAACTCTCTCCCTATTTGCGCCACCACATCTAGCGCATGCTGCAACCCCTGCGCCCTGAAGAATATCCAGCACAGCACCACAAAGTGGAAGGTGAGCAGCCATCGTAGGGCTCTAACGGCCGGGCGGGCTAACCACGCAGCGGGCAAGCGGGCAATGAGCTTACTCACCACCAGCCCCAGGCCGTGCGCACCGCCCCAAATGACGAAGTTCCAGCTGGCCCCATGCCAGAGCCCGCCAAGCAGCATGGTGGTCATGAGCGCGAGGTACAAGACGGCCACCCCATGCCTATTCCCCCCAAGGGGAATGTAGAGATGATCGCGAAGCCAGGTGGAGAGCGATATATGCCAACGCCGCCAAAAGTCGGTTAGCGAGGCGGCACGGTATGGGAAGTTGAAGTTGATGGAGAGGCGGAAGCCCAACAGCAACGCCACCCCTATGGCGATATCGGTGTAGCCCGAAAAGTCGCAGTAAATCTGCAAGGTATACCCATAGCTGGCGATCAGATTCTCGAGGCCCGTGTAGGCTGTAGGGCTATTGAACACCCTGTCTACCAGATTGAGCCCAATGTAGTCTGACAGCACAACCTTCTTAAAAAGCCCCCCGAGGATGAGAAAGAGCGCATGTCCCAACTCCCGCTGGCTCACTCTGTAGGGCTGGTAGATCTGCGGAATGAATTCGCTAGCGCGGACTATAGGCCCGGCCACCAGCTGGGGGAAGAATGCCAAGTAGAACCCGAACTCCTCGGGACGATGCAGCGGGGGCAACTGTCGCCTGTAGACATCTACCACGTAGCTAATGGCCTGGAAGGTGTAGAAGCTAAGCCCCACCGGCAGCATGGTGGCCACCAGGGTATGCCCATCGCCAAACAGTGAGGCGATAGCCACCCCCAGCGCATTGGTAGCCTCAAAATGGGTGTGGAACAGGCTATTGACGATCCCCACGAAGAAGTGGGAATACTTGAAGTAGGCCAAGAGGAAAAGGTTGGCCGCTACGGCTATGGAGAGCATCCCCTTACGCTGCCATCGCGTGCGCCCTGCCGCTATGGCCAGCGCCATTGCGTAGTTGAAAAGGATGGAGGCTACAAGCAGTATGGCGAATAGCCCGCACGATTTATAGTAGAAAAGCAGGCTGAAAATCAGCAGGTAGAAGTTGCGCACCGCGAGCTTTCGCTGTACGCACAGATACCCTACCGAGAGTACGAGTAGAAATACCCAAAAATCAACCTGGGTGAAAAGCAGCGGCTTAAGCGAATCGTAGCTCAGGAATTCCCTCACCTGGGCAAGCAGACTATCCCACATAATGGGTATTTAGATCGAATTTCTACAAAAAAAATGGCTCCCGCCATCATGGATACATTCAGGTGTACTTCACCTAGACCGACCCCATAATCACACGCCTCCTCACCTAGATTCCTGGGTAAGCATTCGGTAGAGCGCCACCCCCAGGAGAGTGCCCTGCAAACGGTAGCCTAAGGGGGAGAAATGCAGGCGATCTGCCGCGGTTAGCCCATGGCTGTCCCACGAGTAGATACTCCCCTCGCCCCCCATGATGCGGTAGAAGTCCCACACCCCACACCCCTCATCGGCGGCCAGATTGCAGATGGTCTCAGCCGCATCGGCTACCCGGGTATTGGGCTCTCTATTCCGGTAGAGGTGGTCGTTTGGAGTGGCCAGCACTATGAACGCCTTCGGGCACATGAAGCGGATTCGACGGATAAGCTGGGTGTAATCTGCCCGAAAGCTCACCGGATCGAACTGGGTGTTGAATGCGTCATTCGTACCGAGGGAGAGGATGATGATCTGCGGATTGAGAACGGCCAGCTCAAAGGGGAGCATCGTATTGCGAAGGTGGGTGCGCACATCGGCACCATTGATACCTGCCGCATGGAATACCAAGGGTGAAGCCTGATTATCAAGCACAAAGCCCAAGAATCTGAAGGTGCTAAGACCTCCCTCCACATGGTCTAGCGAGAGGGTTAGGCTCTGCGGTGGGGTAGCGAAGCTGAAGCGGGCCGTTCCTCTATCCTTGTCTATCGTATCGGGAAATACCCCGTTCAGGCGAAGGGCTGGGGGTGTCTGCGATGGGACAAAGAGCACCTGTACCTCGCTGGGGGGAAGGCTGTAGGGGCCCTCTTGCCGCAATCCAACGTGCATCGGAGACGATTTAGAGTAGGCATCGATAGCGGCCCCCGCTATACCAAACGGCTGTTCCACCTTGGTCTTGGTCGCCATCACGGGTGTCCAGCCGCTCTGGCTATGCGAACGGATGGCCCTGGGATCGTTGCTCCTGGCCATGCCAAAGGGGAATGAGAAGCCGATAGCCCCCCCGCTGAGTTTGAATGCCCGGGTTAGGTAGGTTCGGGTGGCCACCGCCGCCACGTCGCCCTGCACGTGTGAATCGCCTATCTGCACTATCGTCATCCGCGTGCCACCCTTCGGGCTCCAGCGTAACCACTTCGGGACGTTATCGATTACATTGGCTGGCCAACTCGCGGCAAGCTGGTCGATATAATCGTCTGTCCAGCTCTCTATCGGCTGCGCTTGTAGAAAGGAATGCACGGCTAAGGTAATGTAAAGTAGTAGCAGCAGTATTCGATAACACCTAGAGTGATGGGCATTCCCAGAAACCCGACGCATGGTGTAGGCAGAGAGGAGAGCGCACCTCGTTCCCATAGACATTTCCTACTTTTGGGGTGCTGAAGCGCCCTGGGTGTAGGCTTCGTAGGCCTGCATGAGCGCCGAGTAAAACATCTCACCAATAAAACGAGCCCCCCTCGGGGTGAAATGCACGTAGTCTGCCGTGGCTAGAGGCGGTTCGGCATTCACCCACGCCACTATAGAATTGGGACCTCCCATGGCCTGGTAGGTGTCCCAAAAGGCTATTCCGCTCTCCAACGCTGCCTGCCGTTGGGCATTTCGCACTTTGGGAATGTTGGGGTACGAGACAAAATCGTCCTCTTCCTTCATCCCCATATCAGAGACCCCCAGCATGATGAAGGTGACCCCTGGCAATAGGCCACGAAGACGGGCAATTTGCCGCTTCAGCATCTCGCGGTAAAACCCGTATGCCTCCATCTGCCCAGGCACCACATTTACCCCAAACTGGAGCAGCACGAGCTTGGGGTGCAAAAGGGAGGCCATTTCACGAAAGACCGTATCGTTGATAGCCGTGAAATCGCCCCCGCTGCTGCCTCGTAGCGGCACGTTGTCTACCTGCACCCCTCCTTCACCCTCAAAGGAGAGAGCCAACACATCGGCCAGGGAAGCCGAGCTGAATGAAAGGGAAAATTTGGAGCGCTGGGTTGATACTGGCACAACCACCTGCTGCACAGACGGCAAAGCACCAATACTAGCCTCCCAAAGCGTAGAATCGCCCTGCTGCAGCTCTACCCTGCAAGGCGACTGGGCTGTGTGGATAAACACGCGCACATGGGAAAAGCGCATCCCAGAGCCAGCCGAGAGCTTACGGGTAATCTCCACGGTGCCCTGGTAGTGGGTTTCGCCCGTTTCGGCATCCTCCACCTCTTGCCCATACTGGCAAACAGAGCCAGCCAGCCCGTAATGGAACTCCTTTTTACGCTTTGTGGCCGGCATTATCGAATGGTACTTCCAGCCTGCCCCTGGCTGGATAGTCAGTCCGAATGGGGGAGAAACGGGGGGCACCACGCACTGCATCCCCACGCCTGCACCGCCGAACACCCGCTGCATGCGAGAACGCAGATAGCCAGTAACCCTATCGCCTTCTATCTGCGAATCGCCATAGTGCAATATGCGCACTCCCGCACCATCGAGCTGTGTCTTTCCCAATGCGTCAAAAAAATAGGCGAGCTGATTAAAACCCGCATCGGTATATTCTAATGCGCGAGTCTTAATCCGCCTATCGCCTTTAGCCGCCTCTGGAAGAGCAACATTGCCCGATGGCTTAATCTCTTTAGCTCCCCGCATAGCATCGGCTAAAATCGGCGATTGCTCTAATTGCCGACTCGGCTCTGGGGTGAACGGATACGAACCACTGGGCTGTTCTGCACCCTCGTTCTCCACAGATAGCATTGCCCCTCCCATCACTCTACCGACAGCCTTTACTGCTCTCTGGCTGGAGTGCGCAGCATCGGTTGCCATATCGAGACTATCGATAGCCTCCACCAATTTTAGCGTGGAGTCGGCCAGCCGAACATCTGCCCGCGGGGCAACTGAACTCCGAAGCCCCGGGAATTGCCTCGCGCTCGGTAACCAAGCCTGTGCATCTATTGGGGCACCGTACCTCCGCCCTAGCCAGGTGAGAGCATACAGTAGCAACAGTATGCCTGAGAGGAAGAAAAGAACCCGCCGAAATTGCACCACTAAAACAATGCTATTTATCTCGCCCTAGCCCCTCTGCGAGCCTACGCGGTACCCCGTGAGAATCTGCGTTCTCTCTGCTCTGTGCGTACACGGATGCCATCTGGCTAAAAAAATGGCTAGGAATTCTTACCCGTATAGATCAAGAGCGTCTGCCCAATCCTAATCTTGCTCCCGCTTATTCCGTTCCAGGCCCGGAGTTGCTGTACGGTAACATGGTATCTGGAGGCAATGCTCCCGAGTACATCGCCCTGCCGCACCCGATATTTCACCACATTGCCCTTTCCCGCTATCCTGGGTATATAGAACGGATCACCGCTTATCTTGGCTATTTCCTGAATACGCTTTGGATTGAGGTAGATGGAATCATTAAATGTGCGGATCTCATCCTGCCGATCTATGAACTCCCCCACACGCTCCGCGGGAAGCCGCAGAGGGTTGCCAGAGTCCATAGTTAGCATATCGTGCTTATACTGCGGATTGAGATCGCGGAGCTGCTGTAGGGGCAGCCCTAGCACCCTTGCCACCTGCTCTAAGTGCATCTTGCCCTGCACCACTACGGTATCGGTCGTTTTGGGCATCTCCATGTTTCTTGGGCGGATACCGTGCTGATCGGCAAAACGCATGGCGTAGTTTGCCGCGATGAATGCGGGTACATAGCCTCTGGTTTCCCGCGGCAGGTAGTAGTAGATATCCCAATAGCTCCGCTTGCCGCCCGCCCGGCGTATGGCCTTGTTCACATTGCCAGGGCCACAGTTATAGGCAGCTATAACCAGGGTCCAATCGCCATAGAGCCCATAGAGATCGCGCAGGTAGCGTGCCGCAGCATGGGTGGCAGCCAGGGGATCGCGCCGTTGATCCACATACGAGTCTATCTGCAGATTGTAGCGCTTTCCCGTGCTGTACATGAACTGCCACAGCCCTGTAGCCCCCACCCGTGACACTGCGCGAGGGTTGAGCGCACTCTCAATTACCGGGAGTATTTTCAGCTCAAGGGGAAGCTGGTACAGATCGAGAATCTCCTCAAAAAGCGGGAAATAGTAATCTGCCAGCCCGAGCATAACCTCAACCTGTGCCCTTTTCTTCTGCGTATAGGTGGTTATATAGTTGCGTACCACGCTGTTGAATGGGAGGTTTATCAGCGTGTTCATGCCCGAGAGCCGTTCTATATACACGCTATCTGGGTAGTCTGCCCGAATTCCCACGCTGTCGAGATCCAGCTGATCCATGACCTCTACGGTATCTACTGACTGCTGCACATACCATAGGTTGAGCATCTTGTCTAGATTCTCGAGGTACTCTTTATGCAGAGAGTCGGTAGCCAGCGTGTCGGTCACCATACGCTTACGCTCTCTGGCGCCCCCGGTGCTGGAGGTAACCGATATAACGGCCACAATTATCGTAGCTAGAATTGCGATCTTTTTCATATCTAAAACCCTTTATACTAAAATGTGCAGTGCTGCCACACCTGCTCAAAACTGCAATTCAAATCGCATGGATAGCGCCAAATCATGCTGCCCTTGCAGAGGGCGAACCTCTGGTGACATTCGTAGCGCAAGATTGCTATCCACGTTCCAGTAAAAAAGGTGGGCATCCACATAGGCATCAACCACATTCATTGCATACAGCAACGCAAGGAGTATTGCATTGAAATCCCGTTCCCTTCTATAATAATCTACCCGATACTCCAGATCTCTCTGCGAGCGTTTCCCCTGCCACTCGTCTGTTGTTGAGGGGTCGTCATCAAGCAAAGCCACCAGCGCTGTTTGGTAACGTTCGTAGAGTCCATTATAGCGTGCAATGTTCGACACAAGGTAAAATCCAGCCCCGTAAATTATCGGGATTTTCCAGTAGCTGCCATTATACACCTGCCCTAACCCTGGCAATAGCCCACTGCAGACCATAGCCGCTAGTGGCGACTGTATGCCATGGCTGTGAACTATTAGCGCATCGGCCACACTGAGCGCGTAGGTTGCTGCCGTGGCTACAAAAAAAGTATTCCGCAGCTGCTGCGCATACTTCCGCTCGCTCTGCCACTCTACCTGCTGCTGTAGAGTTCGGCCTTTCTCTAGCATCCCTAAACGACGGTACTCGCTGTGATACCTCCAGCTCAGGTAACCAAAACCAGCTCCCGTGGCATAGAATAGAGGGATTTTCCAGTAGTCTCGATTTAAAATTTGTCCACTCCCTGGGAGAATCATTGCAGAAAGGGCAACCCAACCCTGCCCCAACGAATCGCAGAAATTTCTCCATCTGCTAGAATATTTCGGGCGTGAATCTAGCGTTTTCCTGCCATCTAAACCTTTTACCGTATCCTCTATAATTACCGTGTCTTGCAGCGTAGAGCCCTTATTCCCAGAGTTCTCCAGTGAATCCTGATTCAGCTGAGTTGAATCCACAATGACTGCACCGTTCGGGCTGATGCTCCGGGCTGAATTGCCTACTGTTCGCCCAATCGCAAAATCGCCCAGTAGCATAGCCGTCACTAGCCACCCAACCCATATCCACTTACGCCGAACTACCATTCTTACTCTATACCCAGCTTACGGAGAAGCTCCTGCCGCTCGCCTTCTGATCTATATTGGATCACGACCCGCCCGCTACCATGCTTGCCTGGCTTCACCTGTACACCGTACCCTAGGCGTTGCTCCAATGCGCTCTGCATTGCTGGAAGGTAGGCATCTGGAGAATTCTCAGACGATGCTTCCACTGCCTCTACGGCGGGTTCTGGAGCTCCCTTCTTTGCCAGAGCTGCCCTAAGCAAACGCTCCACTTCTGCCACCGTAAGATGCTCCTCGGCAATCCTATCCGCCACAGACTGCAGCAGCTCCAAATCTTCTACCGAGAGCAGCAGCTTCGCGTGGGCCATGGATATTAGCCCGCCACGTACCTGCTCCTTCACCTTTGCCGGCAGACGAAGTAGGCGGAGATAGTTGGTTATGGTCGGGCGGCTCTTCCCCACCCGAGGGGCCAATTCGTCATGGGTAAGACCTGCAGTTTGCGACAATTGCTCCAGACTCTCCGCTATTTCTATCGGGTTGAGATCGGTACGCTGGATATTCTCCACCAGCGCCATCTCAATCATCTCATTCTCGCCCACTTCCAGCACCACCACAGGCACCTGCCTAAGCCCCGCCAGCTTAGCGGCACGCAGCCGTCGTTCACCCGCTATAAGCTGATAACGATTCCCCGCCCTACGCACCGTGAGAGCCGTTATTACGCCCATTTTGGCTATGGTGTCTGCAAGCTCACCGAGCTGTTCGTCGTTAAACTGCTTGCGAGGCTGATAGGGATTCTCATCGATCAGATCGACCGACACAAATCCTGGTGTTTCGGATGAATCTGCAGTTGGCCGCTCAGCTCTAGACGCACCCGCATCTTCCACGTCCGCTGGAGAGGTCGCTGGAGAATCTGCCGTTGCTGAATCCCCCACAGCCTCCTGGCGTGAAATCCGCGGATCCTCGTCTCGCTGTACTCCGCTGTAGCCTCCACCCATAAGGGCATCCAGCCCCTTACCAAGCGCTGCTCTTTTCGCCATACTCTAACCACCAATCATTTTGACGCATTCATCTCGTCTGCCTGCCGATTCCTGTCAATCAACTCGCTGGCGAGGTTCATGTAGTTTATAGCTCCGGTGCTTTGGGCATCGTAGAGAACCACGGGTACCCCATGGCTAGGTGCTTCGCTAAGTTTCACATTGCGCTGAATCATGGTTTTGAATACCATGTCGCCGAAGTGCCGCGTTACCTCCTCCACCACCTGGTTGGCCAAGCGCGTACGGGCATCGTACATCGTGAAAAGAAACCCCTCGATTTTTATGTTAGGGGCAAAGCGCTGCTCAGTGATTTTTATCGTATTCAGCAACTTACCGAGGCCTTCCAGGGCAAAGTACTCGCACTGGACGGGGATTATTACCGAGTCGGCTGCCGTGAGCGCATTCAGCGTAACCAACCCTAATGACGGAGAACAGTCGATGAATATGTAGTCATATTCCGCCCTTAGTGGCTCTATTATGGGGCGTAGAATTAGCTCCCTATTGGGCTCATCCACCATCTCCATCTCTGCCCCCACCAGATCGATATTCGAGGGTAAAAGATCGAGCCCTGGGAGATTGGGAACGTGAATTATGGCTTGATGCGGATCGGCATTGTTTACAATACAATCGTAGATCGTTGCCTTCACCGCACGCTCAAGCCCCAATCCAGAAGTCGAATTCGCCTGCGGATCTGCATCTATTAGTAATACCCGCTTGTCGAGCATTGCCAAGCTGGCCGATAGGTTCACAGCCGTGGTGGTTTTGCCCACACCACCCTTTTGGTTCGCTATAGGAATTACTCTCGCCATCGTACCTAGTTAGTTAGCCATTAGAAGACCGCGGGCAGGCGTAATAATTCGCTTTCTGCCTACTATCCCCAATAGCGATTCTGGCTGCAAAGGTAGCGTTTTTTTCATTCTTGAGCCTGCATCTCCATTCGTGATTCTCTAGAATACTCCCGATAATTCAGGATGAATTTGAAACGTCAAAACACCTCTTACCTAGCAATACGACCTACAAATTGCTACAAACATAATCTAGCGCACGGCTAACAATTTGCACCGCAAGAATGCAAACAAAACCGGGGGAGATTCTAGAACTCCAAGCGAATTCTAGAATCTCCCCCAGTTTCAGCCTTACTGATTATTCACCTCCACACTCCATCCTCGCGCCCTCCACTGCTCAAAAAGCACCCTGCCGAGCCCCTCTTGCGGGCCTGGAGCTGGCGACAGCAGGAGCTTCCCCTCTGGATCTACTAAATAGTAGGTCGGGTAGCTCCGCACATCGTAATCGGCCACCACTCTAGGCTCCCCTCCGCAGTAGACAAAAGGCCACTTATAGCCTGAGGTTTGGGCGTAGTGCACCATGCTTTCGTAGCGTATATCAGCACAGATTGCCACTATTTGCAAATGCTCTCCAAACTGCCGCTGTAGCCTGGCTAGCAGGGCAAAATCCTGAATGCAGGTGTAAGAGCTAGTAGTGCAAAAACACAGCAGGATAACCCTCCCCTTGTAGTCAGCCATGGTGCGCACCACTCCATCCTGATCTGGTAGAGAGAAGGGACTCGGCTCATGCCCCTTGAGAAGTCGATTCACCTTATTCTGGATATTCAACCCTATGGCTCGATGCTCTGCAATCTTTGTCTGCTGGCACAGAGAATCTAATATCTGCGTAAGCCCTGCACGAGAATAGGTGTCATTATAGAATTCATCATGGAGATTCTTGAGTATCACCAGCTCCATGAGTGAATCTTGCGCCAAATTATCGTTCTGCTGAAGGATAGACTTGAGCCTGCTGTAAGATCCAGCAGATATCGCCTGGTTAATGGAGCGCCCCTCCTTGGTACGCCCATGGTAGACAAAATAGCGCTGGTAGACTATGGCGAAAAGGTCCGTATAGGCTGGATTGTCATAGAGAGGGCGCTTTCTCTTGAAATAGCGGTCAGAGAGCGCCTGCACCTTCATGCTCCCCGAAAGAAACCCGAAAAGTCCCATTCGGTAAAATTTATAATCTCGCAGGAAGGGTGTATTGTTCAACGTGTCAAAGCCTGCCAATCTACTTGCCATCGCGCGCAGATTGACCCGCATAGCCAGGCTGTCAGTGGCGAGCGTTACGCTGTCTAATGCCCGCTCCAGCTCCTCGTCAAACCGGGCTATGCGGAAATTGGTCTGCAGGCTGTCCAGCGGGATACTCTGGAGGTGAACTTCTATGGGTTCAAAGTAGGGATTGAGCCGATCTGCCTCCTCCTTTTCCTCTAGGGGGGGGAGGGTTATCCGATATTTTCCTCCTGGCTCTGCGTAGAGGTAGCACAGGTAACGCCCCACCTCTAATGTCAGCAGCTGTGGACTCTCTAGAGAGAGCTGCAAGGTAAAATCTCCCTTCTTATCAGGGGTTACCGTTCCTGCAAGCCTCTTCGTTCCCGATAGGGCATCAGCCGGCCGCATCCACCGCAGCTCTACTCCAGCATACTGAGGGGCAGAGCCTGCTATGGTTGCAGTTCGGGCTAGCTGGGCAACGCCATACTGCGCAGACAGTAGGAGCAGACAGATCAGCAATCCCCCTCTAGCATTCAGGCGCATTACCTAGAATTTTGTGGGTATCGCGAAAGCTCGATCTCTGCTGGCATAAATGGGCGCACATCGCCACCGTGGATTATAACATCGCGAACCACTGTAGAGGCTATGGGGGCGTGCTCCTTGCGCGTTACCAGGAAGAGCGTTTCTATCTCCGGGGCCAGCATACTATTGGCTTGGGCTATCGTTCGTTCGTAGTCAAAATCTGTCCCTGATCGTAGCCCTCTGATGATGAATTTTGCCCCCACCTTACGGCAGAAATCCGCAGTTAGTCCCTCATAGTTAGCCACCTGTACCCTCATATTCCCTGCAAAGGTGTCACGAATCATGGCCAAGCGGCTCTCAAGTGGAAAAAGCGTGCGCTTGGCATCGTTCTCGCCTATTGCCACCACCACCCTATCGAAGAGCGACAGGGCCCTTATCACTATATCTTGATGCCCAATAGTGAACGGATCAAACGACCCTGCGAATAGCGCCACTCTCTCCATAGTTCCCTCTGCTATATGCTCTAAGCAATCATATTATGCTGACGTACTATCCTAAGAGTTCGACTCCACAGGCTCTACCTTGAGCGTTCCCATGTCCATACCCACCACTCTCACCTGCGCGCCCTGCTCTACCAATGGGCCTTGCGCCACAGCATCGTAGCGCGTTCCCCGCACTAGCACCTTGCCGCTCGGCCGTAGCACCGTGGCAGCCACTCCGAGTTGCCCAAGCAGCTCCGAGCTCGGGACCTCTACCCCTACGAACCCCTCTTCAGCCTTTAAATTTCTTCGCAACGCCAATGCTGGGACTTTGGGCGATGCTATGAGTACCCCACCTAACAAAATTCCCCCTATCGAACCCACGGTAATGGATGCCACCACCGTAGTCACTGCCATGATGAGTCGTACTCCCGCACCAGCCTGCCATGCAAACAGCAACTCATTATCAACCAGCGACAGCGTCAGTCCCGTAAAAATCCCCAGCAACCCAAGCACTCCAGTAACCCCAAAGCCAGGGATGGCGAATATCTCTACGAGCAGAAGGATCAGCCCGACCAAGAATAGCCCGAGATCTAAGCCCTGTACCAGCCCCATAGAGTAGAGCGGGATAAAAAATACAAAGGCCGCTACCGTGGCTATCACCAGCGGAATCACCGTCCCGGGGGCCTGTACCTCTAGGTAGAGCCCCCCTACTATGAGCACTATCAGTATCCCCGACACAATCGGCGAACCCAGTCCCCACAAGTTCGATACCGCACCCCCATCCTGGGCGAATGCAGCTCCCTCAAAGGCAAAGAAAAAGCAGACCAACAGGCTAAGTACGCTTACGAGCCTTGAGAATACCCCCCGATTGAATTGCTCCATGATTCCAGAACCCTCCTCTATTTTCATCCCTAAATGGTACTTTAAGATCCCTCTAAAGCAGCTTTTTCAACCTGAAGAATAGCAGGGTTATCAGCGAACTCGCCAGCATTAACCCCACCGCAAAAGCATAGCCATAGTCCCACTCCAGCTCTGGCATTAGCCTAAAGTTCATCCCGTAGAGTGAGGCGATAAGCGTTGGCGGCATAAACAGCACCGAAACGATGGTAAAGGTCTTGGTTATCCTATTGAGCTTGATATTCGCCAGTCCAAGAAACGTATCCTGCAAGTACTCCAGCCGGTCGAAGCTGAAGTCGGCGTGATTCACAAGCGACGAGGTATCGTTTATCATCACCTGAAGCTTGGGGTACAGATCATTCGGGAAACGTTCGCTCTTCTGCACCCCGCTCAGTATTCGCTGCTTGTCTATTATATTCTCCCGTACCTGCATTGTATTCTCTTGCAGGGTATTGATTCGCACGATCACCTCCTCGTAGACATCCTCCTTGTTGAACGAGCTCACCTGCCCTCCGAGTATAGAGATCTGTTTGGCCGTATACTCCAGCATATCGGCATCTAGGTCGATCCTCGTCTCAAAGAGTGCTATGAGAATGTGGTAGCCTGTAGGATACGCCTTAGGATTGTAGGAGAGTTTACGCATCGTATCGCCAAATGAACGCAGCTCTACGTTGCGGTGCGATATCAGTATACCGTCCTTGAGTATACAGCTTGTGGGTTCTGCCACAAAGCTCTCATCTTTCTGCAATAGAAAACTCGAGTTCGCAATGATGAGATTCTCCGTCTCAGAGTATCGAGACGAGCTCTCTATCTCCTCTGCCTGCTGGCGGGTTTGGAGGCTTATTCCAAAGAAATCCTCCACCGTCTCGCTCTGCTTCTCCGTAGGGTTCACCAGGTCTATCCACAGCAGATCCTCGTAGTCGATCTGTCGCAGAAGATCTTCATCTATCTCATTCACTATACTCCCGTTCGCCTTGTAGAATACGGTAACCATAGTCCCTACAGGTTAAAAGGGGTAGCAGAACACCCAGGTGCTAACGGCTGGGGAAGCTCTCCTATCAAAGACTGAAAGAGTTCCAACCCTCGGAGTTTGGCCTCGTCCAGCCTATACTCTATCCGTTGCGTCAAATACTCCAGCGCAGCCTCTTTCGCTATTGGTAGTCGTGTTGCCTCGCTTTCCACCGCCTCTTCTATGCGATCCACACCCCATTGCAACGCCCTATCTAGCAACAGCGCACCCTCTTTAGAGGCCCGTTCGCCCGCCATCCACACGGCAAACACGAAGGGCAGCCCCGTGAAAGCCCACCACTCTTCCGCCAAGTCGTACTCGTAAGCGTAGAAGCCGCGTTGGCCAAAAACCTTATTCCCTATCAGCAGCATGCCCTCCTCGGGGTGGAGAGGCAGCTCGTAGCCATGGGGTGGAAGCGCCTCATAAGCTGGAGACACCTGCCAATGATGCCGACACAGCACCTGCACCAACGCTACTGAAGTTCGCGAATCAGGATCTAAATATATCTTCCGAAGACGTTGCACTGGGCTATGGGAGAGCAGCACCACGGTATCTACCCTGCCGCTAGCTCCTATGCACAGATTCGTAATACGATGCACGTCCCTTAATTCTCCCAAAGCCGCTACGGGTACCAGGGCAAAATCAACCTCTCCCCTCAGTAAAGTCCCCACGCATTCTGCGGGAACCTCCTGCCGCAGGCTAAGCGTATAGCCTCCCTCCCATCCGTGCTGTAGCCCATACAGGAACGGAAGGGTATTCAGATAGGAGACCAAAGAAATACGCTGCGCGCCAAGCATAGGAACTCTGTAGGATAGCGCAAGGGTACTATGTTTACAATACTCTTACGCTACCATATTGATAGCCCAAAAGTACACCCACACAGCACTCTGCATGAAAGAAAGGCACTGCTATACAGTCATGATCTCTTTCTCTTTGGCTGCCGTTTCGCTCTCTACCTTGCCGTTGTACTGCTCGGTAATTTTTTGGATTTCAGCCTCGCTATTCTTAGCCTCGTCCTCGGCTAGCCCATCCTTCTGGAGCTTTTTAATCACATCGTTCGCATCACGACGCGCATTGCGAATCGTAACCTTAGCCGCCTCCCCTTCTTGGCGAGCCTGCTTCACCAGCTCTTTGCGACGTTCTTCTGTAAGGGGCGGAACGGGTACGCGCACCGTCTCTCCATTGTTCTGCGGATTGAAGCCAAGATTGGCATTCTGTATAGCCTTCTCTATAGCAGGGATTAGGCTCTTCTCCCAGGGCTGTATGGTTATCGAACGTGCATCCTGACTGCTAATATTGGCCACTTGGTCTATGGGGGTAGGAGTGCCGTAGTAATCCACCAGCACGCCCGCTAGCATTGCGGGGTTAGCCTTACCTGCACGTATCGTAGTAAGCTGAGAACGGAGATAGCCCAACGCCTTCTCCATCTGCCCCCGCATCCTATCTACACATTCCTTCTTATCCATCATGTTGCCTCCTATTTGATTTCGCACCGAAAAAACGGTAGATTCAAAAACTCTATACCTGTCAATTACACTGTACACACAGCCCTAACATCCCCGTGCCGAGGAAACCTGCCGCACCCCCTCTTACTCCTGTACCGTCCCTCGTTTAGTTCTCCACAAGCGTTCCCATCTCCTCGCCCGCCAGTAGCCGCTCGAGGTTGCCCTTCCCATTCATATTGAAGACCACTATGGGCACATGGTTCTCTTGGCAGAGCGTAAAAGCTGTCAAATCCATGATCTTCAATCTCTTCTCGTAGGCATCGGCAAAAGTAAGCCTTGTGTACTTCCTAGCACTGGGATCTTTCTCCGGGTCGGCAGTGTATACCCCATCTACCCGAGTACCCTTCAGCAGGGCATCGCAGCGTAATTCAGCAGCCCGCAGCGCAGCAGCAGAATCGGTAGTGAAATACGGATTTCCCGTTCCTCCCGCTAAGAGCACCACCTCGCCTCGTTCCAGCGAAGCGTTTGCGCCATCTAGGCTATAGTGCTGGGCAATCGGCATCATGGGGGTTGCAGTGAATACTACCGCCTTCCCCCCCTCCATCTCTATCCACTGGGCCAATGCCATGCTGTTGATCACCGTGCTCAGCATGCCCATCTGGTCGCCCTTTGCCCGTGCAAAACCAGCCTCTACGCCCTGCAAACCTCGGAAGATATTCCCGCCTCCCACCACTATTGCGACCTGCGTACCTTGATGCGCTACCGTCGTTATCGCATGTGCATACTCCTGTAGCACAGATGAATCCAATCCATACCCTTGCTGCCCTGCCAGCGATTCGCCACTTAATTTTAGCAGCACTCTGCCGTATCTCTTCACCATCCTCTTGGGCACTTTTAACCTTGCGCAAAGGTAACACAAAATCGCGAAAAGCGAAACGGGCTACGGATATCTACGCTAACTAAGTAGAACGCATTCCCCCGTTTTTTCTATCCTACCTCATCCCTCAGCTGCCGTTTTGCCTCCTCCCAAAGGGCGTCAAGCGCCTCCATATCCATCTCATGGACAGCCTTTCCTTGCTCGGCTGCCAACTTCTCCATTAGGTTGAAACGTAGCTGGAATTTCCTATTGCTTAGTTCTAGGGCATAGGCCGGATCCACTCCGTGCATACGGGCAGCGTTGATTGCCGTGAAGAGAATGTCGCCGAATTCCTGCACCACATGCTCGCTCCCAGGTTCTTGGGCAACCGCCTCTTTGGCCTCTGCTATCTCCTCGGCAAGCTTATCCCATGCGCCCTGCGGGTCGTTCCAGTCAAAGCCAACTGCCCGGGCCTTTTCCTGCATTCGGTAGGCTTTCGTCAGCGGGGGTAGTGCTCTGGGTACACCTTGCATTACCTCCTTCTTACGTCCTTTTTCCTTGAGCTTCAATGCCTCCCATTGCGCTTCCACCTCCTCGGGGGTCTTAGCCCCAGAGTGGGCGAACACGTGCGGATGGCGGTAGATTATCTTCTCCGTTACCCCCCTTATCACCTCCTCCAGCGTGAAGAGATGCCCCTCCTCAGCTATCACAGCGTAGAATGCCACGTGCATCAGCATGTCGCCGAGCTCTTTGCGCACCTCGTCGGTCAACCCATCGGTTACCGCATCCACCAGCTCGTATACCTCCTCCACGGTGTATGTGGTTAGGCTCTGCATGGTCTGCCCCCTATCCCAAGGGCATTCCTGCCTGATACGTCGCATTGCAGCCATAAAAGCCTCAAAAGCCTGAATCTCACTCGCCATAATCCCGAATTACCGTGCGCATTGCACTTTACTCTGCACCCCCACTCCTTTCCCGCTCCAGCGTAACCGCAGAGCTGTAAACATTTCCACCCAAGGGGGGATTCAGCTTCTCTATCGTAACGCTAGCCCAGCGTAGCTGTGGGAATTCTGCGAACAGTGCCGTTAGAATACGGCCTGCCACATGCTCCAGCAGGTGCGACGGCACCGACATCTCCCGCGCCACCACCTGGTAGGCCTGCGCGTAATTCAGCGCATCGGATATATCATCGCTCGCCAGTGCCTGGCTTTCCTCGGCTCGCATTTTCAGCTCCACCACGAACCTATTCCCCACCTTGCGTTCTTGCGCATAGCAGCCGTGGTAGGCGAAGAACTGCATACCCCGCAGCTCCACCAGCGGGTAGTGCTCAGGATTGCGTGGCATCAGATTCTTGCTCTACTGGTGCTTCTGCCTCTAGCTGGTGCTGTAGCGCGTAGGCCCCCTTGCGAAGATAGGGGTACACCGCGGGTGCGAATGACCGTATAGGCGCGTAGAGAATGCTTCTTCGCTGCGAGTGCGGCGATACTAATTTGTCGAGCGCATTGCCCCAAGCCAAGCCCGCGAATAGCACGCTGATAAGCAGCGCCATTTTCAATATGCCGAGCACCAATCCCCCAAGTTTATCCAGCCACCCGAGCATTGCCCCTTTGAGTATTCCCGAGGCGAGCCTACCCGCAAGGTAGACCAACACCACCACCAGTGCAAATGTGATACCGAAAGCCCACAGCTTTAGCGTATCTGGCTTGGCTGAAAAATGCGCAATCAGAAATCGCGCTGTCCAGTCTGAGAGGTGGATCACAGCCCACAGACCCAGGAGCAGCGCCACCACCATTATCACCTGCGCAATGAGCCCCTTACGGAAGCCCATAATCCCCGCGAGACCAAGGATGATAATCAGCAAAAGATCGAGCCAGTTCATCTATTTCTTACGTTCCTTTAAATATTCTGCCAGCCCTAGCAATGATTGCTTATACACCGTATCGGCCAACACTTCCAGATTTTCCTCAGCCCTCTGGGTGTAGAACGCTATCCTCTGGCTCGCCTTCTCTAGAGCATCGCCCTCTACAATCCACGCCAAGGCCTCTTGCCGCGCCCTTTCATCCACCCTGCCCCTCGCCAGCAATCGCAGGTAGAATCTTCTCTGCCCAGAGGGTACACCCTCCAACGCATAGATCACCGGCAGCGTCATTTTCCCCTCGCGTAGATCATTGCCTCCCGTCTTTCCAGTAACCGTATGCGATGAAAAATCCAGGATATCGTCCCGTATTTGGAATGCCATGCCGAGATTCTCGCCGAACTCTGCCAGCTTTTGTACTACAGCAGATTCAGCCCCCGCAGTATGTGCTCCCGATGCCGCGCAGGTGCGTAGCAGGGCTGCCGTTTTACCACGAATCACCCGGTAGTAGCCCTCCTCATCGGTATCCCCGCGCTTGGCTCGCTGGATCTGATCGAGTTCGCTCTGGCTCATCTGCTGCACCGCGCTGTTCATAAACCCAAGCAGCTCATATTGCCCTGAATCCACAGCCAACTGTAGACCCAGCGCCAGCATGTAATCGCCCGTGAGCACAGCCCCTCTCGATTTCCAGAGCCGGTACACAGCAGGCATTCCACGCCGTAGCTCGGCCTGGTCTACCACATCGTCGTGCAGCAGCGAGGCGTTGTGCACCAGCTCCACCATGGCAGCCGCCGTTGTTGTGGCCGCCGTTACCCCACCGCAGGCCCCAGCCGTCAGGTACACCAGCACGGGTCTTAGCTGCTTACCGCGCTGCAGCAACGTGTACTTCAGGATAGTGCTTAGAGGCCAGAACGGCAATGCGATGAGCCTATCGAGGTAGGCGTTGAACGCTTTCAGCTCTCCGTGTATCGGAGCCTCTATATCGGCTAGCGATGGCATTAGTCTTCCTAGGGTTTACCTCGCGAAGGTAGTGTATTTTTAGGTTTTAATCACAACAGGGGGGAAGGCGGTGGCAAGGGCAGACACTCGCTCAGCGCCACCCTACACACAGGACCCTCCACGAATTAAGTCCTCTGCAAAAGCCCGTATGGGTTCAATCTTTAGATCTCGGTAGAGGCTGTGC
>LIIK01000054.1 GCA_001421095.1 Candidatus [Bacteroides] periocalifornicus | reverse complement strand
GGTACGGGGTTGGTACGGCGAAGGTACGGCGTTGACCCCTCGTATGGCCGGTGTGATGCGGTGTGAGTTGGAGGCGGGGGAGAAGCGAAATAATCCCTTGGATTCCAGAGAGGGAGGGCTAAAATTTTTAGGATGCTAACGATTCCAACCATCGGTAGAGGTCCATCTTGCGGATTCTGCAGGGTAGAGCGCGCCTTTGCCTGTTTTTGCAACAATCCCCCAATCACCGCATGCGTAAAATTTAGCATTCGATTAATCATTCAACGTAGTGCTATACCAAGAAAAAGTAGTACCTTCGCGGCGCATATTTTTGGTAATTGAGACAATGGAGTACAGAGAGGAAAGGGGTTGGAACGACCGCAGATCGGATTGGGACAGAGATGATCGGGAGCCCCGCGAGGAGGCTCGGGCTTACCGTCCGCGTACACGTAGAGACGATGAGCAGCCCGCCGATGAGTATGAGGCTCGGGAAGAGCGCCCCCGTCCGCCACGTGAGCGGAATGAGGAATCGGGGTCATATCGCCCCCGCACATTAAGGCGAGATTCAGACACCGCAGAGGGTGAGGGCGATACCGCACCCGAGCGTGAATCCTACGAAGCCACAGATAGGGAAGCTGCACCTCGTAGGGACGAGGATAGGGAAGACCGTCCTCGTCGGGATGATCGCTATGGTGATCGTGATGGTGGCTACGGCGAGCGTCGGGGTGGCTATGGCGACCGTGATAGGGGCTACGGCGAGCGTCGGGGCGGCTATGGTGATCGTGACAGGGGCTACGGCGAGCGTCGGGGTGGTTACGGTGATCGTGACAGGGGCTACGGCGAGCATCGGGGTGGTTACGGTGATCGTGACAGGGGCTACGGCGAGCGCCGGGGCGGCTATGGTGATCGCGACAGGGGCTACGGCGACCGTCGGGGCGGCTATGGTGACCGCGACAGGGGCTACGGCGACCGTCGGGGCGGCTATGGTGACCGCGATAGGGGCTACGGCGACCGCCGGGGCGGCTATGGTGATCGCGATGGTGGCTACGGTGACCGCCGGGGCGGCTATGGTGATCGTGACAGGGGCTACGGCGACCGCCGGGGCGGCTATGGTGATCGTGACAGGGGCTACGATGACCGCCGGGGCGGCTATGGCGACCGCGATAGGGGCTATCGGGATCGTAGGGATGGTGCTAGCCGTAGGATGGAGGAGCGGGATGAGCGTATGGCCCGCAGATTCCGCGAAGGGCGTCAGCAGCAGGAGCAGCTTACGGTATTCGACCCCACTCAGGAGATGCGCCTGAACCGCTACATTGCCCATTGCGGGGCGTGCAGCCGGAGGGATGCCGACATCATGATAGAGCGGGGCGAGGTAACGGTGAACGGCGAGGTGGTTACAACCCTGGGTACCCGGGTGATACCCGCCGAGGCCGAGGTGGTATGCCGGGGGAAAAAGCTAGAACCCGAGCGGAAGGTCTACGTGCTGCTGAACAAGCCCAAAGACTGCTTCTGCACCAATGACGATGAGCATGCCGAGGGGCATACGGTGCTCGATCTGCTGGGTGGGGCCGTGGCCGAACGTATCTACCCGGTAGGGCGTCTAGATCGCAATTCCACGGGCTTGCTGCTGCTTACCAACGATGGCGAGCTTACCGAACAGCTCACCCACCCCAGCCATGAGAAGCGAAAGATCTACGAGGTAGAGCTGGACAATCCGCTCCGCCCTGAAGATATGCAGCGCCTGCTCGACGGTGTGGAGATAGAGGGGGAGGGCACGGTGAAAATGGATGCTGTGGAGTATGTGCGCCCGGAGAGCAGGGCGTATGTGGGGGTTGAAATCCACACCGGGCAGAACAGGATAGTCCGTCGGCTCTTCGATGCGCTGGGCTACGAGGTGAAGAAACTCGATAGGGTTTACTACGCGGGGCTTACCAAGAAGGATCTCCCGCGCGGTGAATGGCGCTATCTCTCCGATGCGGAGGTCATAATGCTCAAGACAGGGCGCTACGAGTAGAGCCCGCTACTAGGAAAAAAGGAAGCACGGCATCAGACGAAAGGTCTGTGCCGTGCTTCCCTTTTTCTATGTTTTTAGCGGGTGCAGGCGGTGGGGGCGGGCGAGGCGTAGTGAATGCGCAAGGATATTGAGACGCAACACAGCGTTCGAGGGGTACGACGCGGCGCGCCGCGTCGCTACGTCCTCCGGGAAACGGGAGAATAGGTTTTAAACCGCCGTATTCCAAGAGGGAGACCGCGGCGAAAGACCCGTAGGGTTTAATCTTTTTTAAAGGGTTCTTTTTCTTCTTGCGGTCAAATGGCTTTCAATCAAGCAATTCCATTTCTCGAAGACCGTAGCGATGCGGCGTGCCGCATCGTTGTAAAAACCGCGCGTCTCTATGGGTGGCATGGTATGCGCGTAAAGTCATCGGGGAGGGCGATTATCAACGGGAACGGCGTGAAGGTAAGATCACTCCGCAGCGTTTATGTGAGGTTTGCAGAGGGGAATCACATTTCTGTCAATTGCGAGATTCGCTAACGTATTCTTGGTAGGGGCGATGCCGAGCGTAGCGAGTGCTCGCCCTAACCAAAGCGGCGAGACCCATTAGGCGTGCTGCGTCGTTGTAAAAACCGCGCGTCTCCATGGGTGGCATGGTATGCGCATGGAAGAGGCCATGGTCGGCATTTGGAGCGCAATGCGGAACGCAATGTTATCCCCGCAAACGTCCGACTGTAGGGGCGGGGTCTTCGCAACGCGAAGATTCCCCCGCCCGTCCTGTTTGGCATATGCGCATACCATGACCAGTTCGCCTCGTATATTGACTATCGATGCTGACGCGCGGTTTTAGTAGCGACGTGGCGCGCCGCGTCGCGATTAGGCGTTCCGCATCCGTTTATGGCGTTCCGATTCCCGCTCTACCCATCTAAGAAAAAATCGTTACATTCGCGGTGGGAATTTGAAAGGTGATAGGATGCTACAGCGGGTACAAACACTATGGTGGGTGCTGGCGATGCTATCGTTGGTGCTCCTCTTTTTCGCACCGTATGGTAGGATAGAGGGCGGGCTCGGGATCTACGATCTCGGCGTGCTGGGGTTTAGCGGCTGGGTGGATGCCGATTTGGGGGCCGCTTTCATGTGGCCTGTGGCCGTGCTATGTGGCCTTGCGGTACTGCTGCTCGGTGTTACGGTGTTCTGCTATCGCAGGCGGAGACTGCAGCTGCGGCTCAGCGTGGTGGCGGTGGTGCTAGAGCTCGGGCTTTTCGGGCTTATGTACTACTACTGGAGGGTGGTGCTGCAGGAAGGGGGCTTTATCGGCAGGCTCGATTGGCCGTTCGTTATGCCATTGGTGGCGGTGGTGCTCACCGTGCTTGGGCTGCTGGGGGTACGTAGGGATGAGGCTTACCTAAGGCGGATGGATAGGTTGCGCTGAGCTAAGGATTCGGCTAGTAAGAGAGGCGACACATGGCAGCAGTTCACCGTACCCTGGCGCTCGATGGGCTAGACCCCCTGGTGCTATACGGGGTGAATAATGCGAAATTCCACGTGCTGCAGGGGTGTTTCCCATCCCTAGAGCTGGTGGCACGGGGCGAAGAGATACGCGTGGAGGGGGATGCGGATGCCATTGGGGTATTCGAGGAGCGGATCGGCAGGCTGCGCGATTTCTACGAAAGGCACGGGGAGCTTACAGCCCGCCAGATAGAGGCCATATGCAGCGATGGGCTGCTCCAGCCTAGTATAGCCGATGGTGCGTCTGCTGCCCAGGCTGCGCAGGAGACCACGGGGGCGGGGAGGGTGTTGGTGTACGGGCCCCACGGGCAACCCGTGAAGGCGCGCACCCTGGGGCAGCAAGAGCTGGTGAAGGCTGCCGACACGCACGATCTGGTATTCGTAACCGGGCCTGCGGGCACCGGGAAAACCTACACCGCCATAGCGCTTGCGGTGAATGCCCTGCGGCGTAGGGAGGTGAAGCGGATAGTGCTTACGCGCCCCGCGGTGGAGGCTGGTGAGCGGCTCGGGTTTCTGCCGGGCGACATGAAGGAGAAGCTCGACCCCTACCTGCAGCCCCTCTACGATGCGCTCAACGATATGCTCCCCCCACGGTCATTGCAGGCGCGCATGGAGGACGGCACGGTGCAGATAGCCCCGCTTGCCTATATGCGCGGACGTACTCTAGACCAGGCATACGTAATACTGGACGAGGCGCAGAACGCAACGCTAGGGCAGCTCAAGATGTTCCTTACGCGTATGGGGCGAAATGCGCACTTCATGGTAACGGGCGATACTACCCAAATAGATTTGCCCGATGCCAAGCAGTCTGGGCTAGTACGTGTTATGCGGCTACTCGGTGGCGTGCAGGGTGTGGCCACCGTGGAGCTTGGGCAAGACGATATAGTGCGGCATCCGCTGGTGGGCGCCATAGTGAACGCATTTGAAAAGGAGGTTGAGTAGCTGCCATTCCAACACGTGGCAAATTTTTGATAGTGATCTTGGTAGGGGCGGTGCCGAGCGCAGCGAGTGCCCGCCCATCTCGCCCGTCCCCCCTCCTTCTCGTCTTGCGTATTCTGCAGCGCACCTAGGTTTAACGTTTTTTCGTCATAATACAGTAGGTTATAGCTATGGGCAATGTACTGATTCACACAGATCTAAAGCTCCCTAGAGTGGAGCGTGTATATCATGGCAAGGTGCGCGATGCCTACTTCCTAGAGGGGGGGCTGCTGGTGATGGTGGTTACCGATAGGATCTCGGCCTTCGATGTGATACTGCCCTGGGGAGTGGAGTATAAAGGGCAGGTGCTGAACCAGATAGCTGCGCAATTCCTAGATGCCACCGCCGATATCATACCGAACTGGAAGCTCGCCACGCCCGACCCTATGGTTACGGTGGGCTACCAGTGCGAACCCTACGCAGTGGAGATGGTGATCCGTGGCTACCTGAGCGGCCACGCCTGGCGGGAGTACAAGGCCGGCAAGCGCACGCTATGCGGTGTGCCGCTCCCAGAGGGGCTACGCGAGAATGAGCAGCTCCCCGAGCCGATAATCACGCCTACCACCAAGGCGATGGAGGGGCATGATGAGGATATAAGCCGCGAGGAAATTATAGCCAAGGGCCTTGTGCCAGCAGAGGAGTACGCTAGGCTGGAAGACTACACCCGGAGGCTCTTTGCCCGCGGTAGCGAGATGGCCGCCCAGCGGGGGCTTATATTGGTGGATACGAAGTACGAATTCGGCAAGCGGAACGGGGCGATAACGCTCATTGACGAGATTCACACGCCAGATTCGTCACGCTACCTCTACTGCGAGGGCTACCAAGAGCGGCTTGCGCGGGGCGAGGCGCAACGGCAGCTCTCCAAGGAGTTCGTCCGTCAGTGGCTCATGGACAACGGGTTCAGTGGGCAGGCAGGGCAACAGATCCCATCCATCACTCCCGAAAAGGCGCGCGAGATTAGCCAGCGCTACATAGAGCTCTACGAGCATATAGCAGGCCAACGGTTTGAGCCACAGCCTACCGAGAACCTTGAGGCGCGCATACAGCAGAATGTGAACCAGTGGCTAGCCAATCGCTAGGAGGCAGCCCCGGGTAGCCCCCACCAGCCGTAGCCTAGAGCTGCCAGAGCGGAGTCTTGCCAAACAAGGGTTTCCCACGTATCAATTAAGCTTGCCATGATCAGTGTAGCAGACCAGTTTCTCATGATGAATGGGCGCTATTTCAGGCCCCAGCATTTCCAGCAGATCCGGGTGATACTCGACCAGCTCAACGAGCATCAGCTTGCCCAGGTGGCGGGTGTTGATTATAAGGATCCTACCACCCTCCTGATCATCTCCATATTCGTCGGGCAGCTGGGGGTAGATCGCTTTGTGCTGGGGCAAGTGGGGCTGGGTGTCCTCAAGCTGCTAACCCTGGGTGGGTGCTGGATTTGGTGGCTGGTAGATTGCTTTCTCATCATGGGCAACACCCGTGATCACAATATGGAGGTGCTGATTCAGGCAGCCACCCTGGCGAGCCAGGTAGGGTAGGGGAACGGTTACTGGAGAATGCGGCCTCGCGCTGTCCATGCGTTGCTCAGCGTTCTCCTAAAAAAACGCCGTCTGCGATGCTGTATCGTGGACGGCGTTTTTCTGTGCGCTAACCCCAGCGTCTGGCTCTACTCATCGGCCTGTAGCATGTAGGGCAACGCATGCGGCCCCTCGTTGAACAGGAGGTCAACCGCTGCGAGATTGGGAATAAAACCCACCCGTTCGGCAAAGGGCTGGTAGTAACTGGGCCCTGGCAATGCTGGGTGTTTCGGGTGGAATGCGTTGCGGAGATCGGTGTACCCCTGTGGGGGCGTGGGTTCATAGCCCTCGGTATAGCCCACGGGCCTCTGGAGCCCGAAGGCCTGCAGAAGGTACTGTAGGAGCTGCGCATTGAGCTCTAGGAGCAGCGTGTGGCGCGAGCGTATGATAGCCTCTAGCCCCCCGATGTAGTGCGCGTAGTAGGGGGTTTTGGCGTATGCGGCCTGCAGCGCGCCCAGGTGCAGGCGGGGCCAAGGCGTGGCGTAGTCCACCTCTACGGTTGCGATTGGCGAGCCGTGCCCATGGGGGAGTTTTACGGGGACCACAAGGCTGAGCTTCCCCAGCGCGGTGGCTATTTCTGCCCTATTCCGGTAGCTCTGCTTTTGGTAATGCTCATGCCCCTCTAGCACTATCCGCTCGGCAGTGTAGCATGCCAAAAGGTAGGGTAATGGCGGGAGGTAGGCGGTGGTGAGCAGTACCGCACGGTTGCTATTGGAATTCGCCGCCATCAGTTGGTAGGCTTTGACCTTGTGGAACTCGGCAAAGGGTGGGGTGCAGTGGTTATGCCGAGAATGGTGAGCACCTGCCCTTTATCCTGTGGAAATCCCTTTGATGCGGGGGGGGATTGCAACGGGCCTCCGTTACCCTTCTACCACAATGATCGAGTAGTCCTTTTTACCCTTTTGCACCAGTATGTAGCGGCTGTTGAGGGTGTCGGCTCGCGATAGCAGGAGCTCTGCATCGTGCACGCGCTCCTTATTGATACTCACCCCGCCCGCGGTAACAGTTCGCCTGAGTTCACCCTTCGACTGGAATACTGGGCAATGCGCAGTGAGCAGGTCTGAGAGCGGAATTCCTCCCTCTAGCAGCTCCTGCGCCACCGTGTAGGTTGGCACCCCATCGAACAGGTCGAGAAAGGTCTTGGCATCGAGCCGCCGGAGGGCATCCTGCGTGTCCTTACCGAATAGGATGGAGCTGGCTGCCAGAGCATTCTCATACTCTTCCATCCCGTGCACCATCACGGTAAGCTCCCTGGCAAGCGCGCCCTGCATGGCGCGGAGGTGTGGGGCCTGCGCGTGGCTGGCCTCCAGCTGCTCTATCTCGCCCTGGCTTAGGGTGGTGAAGATCTTCAGGTAGCGAGCGGCATCCTCGTCGCTTACGTTCAGCCAGAATTGGTAGAATCGGTAGGGTGATGTGCGGGCCGGGTCGAGCCAGATGTTGCCTTGCTCTGTCTTGCCGAACTTCTTGCCATCGGCCTTCTTAATGAGGGGGCAGGTGAGGCAGTAGACCTCATGCCCATCTTTCCGGCGGATGAGCTCTGCGCCCGTGGTCATATTGCCCCATTGGTCAGAGCCGCCCATCTGCAGCTGCACCCCGTACTCCCTATGTAGGTTGAGGAAGTCGGCAGCCTGAATCAGCTGGTAGGTGAACTCGGTGAATGAGAGCCCCTCGCCCCCAGCCTCGGGGTTGATACGCCGCTTCACCGAATCTTTGGCCATCATGTAGTTCACGGTGATGTGCTTCCCGATGTCACGTATGAACTCCAGGAAGGAGTAGCGCCCTATCCAGTCGTAGTTATTGACCAGAATGGCGGCGTTGGGGGCAGAGGGATCGAAGTTCAAGAGCCGCTCTAGCTGGCTACGGATTCCGTGGATGTTACGCTCTATCTCCTCGGGCGACAGGAGGTTGCGCTCCTGCGATTTCATGGAGGGATCGCCAATCATCCCTGTTGCCCCGCCTATAAGCACCACCGGGCGATGGCCGCACCGCTGGAAGTGGCGGAGGATCATAACCGAGACCAGATGCCCAATATGCAGCGAATCGGCCGTGGGGTCGAAGCCCACGTAGCCCGCCACCGGGTGCGCATCTATGTACTCCTGCGTGCCGGGCATTATGTCCTGCAGCATCCCCCTCCAGCGGAGTTCCTCCACAAAGCTATTTACTGGCATGGCAACAACGTTATAAATTTACACTCACCTGCAACCGAGGAATCGTGAGGGCGGACAGCCCACGTTCTGCCACCCCGCCCCTGATACCGAAAAGGGAGTGCAGGATTGCCCCACACTCCCCACCAACACACACCAACCGTAGCCCCACCAGGACTCGAACCTGGATTTGAAGTTTAGGAAACTTCCGTTCTATCCCTTGAACTATGAGGCCTGCCGAAACCGACGCAAAGGTAGTGCGGATTTCCCGATTTACCAAATGGCAGGATAGGCCAAGGGGAAAGAATTTTTCCCATTTAGTTTGGCGGATCAATATAAAGCATTACCTTTGCGTTGTGAACGTATTGGTTCCAATGTCTAACAAACAAACAACAAAGCAGTGCGAATCAACAGTTTGGTAATGGGGCTGGCAATAGCCGGCGCAATGCTCTGGGCTGGTTCTGCCCGGGCGCAGCTAGTGGTAGGTGGAGAACTCGGGTTCAACGTCAGCAGCGGGAGCACCGTGAACTCCGCAGCTGGAACATCTGTCGAAACCAAGGCTCCCACTGAGATGGGGATCAATGTGTACCCTTCTATTGGCTACATACTAGGCAATGGGTTCACGGTTGGTACGAAAATCGGTGCAAGGTACTCAAAGACCTGGCAGAACGATGCTAACAACACTGAAGTTGGGAAAACAACCCTTCTTCTCTCTCCCTACGTAAAGTACAACGTAGTGAATTTCAACAACTTTACTGTAGCTTTGCGGGCTGATGTCCCCGTGAGCTATGGGATGGGATCGACCTCGACAAAGGTTTCTGACAAGATAGTGACCACAGACGCTCCCAATGTGCTAGGTCTGGGCGTGTGGATCACCCCTGAACTCGGCTATTCACTTACCGAGCATTTCAGGCTTTACACATCGCTCAATTTCCTGAGCCTTGGCTATGGCTTCACAAGGACTGATGAGGTTACAAACCCCGATCCGAAGGCTACCAAAGTTGTTACAACGCACAACTTTGGACTCAACCTCGATTCGAAGAATGTTCTCAGTGTGTCGAGCCTAACCATCGGTGTTCGCTACGTATTCTAGCCTAGGCTAGGTTTTCAGCTTGAGGAGGCCGACGTATACCGTCGCCTCCTTTTTTTATTCACCCATCGCGCATAGGGCCGAACTGCATGATTAAAGCCTATTTGCCCGCGGGAGGGGAAAGCCCCCTATGAAAGATTGACCCCTTACGGGACTTTGGTCGGGGGCTCGCGGCACTGTCAGGGCGGGCACTCGCTCCGCTCGGCACCGCCCCTACCAAGATCGCGGTAGCCAATCTCGCCAATAGGTAGAAATGCGCTTCTCTGGTAGCAAACCTACGTAAACGATGCGGCACTGTCAGAGCGGGCACTCGCTGCGCTCGGCACCGCCCCTACCAAGAACACGGTAGCAAATCTCGTTAATAGGTAGAAATGGAATTCCCTGCAGCTCCCGCATAAACGACGCGGCACGCCGNGTCGCTACCGTCTTCGAGAGATGGGATTGCTCGACTGAAATCCATCTACCCAGCGTCCCTATGGAGGATTGAACCCATACGGGATTTTTGCAGAGGTTTCATACCATCGGAGCCCATACCGTGGGGCAGGCCGAAAGTTGCCTGTCCATCTTCCCCTCCACGCCTGCCCTTCTTCGCGAAATACACCCGACAGCATGATGCCGAAACGGCAGTTTTCCCACCTTGCAGCGCACTATCCTGCCACGCTACGCCTGGGGCTTCCGCTGCTCCTTGCGCAGCTCGGGCAGATAGTGCTGGGCTTTGCCGACAGCACCATGATTGGGCACTACGGGCTTAGCGAGCTGGCAGCAAGTTCATTCTGCATCAATCTATTCAACCTCCCCATCATCCTCTCCATGGGCTATGGCTACGGGCTTACCCCCCTGGTGGCTGGTGCCTACAGCCGATGCGACTACCGCGCAGCTGGCACGCTACTCCGTAGGGGGCTGTACTCAAATACCATTGTCGGGCTGGGGCTTACGGCCATCATGGGGGTTCTCTACTTCGGCCTGGGCAGCCTTGGCCAACCCGCAGAGCTGCTACCGCTTATACGGGGCTACTATCTTACGTTGCTCGGGTCCCTGCTGTTCGTGTCCGTGGGCAATACGCTCAAGCAGTTCACCGATGCCCTCGGGCGCACCTCTATCGGTATGTGGGTGATGCTGGGTGGCAATGCGCTCAACATTGCGGGGAACTACCTGCTCATCTACGGGAAATTCGGGCTGCCCGAGTTGGGGCTTCTGGGGGCAGGGCTTGCCACCCTGGGTTCTAGAATCCTCATGGCCGTTGCCCTGGGGCTAGTATTGCTGATGGGGAGGCGATTCCGTAGGTTTGCCGTGGGATTCTGGCGATACGCCTCTACCCATACCCAGCGGGCAGAGATTCGGCGGATGGGGGCCTATGTTGGCGCGCAACTCGGGCTGGAGACCGCCATGTTCAGCCTCAGCGTGGTGTTCGTAGGGTGGTTAGGCCCGGTGGCGCTGGCTGCCCACCATATCGCCATCACCGCGCAGACCCTGGGTTTTATGACCTACTACGGCATGGGGGCGGCCTCCAGCATTCGGGTTAGCCAGTACTGGGGGAAAGGGCAGATTCGCAGTGCGGCCCGGGCTGCCCACAGCGGCGCGCACATCATACTGGTGCTGGCCCTGGGCATGAGTACCCTTATGTACTTGCTACGCTACCCCGTGTGCCACCTCTTCACCACAGACGCGAGCACGGTGGCGCTGGCGAGCCTCATTATGCTCATCGGCATTGCCTACCAGCCTGCCGACGGGCTGCAGGTAGCCTACTCCAATGCCCTGCGCGGCATAGGGAAACCCCGCCCCCTCGCGGCGTTCGCCACCCTCGGGTACTGCGTGGTCGGATTGCCGCTGGCCTACGTCCTTGGGATTGCGCTGGGGATGGGGCTCGTGGGGATCTGGATAGCCTTCCTGCTCGGGCTGGCCACTAGCGGCATTGGCTACGCCCTACGATTCTACCATGCTACCCGCATGCCTACACGTGCCAACGGTGGGCTAGCAGGGTGATTACGAAAAGAAGTTGCGGTTTTTACACCCTATGCTGTAACTTTTTCAGCCTGCCCCCGTCTTATGGTTGAACGAACACCAAAAAAAGAACTTAAAGCAATGAAACCGATCCGCACATTACTACTATGGTTCCTGGCCATGGGGGCAACCATCCCGCTGTTCGCCCAGCCGCGCTACGTATGTATCAAGGGGGGCTACCAGGAGTTCGACGGGAATGGGAAGTCCAAGGGTAAGGTTTTCGGGAATATTACCTCCACCATCACCGCGGCACGGGCAGCCCAGATTCACTATCCCAGCCAGCCAGATTCCATCTACTGGGCATTCTACAAGGAGGGAAGCACCAAGCCCTTCCAGCTGATAGACGCGCGTTGCGTGGTCCTTATAGAGCGCACCAAACGGCAGGGGAAGCATCTAGACTCTGTATACCGCCTCTATATTGGGGAAGATAAAGGGGGAACGGTGGGGGTCTACTCCGCATCGCAGGCATCGGGCGGGCAGGTTCTGGTGGAGGTTGATAGCGCTGGGGTTACCTATACTGACATGAATAGCCTCGTGAACCAGAGCGTAAGGATAGCAGACCGGGCTGTTCGGCTTGCCGATTCCCTAACCAATCGGAATCCGCGCTCGCGTGTGAGCCACTCAAGATCCCGCACCAGATTCACAGTACTCGATGGCGATACCGTAAGCAAGACCAGCATCACCACCATAACCAATGACCGTGGGGGGGTGCTCATTACCACCCAGCGCGCAGACGGGAGGGTAGACACCGTGCGGTACGACGGCACAGTGGTAAAGGGGAGCATCCCCAAAGGCCCTGAAAAAGCAGACTCTGAGGACGATTCCAAAAACAGCAAGTGCAGTTTGGGCCGATTCTGGGAGCGGCAATTCGAGTACCGAAATTTCCACGCCCATTGGGTGGGGATCGATCTTGGCGTGAGCATGCTCCTCTCGCCCCAGGGCAATCTCACCTTCTCTGACGACCTAGAGCCCTTCAGCATCCAACCCGGGAAATCAGTGTACGTTGCCCTCAATTTCCTGCAGAAAAGTATTCCCATTCAGACGACAATGGGCTTTGTCATTGGCCTGGGGTTCAGCTGGTGCAACTACCGTTTCACGCTCGACAACACCATATCGATTGCCGACGGGAAGGCCGTAGCCGACTTCAGCCGCCGCAATCAGGGGTACAAGGTCAACTCCACCTGGCTGCATTCGGGCTACCTCACCCTCCCGCTGCTCTTCGAGATCCAGAACGGCTACCGTTCCTGGCGGCGCATCCACTTCTCCGCCGGGGTGATAGGGGGGCTGCGCATCTATAATGTCGCCAACCTAAAGTACTCAGGCGGCAAGGATTCTGAGAGCGGCAACCTCTACCTGAACAATCTCCAGCTCATACCCACCCTGCGGCTCGGCATCGGCTACATGAAATTCTTCGTGAATTTCTACCCCTTCGGGCTCTTCCAGAGCAACCGAGGCCCGAGGGTGTACCCGCTCGATGTGGGGATGACGCTACTATCATTCTGAGATTGCTGCGAAACAAAGCCAGGGGCGACCTCTCCTACGGGGTCGCCCTTTGCTTTTGTCCGCGTGCTTGTAGAGAAGGGAGCGACACCAGGATAATATGGGGCGTATGCCATTTCATTACTCTCCGATCCCAGATATTTTGCTACCTTTGCGGGAAAGAACCACACCGATGAGAAGGGAGGAGGTAGAGGCACACATCCGCATGCTGCGCGAAAAGGCCAAAGGGCGGCTGGAGGACACCCTGAACCGTGGCGATGCGGCTCCCGATGCTGCTGCAGTAGCCCGAAGCCGTGCAGAGCTCGAGGAGGCCTACCAGCTCGCGCAGAGCCACGGGCTAGAGCTGGAGTGCTACGTGCTGCGATACGATCTGCTAGAGCTTAGGGTACGTATGGGCGGGATAGAACCCCGCGAGGCCATAGAGGGGTTCTTCCAGCTCGCCCAGGATCTCGATGCGCGCGGCGTAGGCGTTCTAGGGAAGCTGCACTTTGCCTCCCTATGGTGGTGCCACATACTCACCGTGGGGGGCGGACGCGATCTAGCCCCCTCGGAGGCGCGTGAAGATGCACGGTATCTTCAGCTCGCATTGGCCGTGGCGGAGCGAGATTCACGCCTGAAAACCGAGCGGATAGTCGCCGCTGGGGTCCTGGCGCTGCACAAGAGCAGGTGGGAGTCCTATGAGTATCGGCCCGAGCTCCTGACCACGCTCGCCTGGGTAGTAGACGCCGTGCTTGGGGAGGAAGAGCGCAACGAAGAATTGGCCCAAATAGCCTACCGGTGCGCGCGGGAGTATGCCGCCGTTGAGCTGGCCCAGATCGGGCCCTTTTTCCAGCAGGAGCAGCCCGATGATGCCCCCTGGGCCACCGATCCGCGCGCGGTAGAACGGCTCTCCAAAAGTGCCTCGATACTCCAGAAAGCGGCCACCATTGCACGGAGCCGCCGCGATGCTGCCACCTACATAAAGCTGCAGCTCTATGCCGGCGAGTGCCTAGAGTCTATCCCAGAGATGCGGGCGCGGGCGCGTAGCATATTCCAGGCGTGCCGCGATGCCGTGGCGAAATCTGCCCAGCTGGAGATCTACACCTTTGGGCTAAAGGCCGGCTGGCTCATGCAGAAGCTGGAGTACGTGAAGGATCGCCGCCAGGGTACCGGGGGGATCACCTCATTGCCCACTGACTACGCACGCTGCATCGTTATACTAGAGGAAACGCTGAAACTCTTTGATCCACAGACCGACGATGTGACGCCAGAGGTTGCCGAGTCCTATCCCCTCTACGTGGAGGCCCGGGCCAAGCTCCACACCGAACTCGCCGCGCTTTACCAGCGGGAGGAGGTGGCATCAACGGATGAGGCGCTTGAGAATGGTCGGCGGGGGTACCTGCTGTTCGGGTTGCTATGCGCCGTAAACCTCACAGAGTACCTTGGGCATTGCCTAGAGGCCGCCGGCGAGTACTGCAACCTCCTAGCGCGTGAAGGTAACTACCTAGAACGCTACCAGATAGCCCAACGCTGCCTACGCCTTGTAGCCCAAGCGCTCCATGATGTGGGCACGCTGCCAGACAGCACCCTCAAGGGTACCCGCAGCCTCCGGGGCGGTATTGCGCTGCTCTACCACAAGCATCCGGTGCGCGATGCCGATAGCTACAAGCTGCACATGCTGATAGAACGATTGGTGGAGGAGGTGGATAATGTGTTCAACCCCACGGGTGACAGGATGCTAACCCTAGAGTGGGTGGAGGAAGACATTCAATACGCGCTCCAGATAGCCAAGGACGGCAATGCGGGCAAGGTCTGCTGCCTGCTACCAGACCTGATACGGCGGGCAAACCAACTACCCGAGAGCTTTTCTACCCACGATAGCGAGGAGTGCAAAAGGATCTTGAGCGCGTGGGAGTGCCTAAGGGAACTGCTGGTTCTATGCCAGCGCCCCCAGGAGGCCATAGCGGTATGCGAGCGGCAGACCGAGTTCCTCACAGCGCTATACAATGCGCACCCAGAGGAGCATGGGGCACTCTATGCCCCCATTATGGCGATTCTGCTCCTGAATCTCGTGGAGCTCCACATTTGGCTCAAGCAATGGGCTAGCGTGCATCGGAGGGCCAAGCTCGCCAAGCGAAAGATACAGCAGGTGCTGAAGGATGCCGGGCAGCAGAATGAAGGGCGCAGGCAGGGCTATTCCCTTATGCTTCGGTATCATAAGGTCATGGCCATTGCCTGTAGAATCCGTGGCTTGCGCATTTCGACCTTCCACCATATCTGGGCCGAGCTCCCCTACTGCAAGAAGTGCTACGAGATGACCAACGGTGCCTTCTTGCCCGTGCTGGCGGAGAACTACGTGCAGATACACCATTTTTTGGAACGTGTTCACCCCCTTTGGAAGCCCAGCCGGAGAAGGTGGTTGGCGTTCTACTCCGATGCGATTCCCATGGTGGAGACCTACTCGCAGGGCGAGGGGAATGGCAAGTACGTGGAGGACCTGACCGCAATGAGGAGGCGGTGGGCCCTGCTGCTATTCAACTGTAAGGATTACGGTGCCGCTGGCCCTGCGCTCGCCGATTCTCTCACACGCCTGGGTTCTGTAGGCGCGCTCCAGCCAGACCAGTACACCACGGCGCTGAAGATGGCCAGCGCCCTAGTGGTATGCGCGGCCAAGGGTAGGCCCGATTTTGCCCGGCAGGCCCTACAGGTGCTAACCGCCCTGCAGACCGTGTACCCCAAGCCTCGGCAGGTGATACGGTACTTGCGGAAGGCGCAGCGGCTGCTGGCAAACCCTAAGCCATGACTGTTGCGCGGCGGTTTTCCCAGTTCTGCCCCTAGTGCAGGCTCTCTGTCGGCTTGGACTAGATATTGGCAGCAGGCAGCGAGTACGCCACCGCAACGGGGAAACTCTGTGGAAGACTTGCATGCGTCCCAGCATCGGGGAGGAGTTTTTCCCCTTCATATGGTTAAAGATTTTTTTACCAATCACATACATTTGCCCAAGAGCGTGGCGGCACGGGATGCTGCTACGCTCTTGCTATTCCCCCTCGCCCATCCAGCAGCCACTCCGCGCTGGCTGGCCCTGCGGCCGTTTTCTGGGGTTAGAATCCCCATCTTCCAGCCAAAAAACACATCCAGCATCGCGGGAATGGTAGATGAAGCTATTTGCGTAAATAGTGGAAAATAGGGGCCATGCCACCACCATCGTCGTACCTTCGCCGTACCAACCCCGTACCTGCGCCGCTG
>LIIK01000115.1 GCA_001421095.1 Candidatus [Bacteroides] periocalifornicus | reverse complement strand
CTAGCAGAGGACACGTAATGAACGCCAGAGAGGACTCGGTATGTTCGCTCCAATCACCTTACATAGGTGACGGATGCGCTCTTACCTAGAGCGCACACACGCTCTCGGTATGAACGTTCCCATCACCTTACATAGGTGACGAGAGCGCTCTTTATAGGAGCGCAGATGCGCTCTAAGTATGGTCGGTTTGGGGTGCTTGAGTACTCGCCGATAACGGGGGCTGTAGAGGCGAGGTC
>LIIK01000114.1 GCA_001421095.1 Candidatus [Bacteroides] periocalifornicus | reverse complement strand
TGTAAGGGCGTAGCGGCCGCTTACGAAGCCATCTGTGCTGAGGCGCAGGCACAGGAGAGGCAGGTGCGAGAGTATGCAACGACGTTACAGGTGGCGCTTTGTAAGAAGATAGGGACGAGCTACCTCTTTGTGACTTGGTGGGTGGGCGACGGCGCCTTGGCGCTCTATGATGCCAACGAGAAGGAGGTCTTTCTGCTCGGGACGCCTGATCACGGCGAGTATGAGGGACAGACCCGTTTCC
>LIIK01000113.1 GCA_001421095.1 Candidatus [Bacteroides] periocalifornicus | reverse complement strand
AAGTGAAGGCCAGCCGTAGGAGCAGCCACAGAGCCCTTAATCTTGCTGTAAACCGTCTGGTAAGAGGTCTTGTCGCTCTCCTCCGTATCGCGATTCAGATAAGGGGGAATCGGCAATTCGCCCACGGATTCCAGTATTTCGGCAAAGCTGACATCGGCAGCATCCCAGTCGAAGTCCACCCAATAGTTTGTACCCGCTGCGCTATGGGCATTACGCTCGCGTGAGAGCGCGGAGGAAAGAGTA
>LIIK01000112.1 GCA_001421095.1 Candidatus [Bacteroides] periocalifornicus | reverse complement strand
ACGAATGGTGCTGGGATTGGTACTCCGATACCACACCTGCAGGCGGTACGAACCCGATCGGCCCTGCAGACGGCACCACTCGTGTCTATCGCGGCGGCGACTATGGAGACCATAGCTATATTATAACGTGTGCCAACCGAAGGAGCATGTTGCCGAAGTACAACGATAAAACTACCGGCTTGTGCGTGGTAAAGCGGCCGTAAGAAGGAATGGGGTAAAAAACCGATTCGATCAGTTATAGGGGCAG
>LIIK01000017.1 GCA_001421095.1 Candidatus [Bacteroides] periocalifornicus | reverse complement strand
ATACGCAGTGAGTTTTGGGGTGCGAGGCGGGGTTGGGCAGAGCAGCGTGTCGTTTCGCCCGTACCAGCAGGGGCAGTCGGGCCGGGCTTTTGATGTGGGGATGTTCGTGAGGCTGCGTGGCGATATGCCGCTGGCCATGCAGGTGGAGTTTGGCTACATGCGCACGGGCTACACCACCCGGGAGTTCACGGCGCGCTACGGGATGCCAGAGGATTGGCTGGGGAAGGATCTGCAGGTAACGCAGCATTGGGCTACGCTGCCCGTGATGGGCGATTTCGCCTACAGCATCGGGTGGTTTGGGTTTCGGGTGTTCGGGGGTGCCATGGTCGACTACCTGCTGGGGGAGACCCTACAGGCTGAGGGGGCGCGGCTAGCGCCGAAGCTCTATGAGGGGCTCTACCATCGGCTGGGGATGGGGGTGCTGGGTGGGGGAGGGCTAGGGGCTGTGCTGCCAATAGGCACTATAATGTTGGAGTACAGGGGATTCTATAGATTCACGAATCTCTATCGGAGGGCACGGACCCCCATGCAGGAGGAGACCCGCCAGGGGCTGCGGGGGCAGATGCTCAGCCTTAGCTACTACTACACGCTGGAGCTTGGGCGATGATATGGTAAACGAGTTTTTTCATTTTTTAGGATTGGCATTATGATACGCACACTAACAGCAACCCTAGTATGGCTGGGGATGGCAGTGGTGGCCTTGGGGCAGACGGGCTACACCCAGGAGGGGAATGCCTCGTACTACGCCGATAAGTTCCAGGGACGGACAACGGCCTCGGGCGAGCGCTACGATGCGGCCAAGCATACCTGCGCGCACCTTACGCTGCCCTACGGCACGGTGCTTCGGGTAACGAACCTCGCGAACAAGAAAACCTCTGTGGTGCGGGTGAACGACCGTGGCCCCTTTGCTCCAAACCGGATTCTGGACGTGAGCCGTGCGGCGGCCGATGAGCTCGGTATTACGGGCAAAGGCGTGGTGAAGGTGCGGATAGAGACGCTGCCGCAGGGGGAATTCAAGGAGAGCGGCGCCACCACTACGCCCGTGGCGACACAGCCCGCGCAGCAGCAGCCTAAGCCCTCCCCGGCCAAGCCCGCGGAGAGTAAACCGGCGCAGCCCAGCACGGGCGGGGCTAAGGAGGGGCTTGAGCAGATTCTGGCCCGAACATTGCAAGCGGGCATAACGCTCGCGACTGCCGAGGGCTACACCGTGATGGTGGGGGCTGGTACACGGGGCCAGTTTGGGGTGCAGCTGGCGAGCTACAGCGATGTGGCCAACCTCGGGCGGCAGGTGGCTGAGCTGGATGCCGATGTGCGTAGCAAGCTGGTGGTGCTGGTGGCCAATGCCAATGGCGGGCTGGTGTACAAGGTGGTGATGGGCCCCTACGCTACGCGCAAGGAGGCGGAGGCCAAGAAGGAGGCGCTCTCAGGGCGGTTTGGCGGCTGCTTCATCGTAGCCCTGTAGGTGAGTTACGTCCTCCTGTTGTGGCGCGGTGCGCGCAGCATCGCTAGGGAGGTTTTTGCGGTGTTCGTTAGGATGGCTTAAAAATCGGAAATGTTCCATGAAACAGATAGTGGTGAGCGGTATCCGTTCTACCGGGCGGCTACATCTAGGGAATTACCTCGGGGCGCTGAGGAACTTCGTGCAGATGCAGAGGGAGTACAATTGCTTCTTCTTCATAGCCGACCTGCATTCGCTCACAACGCACCCCACGGCTGCCGACCTGCACGGCTCGGTGCGGGCGGTAATGGCCGAATACCTAGCCGCAGGGCTCGACCCTAAGCAATGCACTCTCTACGTGCAGAGCGATGTGCCTGAGACCACTGAGCTCTACCTACTGCTGAATATGAACGCCTACCTCGGGGAGCTGCAACGCTGCACGAGCTTTAAGGATAAGATCCGCAAGCAGCCCAACAACATCAACGCGGGGCTGCTCACCTACCCCACCCTCATGGCGGCCGACATCCTTATCCACCGGGCCAACCTAGTGCCAGTGGGCAAGGATCAGGAGCAGCACCTGGAGATGACCAGGACCTTCGGGCTGCGGTTCAACCGGATGTACGGCACGGAGCTATTCCCCGAGCCGCAGGCCTACAATCCGCAGTCGCCCTTGGTGAAGATCCCGGGGCTCGACGGTACGGGTAAGATGGGCAAATCTGAGGGGAATGCGCTCTACCTGAGCGATAGCCCCGAGGATATCCGCAAGAAGGTGATGCGGGCCGTGAGCGACAACACCCCCAAGGCTCCCAACGAGCCCAAGAGCGAGCCGGTGCAGAACCTCTTCGCGCTGCTGAGGGCGGTGTCCTCGTCCGATACGGTGGAGTTCTTCGAGGATCAGTACCAGGCCTGCACCATCAGGTACGGCGACATGAAGAAGCAGCTGGCCGAGGACATAATAGCCCTTACCACGCCGCTGCGCGAGAAGATAGAGATGTACCTGGCCGACGACAGGCTGCTGAGCGATGTGGCCGCCATGGGGGCAGAGGCCGCGCGCAAGAGCGCCAAGGAGACCCTGCGGCTGGCCAAAGAGGCCATGGGAATAAGGAAGCTGTAACGCAGGAAAGAGATGCGTTTTCCTATAGGTTGATCCTCGTTTTTCTTCAAATCTTGGTAGGGGCGATGCCGAGTGTTGCGAGTGCTCGCCCGATTCTGCAACAAAGACCGTAGCGATGCGTCGTGCCGTATCGTTCAAGTTTAAGTGTGTTCTCATCGTACACGTACCGTAATGCCCGATACCCCCAACCGAGGCCGAAGGATCGCCGATCTGCAGGCCGATGACCGTCCGCGCGAGAAGCTGCTAGCCCACGGGGTAGACACCCTAAGCAACAGCGAGCTGCTGGCGATACTCATAGCCACCGGCACGCCGCAATGCTCGGCCATAGAGCTGGCGCAGAACCTGCTGCACCAGGCCGACGGCAGCCTAGACGTGCTGGGGCGATTCTCGCTGCTCGACTTCAAGAAGCAGCGTGGTATAGGCGATGCCAAGGCGATAACGCTGATGGCCGCCCTAGAACTCGGGCGGAGGCGACAGGCCGCCCCCTCGGACGTCCCACTCAAAATAGTCAGCTCCCGCGATGTGGTGCGAATCTTTGGCCCGATGCTGCGCGACCTGAACCATGAGGAGGCGTGGGTGCTCTACCTGAACCGGGCGAACCTGGTGGTGCAGAAGAGCCGCCACGCGGTAGGGAGCAGCCACCACGTAACCATAGATGCCCGCCAGATAACACGGGAGGCGCTGGACCTGCGGGCCGATGGGGTGGTGCTCTGCCATAACCATCCCTCTGGGATGCCAAAGCCCAGCCGGGAGGATGTGGCCATGACCCGGCAGCTGAAGGAGGCGCTGGCCCTCTTTGACATCCGGCTGCTGGACCACGTGGTGGTGGCTGGGGAGACGTGGGAATCGCTGGGCGGGGAGGAGGAGGGGAAACGGTAGATTTTTACGGTGCTAAGAGCGCTGCAAAACTTACGTAAACGGTGCGGCACGCCTAGAATCGCGACGCGGCACGCCACGTCGCTACAAGCGCCGGAGGGCCCGCCATTGGGCGCTCGCGGGCAGGCAACTCGCGGCCAGCTCCTCCCAAGAACGCAATAGCAAATCTCGCCAATTGATAGAGATGTAATTCTCGCTACAAGAATTACATAAAACGCTTGAAATGCTTGATTAAAAACTATTTACATCCAAGAAGGGGAAGACCCCTATAAAGATGGAACACGTACGGGCTATTGCAGAGGTCGCATGCTATACGCTGGGTTGTAAACCGTTAGCAAGGGGTACGGAAAATGTGTTTGAAAAATTTGGAGGTTCTGGTGGAAATCTCTACCGTTGCGTATTGTCTAATCCTAAAATCATGGGAGGTAAAGCTATGAGAAGTTTAGGATTCAAGGTGTTTGTGGTATGCTGCGGGGCGGCGCTGGCGATATTGCCATTGGTACGCAGCGTAAATGCAGAGTCTCCTACTCCGGTTAGGCGGGGCGAGTGCTCAGGATCTGATAGGAGGATCTGCAAAAGTACAGCAACCGAAGTGTTTTATGGAACGTGGAGGGAAGTCCTAATATTAAGCGAGGCCCCCTCTCTTCAGTAGTAAAAGAATAAGGGGAAGGGATACCCTCCCCTTATTCTTCATGCTGTTTTCTTAGGTAAAAATATATAATATGCAGAGAATTAGACTGCTAACGGTCGTCTTTTTGACATTTTCGCCTTTCGTACTTTATGGTCAAGTGCGGAGTTTCCTATTCTATGATTCTGAATCGCAGCCTGTGTCAGGCGTTGCGGTGCTAGTGCAGGCTTGTGGTCAGGAAACCACACGGGTGACAGGAGAGGATGGTTCTCTCCATTTGGATATCGCATGTGATAGCGTCTATCTTCGGGTGCAGAGTGAGTTGTATGGGAATTTAGATACGGTTTTTGGGCAGATGGGGGGGGGCAATAATCCATCTGCAACCCCGCACTATAGCCGAGGCGCGGGTAAAGGGCAATGCCCAGGGCATAGAGGATAAGGGGAAGGTGGTGGTGTACCAGGTGAAGCCCGAGCAGTACTCTCCCTTCGCGAAGGCGGAGAAGGTGCTCCGTCGGCTCCCAGGGATTGAGGAGCCCGAGCGGGGCGTTTTTCGGATAGCCGGGAATCAGCAGAATGCGCGGATACTGATAGACGGGGTAGAGGCTACGCAGATGGAGTTAGAGAACCTTGATGCGCAGGAGATAGTGCGGGTAGAGACCAAGGTGCTTAGCGGGCGCAATACCGAGGGCTACGAGGGGGAGATCAACATCATACGGCAGCGGGTGAAGCGGCTGCAATTCAAGGGGGAGAGTCGGCTAGGAGCGTTACTGCACCCGCCAAAAGATCCCGGGGGATTAGTCCGGCAGAACCTTACCCTACGCACTCCGTGGATGGATCTGGTAGCCAATGGGCGATACATCCCAAATGTGCAGAGCATAGAGAGTGAGACGTGGCGTGGTGGCACGCGTATACTACGCACGGAGCGGCGGAACCTGCTGGAGCAGTTCGATGCCCAGGGGCGCGCCAACTTCTTCTTTACGCCAAGGCTGAAGACCTCGCTGATGTATTCGCTATTTGGGGCAAATAGGCATCAAACAGGGCGTTGGATTCGTCCCTCAATGGCCGATGAGAAATTCAGACAGCGCAATCTGGATCGTCTGCAAAGAGGGGATGCCATAGCGATATGGGAAGTAGCCGATCATCACAGCCTAGAGGCTCAATTCCAAGTATTTGAGTACCATACGCGCAATTACATCCCAGGGTATACCTCTGCCGCTAGCACATTGCTTAGCTACCATGGGCGCGCTGGGTACGAGTTCGACAGCCTTCGGCTATTCTGGCTTACGCACGATGTAGAGGTGGGGGGGGAGCTATGTGTATCGGCAGAATCGTTTGCAGGGCGGGGTCTCAGAGTTCATAAATACGGTGGGGCAGGCCTATGTATCTGATGCTGTAGAGTTGATAGACGATCCGCATGCGTATGTGATCCTACGGGCAGACTGGGCCAGCTACCAGTTTGGCGCACGGCGATACAACCGGTTCAACCTTAGGCCAGCCGTGCGCCTTTCGTATAGGACGGAATTCGGGCGCTTTGCCCTACTCTACAAGCGGGGTGTGCTCCGCCCGAGCGCCGATGAGCAGAACCCTGAGATCGACTACATCTCAGAGTTTGAGCAGACGGTAGGAAACACCAGCCTGGGTGCAGAGCTCTCAGACCAGCTGGTCTTTGCCTATGGTAGGCCTGTGGGAAGTGCCTACCTATCGTTTAACGCCTCGGCCTCGGAGACGCGGGATATGATAGTGGGCGTACTTGCGAATTCCTACAACCTAAGCACCTACGAGAATGCGGCGAGGTGCCGGGCAGGTAGGCTAAGCGCGAGCTATAGGCAACCATTCTTTGACTATAGGTTTAACGTGTCGGGCACACTTTTCGCTGGATGGGAGGAGTATATCGTATTGCCCCGTTTTGTCCCCAAGTCGCAGAATCAGGGGAATAGCGGATTCTCGTTTGGAGGCTACTTGGATGTGAGCTACGATACGGAGAGCAATTGGGAGTTCTCGCTGTACGGTTCGTATGAAAGCCGCGATGTCAGCTTCGCATCTACTCTGTATGATACACCGATTTATGGGGGGGGAAGTGGCTAAAGGATTTTTGGATGCTAGTCTGCGGATCGCATTGAGTGTAGGAGGCTCATACCCGAATAGGAGGCACACGATATACCACCTGAAGGGGGTGCAGCAGGTAGCATTCGCATGGCCAGCTGGTATGACTACCCAGTTTAGCCTCACTTGGCGCTTTGGCCACAAATTCCGTACGCGGGAGGCGGGCGAGGCGCTGGAGAATGAGGATATCAGGATGAAGCTGTAGCTAGCCCATGCCCTTTACAGAGAGGAGAGCTGGCTGCGAGGAGTGTAGCTAGACCGATGGAATCATTTTACCGCGTGGGTAACCGATGGGATTATTCTACTCATACCCAGAGCTCTCGCTGGTGTTCGATGGGCAGTTCAACGAATCGGACAGCCTAATCACCTACACCTGCTACCACACCCCGTGGATCTACGTCTTCAACAGGCAGGGCGATCTCGTGGCAGAGGTGGAGACGAGGGATAGAATCCCCTTCCCAACCATCATCCGCTATCGGGATTACTTCGTGTTTGAGCGGGGGCGTACCTTCAACTCCAATATGGGCTCGTTTGCCCGTGGTGATACGCTCTACGTATTCTCCTACCGAGTGCCAGCTTCGCCGGGATTCACATTGGATCTCTACGGGATTCCAAGAGACGATTACCTCGGGAGTATCGGCCTAGAGAGTGGGGGCGAGGCCACCAATCAGGATGTTGATGGTGTGTATATTCGCGGGGAAGTGTTGGGCGTGTTGGCGAAGGGCGAATTGCATGGCTACTGCCTGTAACGTTTCACCCGATTCAACCGTCCTAGGGTAAAGCTCAATGCGCTATGACTATGGTGAAGTTTGCACCATCGGGGCAGGGGCCTAGCAAGAGGGGCTAAGGTCTCTTTGGAATCAGCCCGAGGGGACGAGAAGCGGAGGTTTAGGGAGATGGAAATCGCAGGGTAGGGGGAGTTTTTTTTTGATGTTTTTAACTTTGATTATCAGTAGATTACGTTTTTTGTTTATATTGATGGAGATAAATTTGCGCGGGTAAGGATATTTTTTCTACCTTTGCAGTAGAAAGCCTAGGCCTATGGCGGTGTCAGAAATGCTAATCTGTTAATCGATGGAGGATACAGCAATGAAGACAGTAGCTTTTAAGATTTTTGTAGTGTGCTGCGCAGCAGCACTGGCTGGGATGTTTGCGGTGAGAACATCCAGTAAGGCGAAGGCGGGCCCGACAGTGATAGTGGTGGTGATCTCCGAGCCTATAGATTCTCCCGGTTGCTATGGGAGTGGGAATTGCGGAACGACGGCAGGGGGGACACACCTAGAAGGTAAGTGGCGCGAGCCTAGATAGAGGTATGAGGGGTCTAGCCACTAGTGGCTAGACCCCTTTTGTTAATTTGAGAGAGGGTCATATGCGTACTTTCATTGCAGGAGCGTTGGTTGTCCTTTCGGTAGTTTTTTGCACCATCCTGTCTAGGGGAAGGAGTGTAGAGATAGAGAGCCATGAAAGCCCTCTGCTGGCCAAGATTCCCGTAGTTAGCGAGGGCTGGCGGTGCGTGGGGAAAGAGGGGATATGCGGGGTGACGAGGTTCGGCACGAAGCTCGTGGGGCAGCTCGTGGAATATAGGGGAGATACCTCTGGGCTGGACGGTAGGGAAGAGAGAAATGCGAGCTCATCCCTTGGCGATTCGCTCGTCTCTGCCAATGTGGTTATAGGCGGTTCAGATGATGAGGAGTTCTTTGCAGACCGAGGCAACACTCCTGATTCTGCTGGTAAGGCCGCCGTAAGGAAGCCGGGCTGCTACGGTACGGGCTTCTGCGGTACGACTAAGGAGGGGAAGCGGCTCGAGGGGAAGTGGCGGGAATAGGCTAGAAAAGCAATGGAGCGGCGGGGAAAGGCTTTAGGCTACCTGAGGCGGGTGCTGGTGCTTGCGGTGTTGGCCTTCTTCGCCTACACGCTGGTGAATAAGGCCCTTGACCTCACGGGTTTCCAGCTGAATATCGCCAAGACGGGGATGTTCACGGGGAATCTGGTGGTGTGGGTATCATACTTAGCCTTGGGTCTCGAGGGAATCAGCATCGTGCTCCTGCTGGTGAAGGAACGATGGGGGGTGCTGTTTTCCCTGTGCATGATGCTGGCGTTCACCGCCTACATAGTGGTGCTGCAGGGGCTTGGGCGATACGAGATATGTGGTTGCGGGGGAATTCTGAATGGTCTCCCCTTTGCTGCGCACCTGGCTATCAATCTCGGGCTGCTGGCTGTGCTGGCCTTTTTACTGTGGGGATATGGGCGGGGGAGGTAGTTTCGCGAGGCGGGTGTTGCCCTACGTGGTGGTCTTTGCCATTACGGTGGCGGCGGGTGCGCTGATCCTCTACTTCACGCAGGAGAGGGGACCGAAGGGGAAAGATTTCGATTTTCGGCGCAAGGAGCTTGAAGGGGAAAGGGTGCAGCGGCTAGACCAGCTGGGAGATAGCGGGCAGTACAGCGGTTGCTACGGTGTAGAGCGCCAGGGGGACGCGATACTTTTGCGGCGCTCGGAGAGGGAGGGGGCTGCGGCGGGTGGCTGCATTTACCTCGGGGCAAGCGGCGAGGTGCTAAGGCAGGTGAATGGGCTTGGCAACCAGCTGCGGTTGGTATTCGCCAACGATAGCCTGCAGCTTTGGGCTGGAGTAGGGCGGCTGTATACCACGCGGGGGAAGAGCGGGGAAGAGCTATTGGTCGATAGCGTGCTGGGGCTGGAGAACGTGGTGAAAGCCCACTACCTCGGAGGTGAACGCCTGCTGCTATTACGGTTCGATAGCATAGGACAGCCAAGGCAACTTCGCTTTTCCGTGTGTAAATTGGAAAGGACGGAGAACTCTAACTGCTACGGAGTTGCAGGGCTACAGAATGCGGGGGAATCCAAGGGATTGTGCAAGAGCGGCTACACCTCCTACCCAGAGCTCTCGCTGGTGTTCGATGGGCAGTTCAACGAATCGGACAGCCTAATCACCTACACCTGCTACCACACCCCGTGGATCTACGTCTTCAACAGGCAGGGCGATCTCGTGGCAGAGGTGGAGACGAGGGATAGAATCCCCTTCCCAACCATCATTCGCTATCGGGATTACTTCGTGTTTGAGCGGGGTCGTACCTTCAACTCCAATATGGGCTCGTTTGCCCGGGGCGATACGCTCTACGTGTTCTCCTACCGAGTGCCAGCCTCGCCTGGGTTCACCGTGGATCTCTACGGCATTCGGGGGGGCGATTACCTCGGGAGTATCTACCTAGAGGGTGGGGGCGAGGCCACCAATCAGGATATTGATGGTGTGTATATTCAAGGGAAAGTGTTTGGCGTGTTGGCGAAGGGAGAATTGCATGGCTACTGCCTGTAACTTTTCACCCAGTTCAACCGTCATAGGGTAAAGCTCAATGCACTATGGCTATGGCGAAGTTCTACATCGCATGCGTGGTATTTTCATTGGCCCTTACCTGTGGGTATGCGCAGCAGAGGGCAGCAATAAAGGTGGTTGATTCTGAGGGGGCATCGCTTTCAGGCGTGGCACTCCAGCTAGAACTCTGCGGGCGAAAGGCGCAGGGGCTTACCGATTCTCAGGGGCTGTGCTCTTTGGCGTTCCTGGAGGGCGATACCTGTAGGCAAATCGGGGTGGTGGTAAAGAGCGAGCTCTATCAACCTGTAGACACGGTGCTCGATGGCAGGGTTGAGGGGCTGCTAATCAAGCTACTCCCGGTAGAAATAGGCGCGGCCCGGGTAAAGGGCTATGCCCAAGGGGTGCAGGAGAAGGGCAATGCCACGGTGTACCAGGTGAAGGCTGAAAACTACTCGCCCTTCGCCAAGGCTGACAAGGTGCTGAGCAAGCTCCCAGGGCTGGAGAAGCAGGACAAAGGTGTGTATCGCATAGAGGGGAATCGGCGCACGGCTAAGATCATGGTCGATGGGGTTGAGGTTTCGCCAGAGGAGGTTAGCCACCTGGATGCGCAGGATATCGAGCGGGTGGAAACCAAGTCGGTAGGGATGAATGATGATAGCTATGATGGGGAGATCAACATCATCCTCCGTCGGGAGAAACGGCTTCTGTTCAAAGGGAGCACCACACTGGGTGCTAGCTATTCGCATCCTTCATGCTTTGGGGGATCTGGCGACCAGGTGCTGCAGCTCAGGTCACGATTGATGGACATCTACGCTGATGGCCGCTACATCCCTAACATGCAGCGTGCCGAGCAGAGTATGACGCGAGATGGGCAGAGGGTGTATAAGCGGCTGAACCACCTGCTGGCGCAGCAATATGGCAGTACGGTGCGCGCAGGCTTCTTCTTCACCCCCAAGGTAAAGCTCGCCCTAAGGTACTACCTGTTCGGTGCAAAGAGCCGTATTCAGCAGGATCTCTACCAGGGGAGTAGCGATACACCACGGCAGGGTAGGGTTACCGATGGGTTCAACTGGCACTATGCCGATGCCGTATTCACCTACTCGCCAGCTAACCATCACACCATTGCGGCAAAGGGGCAGTTTGCAGACAATACCAGCGAGTACGACAACCTGGATGCCACGGGAATTTTCGCCCGCATGCGGAGCTATACTGGCAATGTGGAGTACACCATGGATAGCCTGCGAGCACTGTGGCTAACCCACAGCCTAGGGGTAGGATTCAAATCGATTTACCGGCAGAGCCTTTTCCGCTCGGGGCGCACAATCAACAGTAGCGATGTGCAGCAGCTCTACCTAACAGACGATCTGGCGATAATGGAGGGGCTTTATGCCAGCCTTATCCTTCGGGGCGAGTGGGATGGCTACCACTTCGCGCGGCGCAGCATACGCCACTTCAATCTGCTGCCAACCTTGGCGCTGCAATATGGTGGTACTTTCGGCACGCTAACCCTCCAGTACCGCTACTCTATAACCCGCCCAAGCGTAGCCTACTTGAATCCTGAAATCCAATACGAGTCGGCCTACGAGCAGCGGCAGGGTAATGCGGCGCTGACCCCAGAGTATGGGCACGAGTTACTACTGCGCTACCGCAAGCGGATAGGTACTGGCTCGGTGGTGATTACCGCCAGCGGTACTACCCATAGGGATGGGATAGAGGCGGTCTACTTCAGCACCTACAACCTCTCTACCTACGAGAACGCCATCATGTCTCGCGATGCTAAGCTAAACGCTTCCTACAGCTTGGGACTGCTGAACCGTTCGCTATTCCTACGGATCTCTGGTTGGGGGATGTGGGAGGAATTCACCCTTATGCCCGAGTACCGAACCTCCACATTGAGCCTGGGCAATGCTGGCTGGAGTTGGGGTACACGTTCTAGCGTATCGTACTCAGCCCCGCACGATTGGGAGTTCGAGGCTTCGTGCCAATACGCAAGCCGCACGCTGTCGGTAGCCCAGACTGCCTACTCCGTACCCTACGTAGACCTGAGCATTGAGAAGAGTTTCCTGCAAGGGAAGTTCTCCGCTTCGCTCTACCTCGGGAGCATAATTCCTACCAAAGATTACACCCAGTACCACCTCCGGGGAGTGCGTCAGGAAGTGCGTGCTTCCCACTCATCCCCGCGGGTATCGTTGGATCTCACCTGGAGGTTCGGGCAGCAGTTCCGCGCGCGTGATGCAGGGGCTGTGATTGTGAACGACGACCTGAAGCAATAGCTGCGCAAGCGGTGAGTATAAGGCTAGGCTCTAGAGAGCCTGGCCTTTTTGCTTGCCCGTACAAGCTTCTAAAGGGGCGCATTCCCTCCATTTGCTCTCTTCTTATGCTTGAAAGATACGTGCATTCATTGAAGGCTGTAGCGGTGCGGCGTGCCGTTTAAGTGGCTCTGCCGAGGCTTAGCGTAGCATTGATACCCTTCCCTATCTGTTTGCACTTGTGGTTCGCAGGCGTATCCCATTGCGTGCGGTGCTATAGAGGTTCTACGCTGCTACTGTAGCACCTCAATTCCAATGCGCATATTCACAGGGGTGTTGGCCGCATTGTGCATGCGTAGAGGCTGCCAAGGATCGCCGTTTGAGCATTCCCAGCTTTGCCCGTCAGTACCCCCAGTGAACACCTGTACGGGTGGTTCTACGGGGCTACCCTCCATCTGCACCGTATCAGAGCACAGCCATTCTACCCCTACGCATACACCCTCTGGGGGCATTATGATGCTATCCTGCCGTACATCGAACCATGCTTTAAGCTTGCGATCCGTTCTGGAGAGCATTACAGCCCGGGCGAGGAGGTCGTTTCCTGGGGTTTGCGTTTGGGGGTTGTACGCCCGTATATGCAGGCGGAGTGGCACTGTAGGGAACGGACGGGTCTCTTCTATCAGATCCACCCACATGCGTAGCACGAGGCAGACTCTCCGGATAAGGGCAGGGGTTCGCCTAGGATTCTCTATGTAGGTAGAATACTCAGAACCAGCAGCCGCGTTGAAATAGGCACGTTGCACCATTCCTTTTGGGTAGCTCCAGTAGCCGAGCTTATACCTGTATTTCCAGTGTTTACGGGCCTCTATGCTAGCGGGCGGTATTGGGGTGAGGTTTAAGCTATCGTTGGCGCAAGGGAGCTCTGGGTGGGCTGTAGGTTTGCGCATTTCTGCCTCTATTGCACGGCCATGAATTCCCAGAGTCCACAAACATAGAGGTAGGATGGCGAAAGCAAAAGTTGCAATAGACAGGCAGATGCTTGTGTAAGAGCGGTGAAAGGGAATTCGGTTGAACGGTTTATACAGGTTTTGCCCCATCTAATATCGTGTCGTGCAAAATGAAAGGTTACCGCAAAGGTAGGTATCCTTGTCCGAGCGCAAAAATTTCTTCCTCCGTTTTCCCCTAAATTTCATACCTTTGCGGAAAGTATATATCCTAAATGTGTGTAAACCTATGCAGGTGAAAGGTGAAGGTCTAACATCCGCCCAGGTGCTGTCCAGCAGGGAGCGTTATGGTGCCAATAGGCTTACTCCTCCGAAGAAGGAGTCTGTGTGGCTGCTCTACCTGCAGAAGTTTGGCGACCCGATGATCCTCATCCTCTTGGTTGCCCTGGCCTGCTCGTTTGGCATCTCCATATACGGTTATGCTGTGCGGGGCGAGGAGGCTGGCACATTCATAGAGCCCGTGGGTATCTTGGTGGCCGTGCTGCTCTCTACGGGTATCGCCTTCTACTTTGAGCGGAAGGCGGCACGGGAGTTCAGCTTGCTCAATCAGGTGAATGACCAAACGCATTACAAGGTGGTGCGCGATGGCGCGGTGACAGAGGCCGTAAAGGAGGAGCTGGTGGTGGGCGACCTCGTGCTGCTGGATACGGGAGAGGAGGTGCCTGCCGATGGGGTGCTGGTAGAATCGGTTGGGCTACAGGTGAATGAATCATCGCTGACGGGTGAACCGCTCGCCGCTAAGACCACCAAGCCTGCAGACTTTGACACCGAGGCCACCTACCCTTCGAATCGCCTTTACCGGGGGAGCGTAATCACCGATGGGCACTGTAGCCTTGAGGTTACCGAGGTGGGCGATTTCACCGAGGCAGGCCGGGTATACCGAGGCAGCCAGATCGAGAGCAGTATAGACACCCCGCTCAATCAGCAGCTGGCGCGGTTAGCCCATAAGATTGCCGTGGCGGGCTACTTTCTGGCTGGCGCGCTTATCATTGGGCGCGTGTGCATCTTCGTCTACTCGCACCCTGAGGGCTTTGCCTGGCTAGAGCTGGGCGAATTCCTGCTGAACACCATAATGCTCGCGGTGACCCTACTGGTAGTGGCTGTGCCCGAGGGACTTCCCATGAGCATCTCGCTGAGCCTAGCCCTTAGCATGCGCAGCATGATGAAGACCAACAATCTGGTACGGCGCATGCACGCCTGCGAAACCATGGGAGCCACCACCGTCATTTGCACCGATAAGACCGGCACGCTCACCCAGAACCAGATGCGGGTGTCTGCCATTATTGATGGTTGCGGCGCAGCGGTGGGCATTCATACCCCGCTGGGCGAGCGGGTAGCGCATAGTATAGCCTCGAACTCCACAGCGCATATTGAGGAGAAGGAGGGTGCACCCGTGGTGCTAGGGAATCCTACCGAGGGGGCGTTGCTCCTTTGGCTTCGGGGGCAGGGGCTTAGCTACCTCACGTTACGCCAGGCAGCTACCGAGGTCGAACAACTCACCTTCAGTACCGAGCGCAAGTATATGGGCACAGTGGTAGAGGAGCCAGCCACCCATGGACGCTACCTGTACGTGAAGGGTGCCCCTGAGATCATTGCGCCAATGTGCAGAAAGGTGCTGCTACCCAGCGGGGAAGAGGCCGAAATGGATACCCTGTGGCCTGCTCTCCAAGGGCAGCTAACCGAATACCAGCAGAAGGGGATGCGCACCTTGGCGCTCGCCTATCTTTCGCTGCCGCAGAATGCCCATCCGTTCGCAGAGGGGCGAATTGCTGCGGATTCCCTTACATTCCTAGCCCTGGTGGCGATTAGCGATCCCGTGCGCCCAGATGTGCCCGCGGCCATAGCGGAGTGCCTAAACGCTGGGGTTGCGGTTAAGATTGTGACGGGCGACACACTGCTCACCACCCGAGAGATAGCACGGCAGATAGGGCTGTGGGACGACACCTGTGGCGAAGAGGCCGCCATGAGCGGCGCTGAGTTTGAGGTAACGCCAGACGCGGAGCTGATACCCCGCCTGCCGAAGCTCCGTATTATGTACCGCGCCCGTCCTATGGACAAAGCCAGGCTCATCGGCCTGCTGCAAGGGCAGGGTGAGGTGGTAGCAGCCACTGGCGATGGTACCAATGATGCCCCAGCGCTGAAGGCCGCGCACGTGGGATTATCAATGGGCGATGGCACCGCAATGGCCAAGGAAGCCAGCGACATGACGATTCTCGACAACTCCTTCGTCTCCATAGGCAAGGGCATACTCTGGGGGCGTTCGCTCTACCAGAATATCCAGCGTTTCATACTGGCGCAGCTCACCATCAATGTGGCGGCCTGCCTAGTGGTGCTATTGGGTGCCTTCGTTGGCGAACGCTCTCCGCTCACCATCACCCAAATGCTCTGGATCAACCTGATAATGGACTCCTTTGCAGCCCTAGCTTTCGCCATGCTTCCCCCAGACCCGCGGGTTATGCTGCGTAAGCCCCGTAGGACCACGGACTTCATCATCACCCCCGCCATGTCACGGATGATATGGGGGGTGGGGGTATTCTTCGTGGTGGTGCTGCTGGGGTTGCTGCTCATATTCAGATGCAACGAGGTCACCCAGCTTAGCCCGGCACTTGTGCTTGAGAGCCTCTCGGTGCCTTGCCATGGGGCGCACCACATTAGCATCTATGAGCTCTCGCTTTTCTTCTCGCTCTTCGTGTTCATGCAGCTTTGGAATTTCTTGAATGCCAAGGCCTACGGGAGTGGTAGGCTTGCGCTAAGCGACTTCTCCCGCGCCCGACGGTTCTTCTGGGTGGTGGGCTGCATAGCGCTGGGGCAGTGGCTGCTTATGAACTTTGGCGGCGAGCTTTTCGGGATAGTACCGCTCTCCTGGCCCGATCAATTGCAGGTGGTTCTGTACACCAGCCTGGTATTCTGGATTGGCGAGTTCGTTCGGCTTTGGGGGCATCGTGGTGCCAAACGGTCGGGCGGGGCAGCATCGAGAGAATGTGGTGCTAGAGCGGAATCCTAGCATTACCAGGGCCTGCAAATATTTGTGAGCCATTGCCATTTTGGATCGACGCCGCCCCCAATCCTGGGCGTTTGCCCCGTGCTACGTATAAAAAAAACGATCTGACCATGCCAACCATTCGTCTTACTAAGGAGTTCGCCTTTGAGGCAGCCCATTTCCTACAGGGATATGATGGGCTGTGCGCCAATATTCACGGGCACTCGTACCGTCTGTTCGTTACGGTGATAGGGCAGCCGAGTACTGATGTGGCTAGCCCGAAGTGCGGCATGCTCATCGATTTCGGCCTCCTCAAGCAGATAGTGGCGGAGCGGATTCTGAGCGTGCTAGATCATGCACTCATGGTACGGGTAGGGGCAGTAGATGGGGGAGTACTTGCCCCCTACACCCGTCGATTAGTGGAGTTGCCATTCCAGCCAACGTGCGAGAATCTACTGCCCTGGATAGCGGCAAGGTTGGCGCAGAGCCTGCCCGTGGGCGTATCCCTATTCTCGCTGCGCCTGCATGAGACCGCGAGCAGCTATGCCGAGTGGTACGCGGAGGAGAATTGACCCCTTGGGACGTTAGAGCTACTCTGTCCAGAGCAAGGGGGCGTGTCTGTTTTAGGCACGCCCCCTTTTTTGTAGGTTGTGGAAGGAGTAACGCCCCTGCAAAACGTGCTTAAAAACGATGCGGCACTCCGTATTGCTACGCTCTTCTATAGGTTGAATCGATTGATTAAAAGCCGTGTAGCGTTATAAAAGGGGACGATCTACTCTAAGGATTAGATGCGGCGGACTCCTTTGCAGTGGCCCTACAGGCGCTGAAAATGCCTAGTGTCCTCCGGAGCATAGGTGCTATTTAATCTGTCGCACCTTGGGGGAGCTGAGCTGTATGACCTTTGCCTTGCCACGGTAGTATACTTCACCAGACCCCGTGGTGCGCTTTACCTGGAGGAGCTGCTCTGCCCCAATGGAGATGTTGCCAGACCCGAGGATCTCTACGCTGGCATTCTGCACCGAGAGCTTTTTGGCGTCGATATCGCCCGATCCTGCAGTCGATAGGATCGCCTCTCGGGCAGTGCTAGAACCCGTTATCTGGAAAGTGCCAGAGCTTAGCACCGTGCATAGAACCTGCTGCATATTCAGGGATCCTATGGTTATATCCCCGCTCCCGGCCTGCTTGGTTTGCAGCGTTTGCCCCCCGGTGATGTCCGTTATGGTGAGGTATCCAGCGCTTAGCGTAGTGGCCCGCAGGTTGCCCTGTAGCTGTAGATGCCCAAGCTCTATATCGCCGCTGCCCTGCTGTATGGTAGATAGTTCTGTGCAGGTAAGCGTCCCTATAAGCAGGTTGCCCGCGCTCAGGAGTTTGAGCGAGGCAGGCCCGGTGTTCGTTACGGTCTGCATGCTGATATCGCCGCTGCCTGCAACAAGGCACTCTAGGCTTCTTGAGGACAGCGAATTCGACGAGAATTCTCCAGCTCTCAGCAGGGTTATTTTTGCGTAGGCCTGGCTCTCTACCTGCATCAGCCGTGTGTCGCCACTCCCGGCGGAGTAGTACTCCAGACTCCTGGTGGTGAGCTTTCCCGTGGAGCAGTTGCCAGCGCTTAGCACGCGTATAGAGGTGTTCTGCTTTATGCTTGACTGCGAGAGCCGAATGTCGCCACTACCAGACTGGCTTAGGTTCAGGGCTTCCGCCTCTATGTCGCCCACGGTGAGGTTGCCAGCACTAGCCAGGTTGGCGGTGAAGGCCCCTCTACAGGTAACATCGTCGAGCTGTATATCGCCGCTCCCGGCGCTGCGTATGCTTAGCTGCGGGCAGCTTATAGGAGCGGTCACCGTGATGTCGCCCGAGCTTAGCGTGGTGAGCCGTTCGATACTGGGGAGTTTCACACGGAACCGGAGCACCGGGTAGCGATTCTGCCGGGGAAGCCGCCTGTAGGAATGGCGGAGCTGGATGCGTAGGTCGCCTTTCTCCACGCTTACCGAGAGGTAGTCCAGCATCCCCTGCTGCGAGGTTTCCCCTTCTACCGAGAAGGTGGACCCCTGCTCTACCTGCACGTAGGCGGGGACGCTGAGGATGATGCCCGTGAAGTTCGCCAGCTCGTAGGTGCGTCGTTCCACGGCGGGTTCCCATCTCCGCGCGGCGTTCGTATGCGTAGGGGTGGATAGGGTTAGCAGCCCCAGCCCAGCCGACCCGATGAAGTAGAGAAGCTTTTTCATAGCAGTGATAGGGTTTGTTCTCAGTTACCCATATGACGGGGAAGCGCCCAAAAAGTTACAACATGCTGGGGCAAATGCGTCAAATTTCTGCTTAATCAATTGGCACGTAATCGCTATTGATTAACTTTACTACTAAGAAATATCATGAATACAAAAATCTGGAATGCGATCTCCATAGTAGAAGACCTACGCGTACAGGGGAGAACCACGTACCCTCTATCGCTTATACTGCTCGTAACCCTCTACGCGATCATCGGGGGGGGGGCGATGATTAGGAGCGGATTGAGGACTACGCGAACAACTACCGCGAGGACCTCCTGCGCATGCACGAAAAGCTATCTGGCACGGCGCTGAATATAGCCCGAATGCCCTCGCCCGACACCTTCAATCGCGTCTTTCAGATCATAGACCCGATGGGGTTTAAATCGGCGTGCAAGGCCTTTGTCCGCGCAGTATACAAGGGCATCACGGGGAAGGACATTGCCATTGACGGGAAGACGCCCCGGGGAGTAAAATGGGTTGGCAGCAGCAGCCCCGCGCATATCGTTTCCGCCTACTGCCCCGCGCATCAGTTCGTTGTGGATTACCTGAAGAGCGAGGAGAAGGGGGGCGAATTGGCGTTGATGCTCGCGCTGCTAGAACTCCTGACCCTGGAGGAGCGCACCGTGGCCATTGATACTGCGGGTACCCACACCGATGTGGTGGAGAAGATACAGTCCCAGGGGGGCCATTTCGTGCTCACCGTGAAGGGCTACCAGAAGAATCTTCTGCGGTTATCGGGAATTGGTTCAGTGCGTACAGGGGGAGTGCGGTATCGGCCGATGCGCAGGTGGGCGCGGGAGGTCTACAGAAAATCAGTCGGGAGTACCCGCACCGAGGCGCCCCACTACATCACCGATCTGCCCGACCCGAAGCGGATCAATGGGGCGATCCGCCGGCACTGGGGGGGGAGAGAATAACCTGCACTGGGCTTTAGACGTGCTGCTCCACGAGCGTGCTTCGTTCAAATCCATAGTTTTTATTTTTCTTTTGCCGCTAATGGGTAAAAAAATCAAATAAATTAGGGATGGATGACCTGTTGTTTCTTCTCCGCTTTGGGTTTCCTGTCGGTAGGTTTTTGGTATTCATCCGGTTGCGTTATCTATTTGCCAGTTTGCCGCCGGTAGGCTATCTTTGCGCACAGAAATAAACCAGAAATTTCTAGCGTCATGAAGAATGCTCAAACGTTTCTCGTCCTCTGCCTAGCCTGTTGCTGGGGTGCGTTGGCCTGGGGACAAGGACTAAGCCCAGCCGATAAATTTGCAGCCCACGCGGGTTCGCTGGACGATCCCTATCTGGTAGAGAACGAGGCCGACTGGAACTACCTCAGCCAGAAGAGCGCGGATAACATGTGGTACAAAGGAAAATACATCCACCTGAAGGCCGATCTCAATGGGCAGCAGCTCAAGGTGTTCGAGGGTTTGCAGGGCGTATTCGACGGAGAGGGGCACACCATAAGCAACTTCCACCTGGATCTCAAGACAGATGGGGTGCGGGACTATAAAGCGGGGCTATTCAGAATTTTAGGGTCAGATGCCACGCTGCGCAATCTCGTGGTGCGAGGTGCGAAAATCGTCAGTACGGGTGCACGTATCGAAAAAAGTGGTGTCTCTATAGGACTGGTGGTAGGTAGCCATGCAGGCGTGCTGGATCGGGTAACGCTTCTGGAGTCCAGCATCGACATCCTAGGCTCTGTGGATGGGGCGGAATACAATGAGACCAACGTGGGCGCCCTTGTGGGCTGGGGGGTGGACGGTTCGCAAATACGTAATTGCCAGGCGAAAAACTGTACTATTCGATGCGGGAACTCGTATCTCTGCGTTGGGGGGATTGCGGGGTCATCGAGTGCCACCATGTATAACAACCAGTGGAGTGGCACCATAACCATAGGGAAATCTGCTGCGAAAACCGTGGCTAAGGTTGGCGGCCTGTGCGGGTATAGCGGAGCCCCCATAGAGGGGTGTGGCGCAGAGGGGAGCATAAAGGCCGAATATGACCCTGCTGGAGGAATTTACGGAGGCCTTATCGGGCGGACGCAGCGGGGGGTTATTCGCAGTTTTGCGAGGGTTTCGCTCGACCTCCCCAAGGTGGAGTGCGCAGGGGGACTTGTGGGCACCTCTTCAACGCATACCGATGCGCCTTCCACCTACGTAGATTGCTACGTGTTGGGCGGGGTAAAGGCTACCGAGGGGTATCTCGGGGGATTCGTTGGGAAATTAGAGCTGGTGGGTGAGGAGGCGATCTTCACCCGCTGCTATGCCAATACGGAAGTGGCTCAGGTAACAGCCCCTGCTGGCGGTAGTAGGCCATTCGCGAGGATATTCCGCCCAGTAGCCCCGGATAACTATGAGTTCAAGGAGATTGAATCGGCAGACTACGCCAGCTCTTCGCAGGAGAAGTACTTTGCCAGCTGCTATGCCAATCCGAGCCTTGGGGCTACGCAGAATGGCGTGTTGCTGAGCGATGCGCTTTCACAGCAGGGTACCTACCAAGGGTTCGATTTCGGGAGTACCTGGTTTTGGGATGAGCCCCTCAAGACTCCTCGTCTGCAGTGGGAACGTGGAGAGCCAGAGCCTCCCCAGGGCAAGGGAACGAAGGATGAACCCTACCTAATAGAGACCCTCGCCCACCTGCGCTGGCTTTCGCAAAATGAGGATCTGTGGGGCAAGGGCCTATACTTCAAGCAGACGGCATCTATCGACGCTACCGAGACGAGGGAATGGAATATCGGTGTCGACGGGAGCTATGCCTACCCATTCGGCTTTAGCCCTATCGGCTCCGCAGTCTATCCCTTCAGAGGGGTCTACGATGGCGGCGGACACATGATAAAGGGGCTCTACATACGGCGCGAGAGCGCGAACAGGGTAGGGCTTTTCGGCTACGCAAAGCTGGACAAGGCGGAGTACGGCATAGCGGGCATTCACCTAGTGGATGCTACAGTGGTGGGGAACAGCCACACGGGGGCCCTGATAGGCCATGTGGACGGCGGCGTGGGGCTGGTGAGCAACTGCTCGGCGCAGGTGGCGCTAGTGAGGGGCTACATGGTGGTTGGCGGCCTGGTGGGGAGCCTAGGGGCTAGGGGGAGCCGTTTATCGGTAAACGCGGCCACAGACACTTCGCGGGTGAAGGCTTTTGACACCGTGGGCGGGCTATTCGGCACGTGCGGTGCGGGCAGCTATGATCGGGCCATTGAGCTCTGCTACTCCAGTATAGATGTGGAAAACAACAGTACCGTTTCGGGGGGATTCGCTGCCATTTCTACCGCGCCTACCACCATCCGCAATTGCTACTCTACGGGGGCGGTCTTCGTCTCCTTCTACGAGTTTTCCACACCTGAGGCCGCAGCGGGCGGTTTTATGAGCAACGGGAAGAAGTGCCGTTTTGAGAGCTGCTACGCTGCAGGCCCAACGGTGAATATCTACAATGCGGAGAACCCGAAACTCCTCCTCAAGCAGGGCTTTGTCCAGGCTGGCGGAGGGGCCACCTTCAAGCATTGCTACTTCCAGACAGATCACCCCAAGTACGGCAATGATCCAGTAACCAATGCGCCGAATACAACCCCTGGGCAGTGTGAGGGCAAGAGCCGTGCAGAGCTCACCTCGGGCAAGCCCCTCAATGGTTTCGCCACGGATGTGTGGACGTTCGTAGCGAATGAGTACCCCCTCTTGCAGTCATTGAGTGCCGGGCGGATACTCTATGGCGCCGTGGATGGTGGCTCTATAGCTGTAACGAGGAATGGCAAAACCGTGGAGAACAAGGCCGGAGTGCTGGTAGGCCGGGAAATCAACATGGTGCTTACGCCTGCCGAGGGCTATGAGGTGGCCTGGCTGAAGGTGAACGGCTTGCAGCTATCAGCGTCTGATGGCCAGTACAGCTGGAAAGTGGTAGGGGGTGATAACGTGATAACGCATGCTTTCAGGCTGAAGAGCCCCGATGCGGTGGAAGTTCGCCTGTCGCGGGTTCTGGTAGCTCCTATGCCCTGCACCACTGAGCTGCGCGTGCTGAATGCGGGGGAAGTGGCGAGCTACACCCTATACTCGGTGGGCGGTCAGCCTGTGCTAGAGGGTCGCAATGCTCGGGAATCGGAGATTAGCCTCTCGGTGGGCACCCTTGCAGAGGGTATCTACCTCTTGCAGCTGCGGAGTGCCGACGGTGCTGCGCGAACCCTGCGGGTGGTGAAGCAGTAGCATGCTACGCTCGGCGGTGTATGGATCTCATTGTTAGGATTAACCGTAAATCTACTCCCATGATGCCTTTGAGCTACAGAGTCCCACCTATCCCAATGTTACTCGTCATTGCGGGGAGCTTTATGCTGTGCGCCTTACGTCCGTGTGCCGCTAGGGCAGCGGAGGGTGTGGATGTCTCGGGCCTTTGGGGGCGAACCAAGAATCTCTCGGCCATAGTAACCCGCAATGCGGCGGTACGGGTGGGGCTGAATATAGGGGCCACAGCCCCCTACGGGATACCTAAAGGTGTGGGTATCATATCTTACGCCCCCATTTTCGCCTCGATTTTCGGCTTTGAGAAGGAGCTCTACTTTGCCCCGCGCTGGTTTGCCAATGTAGGGCTACAGCTGGAGTACAAGGGTATGCGCACCCGGAGCGAGGTTCACGATTTTTACACCGAGGTGGTGCAGGACGATGGGCAGAATGTGGCGCGCGTTGCGGGCATATTCACGGGCGAGAACGTGACGAGGGTGAGCCGTTCCTACATTACCATGCCCCTACACCTGGGCTTTGTGGTGGGGCCACACCTCTTGCTAAAGGCTGGCGGATATGCCTCATTCTCGCTTGGGCAGAGCTTTACGGGCTCGGTGGAGAATGGATTCCTCTGGACGCGGCCAGATCCCACAACCGGGGTGAGCAACAAGATCTTCATAGAGCGGGCGGAGTTCAACTTTAGCAGCAAGCTCCGACGTTGGGATTTTGGGGCAGAGGCGGTGGCCACTATGATCTTGAGCGATCATCTATTCATGGATCTCGGTCTAGCTTTCGGGGCGCATGGGGCCTTCTCCAGCCGCTTTACCGCCTTGCCCTTCAAGATGTACAATATCTACGCCTCTTTCTGTGTGGGCTATCGGTTCTCGCCGTTGGGCAAGGATGATACGCAGGCTAAATGACAGGGAACAGGCTTCGTTTTCCCGAAAAATGCGAGTGGGAAATCTACCATTTTGTTTTTGTGGAAAATAGTTCCGACCTTTGGGGCGTGAAAGCTTCACAAGTACGGGCGTAATTCAAAGCATAAAGGCGTTTAGTGATGAAGAAGCACAATTTCAACGCGGGGCCGTGCATACTGCCCCAGGTGGCTCTAGAGAACACCGCGAAGGCGGTACTCGACCTCGATGGCATCGGGCTCTCGCTCATTACCATCTCGCACCGTTCCAAGGAATTCCAGGCGATTATAGACGAGACGGAAGCCCTGTGGATGGAACTGCTCAACATCCCAGCAGGCTACAAGGTGCTATTCCTGGGAGGCGGGGCAAGCACGCAGTTCTGCATGGTGCCCTACAACCTGATGAAAACCAAGGCCGCCTATGTGGAGACGGGCGTGTGGGCGAAAAAGGCCGCCAAGGAGGCTAAGCTCTTCGGCAAAGTGGAGGTGATAGCTAGCAGCGTTGACAAGAACTTCACCTACTACCCCAAGGTAACCAACATCCCCACCGATGCCGATTACCTGCACATTACCACCAATAACACGATTTACGGTACGGAGCTCCGCGAAGATCTCAACAGCCCTATCCCGCTGGTGGCTGACATGAGTAGCGACATCATGAGCCGCCCGGTGGATGTGAGCAAGTACGCCCTCATCTACGGCGGTGCCCAGAAGAATGTAGGCCCTGCCGGGGTAACCTTCGTGATAGTGAAGGAAGATATCCTAGGCAAGGTAGATCGGCCGATCCCCTCGATGCTCGATTACCGCACGCACGTGGATAAGGGGTCGATGTACAACACCCCTCCCTGCTTTGCCATCTACACCATGCGCGAGGTGCTGAAGTGGGTGAAGGCCCAGGGCGGCGTGAAGGCGATGGAAAAACTCGCCATAGAGCGGGCGAAGGTGATCTATGATGAAATAGACCGCAACAAGATGTTTGTGGGCACGGTAGAACCAGCCTCGCGCTCGCGGATGAATATCTGCTTTGTGATGGCTGAGAAGTACAAGGATAAGGAGGAGGCCTTCCTAGAATTCGCCAAGAGCCAGGGGATGGTCGGCATCAAGGGGCATAGAGACGTGGGTGGTTTCCGCGCCTCGGCCTACAATGCCCTCCCCATGGAGAGCGCCAAGGCTCTGGTAGCCTGCATGCAGGAGTTCGAGAAGAAGAACGCCTAGGCAAGGCAGCCAAACCGTAGCGTGGGCGAGAGCTTCCTCTCGTGTACAAGGATTTGGAGGGGCTAGGTTTGTCTGCTTCGGGCGGATGGCCTAGCCCTTTTGCCTACCTACATACTCGCGGAGTACAGGCCGCGGGGGATAGGATGCTTGCGCGGTTGCGGCGCTGCCGTAGCTGTGTGGCTAGCCTGCTCCATGCGAGGGCTGGGTCTGTAGCATCCTCTGGAAAGGGGGCGTTTGTGATGCGTGGGAATTCATTGCCTGTACGGCTTGTTTCTGGATCAACGGTTAAATCATATTACAATCATGACTAAAGTGCTAGTTGCTACCGAGAAGGCTTTTGCCAAGGTGGCTGTGGATGGAATCCGCAAGATAGTGGAAGGTGCTGGTTTTGAGCTGGCATTGCTGGAGAACTACACCGAGGCTGCCGATCTCCTAAAGGCGGTGGCCGATGCCGATGCGCTCATAGTACGCAGCGACAAGGTAACAGCCCAGGTGCTGGAGGCTGCCAAAAAGCTAAAGATAGTGGTTCGTGCGGGCGCCGGTTATGACAACCTCGACCTAGAGGCCTGCACCAAGCACGGGGTGGTGGCTATGAATACCCCCGGGCAGAATTCCAATGCGGTGGCCGAGCTGGTGGTGGGCTTTATGGTCTTCATGGCTCGCCTGAAATTTAGCGGCAAGAGCGGCAGTGAGATACGTGGTAAGAGCCTCGGGATCCACGGCTACGGGAACATAGGGCGCATCATCGCGCGTGATGCCATCGCGCTCGGGATGAAGGTCTACGCCTTCGACCCCTACGTGAAGAAGGCCGAGGAGGGGGTAGAGCTACTCGCCAGCCTCGATGAACTCTACAGCAAGAGCCAGTACGTAACCCTCCACATCCCTGCTACAGCCGAGACCAAACTCTCTGTAACCCATGCGCTGGTAAGCCGTATGCCCAAGGGTGCCTGCCTCATAAACACCGCCCGTAAGGAGGTGATAGACGAGGATGGTCTGCTGAAGCTAATGGCCGAGCGTGAGGATCTCCGCTATGTGGCCGACGTAGCGCCCGATAAGCTCGATGAGTTCAACAAGTTCGGCGACAGGGTATTCTTCACCCCTAAAAAGATGGGTGCGCAAACCAGCGAGGCAAACATTAATGCCGGCCTGGCGGCTGCTGAGCAGATAGTGAAGTTCATCAAGAACGGCGATAAGACCTTCCAGCTGAACAAGTAGCGGCGACGTAGCTTTCTCACGCAGTAGTGGAGCAGAGAGCAGGCATGCCGTAGGATTCGCCTTTACGCCTCTCCAAATCCTTTGCCGTGGGATAAGCGTTTTTTCGGAGTGGGCGGGCTGGGTGTTGCCCGCCTATTCTTTAAGCGAGCAGGAGGCTAGTTTTTTTTTTACGAGCCCCAACCAATCAGTTATGGTGGGGTACTTTGCGCTGTGGTGTTAAAACGAGCAAGAAACAGAGAATCATGGTACGCATAAAACCTTTTTGCGGTATACGTCCGCCCAAGGAGATTGCAAGCGAGGTGGCCTCACGCCCCTACGATGTGCTGAACTCCAAGGAGGCCAAGGCAGAGGCTGGCGAGAAGTCGTTGCTGCACATCATTAAGCCGGAGATCGATTTTGACCCGATAGCCGATGAGCATTCCCAGCAGGCCTACGATAAGGCTGTGGAGAATTTCAAGAAGTGGAAGGAGCGCGGCTGGCTCAAGCAAGACGACAAGGAGCACTACTACATTTACGCCCAGACGATGGACGGGCGTACCCAGTACGGACTTGTAGCCTGCTGCCACTTTGAGGATTACGTGAACGGTAAGATCAAGAAGCACGAGCTTACGAGAACCGAGAAGGAGAACGACCGCATGATCCATGTGCGCAACCAGAATGCCAACCTCGAACCGGTATTCTTTGCCTACCCTGCGGTTAAGGAGATGGATGAGATAGTGCACAGCGTGGTAGATCACCAAGAGCCAGAGTACGATTACGTGGCGGAGGACGGATTTGGGCATCATTTCTGGGTGATAAATGACGACAAGCTGAATGCTCGCATCACAGAGATATTCTCCAAGATCCCAGCGCTCTACGTGGCCGATGGGCATCACCGTACAGCGGCAGCGGCCCGCGTGGGGCAAGAGAAAAAGGAACAGAATCCCCACCACACTGGCAATGAGGAGTATAACTACTTCTTAGCGGTGATATTCCCCGATGACCAGCTCAAGATCATCGACTACAACCGTGTGGTAAAGGACCTCAATGGCCTCACCCCCGAGCAGCTGCTAGCCAAGCTGGGCGAGAGCTTTGAGGTGAAGGAGGAGGGAACTGCCATCTACAAGCCGTCTAAGCTCCACAATTTCAGCATGTACCTAGCGGGCAAATGGTACTCGCTTACCGCCAAGCCCGGCACCTACAACGATGCAGACCCTATAGGGGTGCTGGATGTTACGATTCTCTCGAACCTGGTACTCGATAAAATTCTGGGTATAAAGGATCTTCGCACTTCGAATCGTATCGATTTCGTAGGCGGTATCCGTGGGCTAGGGGAGCTGCAAAAACGGGTGGATAGCGGCGAGATGGCCGTTGCCTTTGCCCTGTACCCAGTTTCCATGAAACAGCTTATCAACATTGCCGATACGGGTAATATCATGCCCCCAAAAACCACATGGTTTGAACCCAAGCTACGTAGCGGCCTGGTGATCCATAGCCTGGAGGATTGCGGGAAGTAGCAACCCGTTGAGAAACATGAAACGTGGGGATTTTCCCCACGTTTTTTTTGTGGGGAGCGTAGGAAAAGCAGAAGGGAACCTCTGCAAGGCGCACGTAAACGATGCGGCACGCATATAACCGAGATCGCATTAATAGCCGCGACGCGGCACGCCACGTCGCTACAAACGCCGGAGATTACTCCAGCGGGCACTCGCGGCACTGTTAGGGCGGGCACTCGCGTTGCTCGGCACCGCCCCTACCAAGCGTGCAACAGGCCAATCTCGCCAAGTGATAGAAATGGGATTCTCCGCGAAAGAAATCCGTTCGGAGGCGCTTTCAGCAGTTCCAGCCTCCCGCACCCTGCCGTTGCCCCGTGGCACCGCGCGATGGTGGGCTCTACAATGAACAAGGGTGGCTCCCCCGCAGGGAATCCACCCTAGTTTCCTTAACCAGAGCCCTACAGAAGACAATGTAGAAACCCTGTCGGGGTAGCAGGATTCGAACCTGCGACCCCCTGCTCCCAAAGCAGGTGCGCTAACCGGACTGCGCTATACCCCGAGCATAAAAGACTAGGCCAAAGGGCTAGACCCTAGAAAGCATCGGCAATGAGCCAACCCCACTCCAGCCTTCTGCAGCATGGCCGCCCAGCCCAAACCAAGAACGCCCGCGGAGAGAGGGGGATTCGAACCCCCGGTACCGGCATCCCGGTACGACAGTTTAGCAAACTGTTGGTTTCAGCCACTCACCCATCTCTCCTGTAAGGCCCCCGCATCCCCTACAAATCGGCGCAAAGGTAGCAACTCCCATGCAAACCACCAAATGCCCCGCGAAAGAATTCAGGAAATTCGCCCATTCCCGCAGGAGGATTCCCGTTCCTTCCCAAGATCCGCACCGTCCTTTCCCTACGCACACGCACGTATTTAAAATATTGCAGAGGTCTACTGATGGACAACGATTTTGTAGACTCGGTAGGGGCGGGCCGAGAGTTGCCCGCCCACAAGTGCCGCCCTGCCCTTGCCGCATCATCTGCGCGGTCTGCAGAGGGCCTTCGCCGTACCTTCGCCGTACCTTCGCCGTACCTCCTCTAGTGCATCCTCGGATTTCGTTATGAAATCCGAACATGAAGCGGCGCAGGTACGGCGATGGTACGGCGCAGGTATAGCGCATATACGCCGCGCAGTTTGCCGTCCTGCATGTTTTTTCATACCTTCGCGGGCATCATCCACCAGAATGGTGGCATCCAACTAGTCTACTATAACCGCTATGCGCACACTGCTCAACGCCCTACTGATCCCGCTAGCCTCCGCCTGCCTGCTGTTCGCCTGCGTACCGGCGCGCGAGTACCGCGACCTACAGACCCGGCACGCCAGCCTCAACGCTGAACGCAACAGCCTCCTAGCACGGGCCGATAGCCTCTCCCGAGCTGTGGACGACCTCAAGGCGCAGAACGCTGCCCAGCTGCGCCGCCTAGAGGTGCTACGGCGCGATTCCCTAACCAGGGGGGCCGATCTACAGCAGACCCGCGATGCCCTTACACGCTCTAGGCTCGACTACGCCGAGCTGGAAAAAATGCAGCGCGCCCTGGTGGAGGGCAACCAGCAAGAGACCACCCAGCTACTCACCGAGCTGCAGAATGCGCGGCAGGAACTCCTAAAACGGGAGGATGCCCTGAAGGAGCTGGAACGTAAGAACTACCAACGGAAACTGGAGCTGGATAGGGTAGCCCAACAGCAGGCGACCGCACAGCGTACCATAGACTCTATCCAGCGCACGCTCACGGCCAGCCGCGCCGCGCTAAGCCAGAAGAATACCGACCTGCTGGAGATGCAACGCCTCCTGGCCCGGAAGGATTCGCTCTCGGCGGCCCTCAAGAAGCGCGTGAGCGATGCCCTGTACGGATTTGAGAACAAAGGGATCACGGTGCAGCATCGGGGTGGGCGCGTCTACGTGCTGCTGGAGGAAAAGCTCATGTTCCGCTCTGGCAGCTGGGAGGTGGATGCCCGCGGCGCCGAGGCCATACGACACCTGATACCGGTGCTCGTGCAAAACCCGGACATCAACATCCTGGTGGAGGGGCACACCGACGATGTGCCGATGAAGGGGAGCGGGCAAATACTGGATAACTGGGATCTGAGCACCAAGCGCGCCACCGCCATAGTGCGCGTACTGCTCGCCGGCGGTAAAATCGCACCCGCCCGTATAACCGCCGCCGGGAACGCCGAATTCCACCCGCTAGAGGCCGCCAAGACCGCCGAGGCCCGCCAGAAGAACCGCCGCACCGAGATCATCCTCACCCCGCGTATCGACGAGCTGGCCAAGGCGCTAGGAGAGTAGCTCTGAGAATGAAAGGGGAAACGGAAGAACCGATGCGCAGCGAGCACCGCCGCCCAGCGCGAATAGATGTCCCGCCCTTTACCCCGCCAGAGAGGGCGCGCTTCACCTTCATCGACCTCTTCGCGGGCATAGGGGGATTCCGGCTCGGGCTACAGCAGGCGGGCGGACGCTGCGTTTTCTCCAGCGAGTGAGACAAAGGGGCGCAAGAGACCTACCAGGCGAATTTCGGGGAGCAGCCGCATGGCGACATCACGCTCGCTGAAACGCAGGCCGCAATTCCTGAAAAATTCGACCTCCTGTGCGCAGGTTTCCCGTGCCAGCCATTCTCCATCTCGGGGAAGATGCGCGGCTTTGAGGATACGCGCGGCACGCTGATCTACGAGGTGTTCAAGATCATGGCAACGCACCGCCCCAAGGTGGTGCTCCTCGAGAATGTGAAGCACCTCCGCTACCACGATAAGGGGCGCACGCTGCGGGTGATACTGCAGGCACTGGAGGAGCTCGGCTACCACGTTCGCTGGACTATACTGAATGCGAGCGACTTCGGTGTCCCGCAGAACCGCGAGCGAGTGATTATCGTCTGCACGCTGCAGAAGCCCTTCTCGTTCGTGCCGCTAGCCATGTGCCACAATAGGTTGGTACTGAGGGATTTCCTCGACAAGGAAGGGGAGTTTGAATACATGACAGACCCCTACACCCTGCTCCCCAAGACAACGCTGCAAGATTCTGGGCTCATATTCGCAGGATACCGTAACAAGCGAATCCGCACCGTGGGGGTCAATCCAGACACTCTCCACCTCTCGCGCGTGCATAAACAGCCCAACCGGATCTACTCGGCAGATGGGGTTCACCCGGCCCTACCCTCGCAGGAATCGTCAGGCCGCTTTTGGATTCTGAATGCCGGGCAGGTTCGCAAACTAACGCTGGGCGAATGCTACCGTATTATGGGATTCCCAGAGAACTTCTGCCGCACGGGCGCCATAGGGGAGCAGTACCGCCAGGTAGGCAACTCCGTATGCGTGCCGATGGTAGCAGCCATAGGGAGGAAAATCGTAAAGCAGGGGATGCTACCCTCAGCCGACAGCCCATCCCCCCAGATTTCATCCATAACGCACAGCCTAGCGCCTGCTGAATAGAAGAGGAGCGTAGACGCTCGGAGCGTAACATCCCCCTCACCACTGTAGAGTCCCTAAAGAATGCGGGGCGCACAAGGTGTGCGCCCCGCATTCTTTAGGGACCTAAACCTCACGGCTACCGCCCCTCGCGCCCCATGAAGGCCTGGAATATGCTCTCGGTCTCTGGGCTTAGCAGGGTCTCGCCACGCTGCGGATCGTCATGGAGCTCGTTCTTACGGTAGATGTAGACCACACCGTAGACCCTGGCGTGCTCACGCATGCTGGGCAGTGGGAGCTCGGAGAAATGCGCCTCCACCTCATTCCATATCGAGAGGATGATAGCATCGGCGGTGGCTCGCAGCTCGTTGAGCTTCTTGAGGGTGCGCGCCGAATTCTGCTGGAGGACCTTCTGGTGATTGTAGGCATCCACGAAGTTCTCGTAGTGCACCCGCACCAGGGCGATGTTGGGGTTGGTTACGGGCGGTTTCCCTTGGGTTGCCCGCAGCGCCTCGCCCTCTATTATCCGCTTTCCCCACTCTACCACCTCAGAATCGGCGGCCAGGGAGGGCAGCCGGCCATCATCTTCTGGGAGCCCGTAGTAGGCTCTGGCTTCGGGCTTTAGCTCTCCGCGCAGGATGGCCATATTGGCTACCTGAATGAAGTGCGACACGTAGAGCTTCCCCTTGGACAGGGCGGTCTGGTAGGCGGGGCTCGACTCTGACTGCGCCGCGTAGGCCTGCCGATACTGGCTTACCGCCAGCTCGAAACTATTGATGAAGAGGCTGAGCTTGGTGTAGGTTTTCTGCGAGTAGGCGAGCTCTGAGGGATGGGTGGTCTGCCCCATGCTGTAGGCCTGCTTCATGGCGCGCAGCCGTGCCTGGTCGGTATTCGGAAGACGACGATAGGGCATGGTAGCAAGGGAATATTGGGCTGTGTTTATACCATTTATTCGGTTGCGAAGATACGAAAACTTTTCATAATTCCAAGCACTTCGCAATTCAACGGGCACAGAATCTTCGCAAGAAAAATTTTACCCCTTTTAACCGTCGATACAATAATCTGAAAATCAGAACTCTGAATCGATTCTAGGGGAAAACCAACCGACCCCTTCTGGGGAATATTTACGCAACATTGTTGCAGGTTCACGGGAAATCCCTACTTTTGCAATCGCGTTGCAAAACATATCGGGTGCTATGGAACAGGACGACAGCATATGGAAACGGCATCAGCTCCGCCCCACACCGTGCCGGCGGATGGTGATGGAATGCCTGGATACGAGCGGCCGCGCCATGAGCGAGCGGGAGATCAGGCTGGCGGTGGGCGAGGAATTTGACCGCACCACCCTCTACCGCAATATGATCTCGCTGGAGGAGAACGGGTTCATCCACAGGATAGTAGTGGCGCAGGGCGTGGTGAAGTACGCGGCCAACCCGGATAACCAGCCCGCGCAGCGGCATGCGCACTTCTTCTGCAAGCACTGCGGCAATGTGTGGTGCCTACGGCAGGCGCAGACATTCAAGGTGGAGATACCGTTGGGATTCCAGGTTGAGGAGGAGGAGATAGTGGTGCGGGGGCTATGCCGTGCGTGCCAAGAGGCGTAGAAATACCGCGGCAGAATGAACGTTCAGCCTTTTCCCCTGGAGGGCTAACCTCCCCGTGCAGGGCGCTACCCCAGCTCTTAGGGCATAGGCAGCCAAAGGTTTAGTAGCGAAATTTCCAAAATATCTGATGAAGCTCCAGATTTCACGTATTGCGCAGTGCCTGCTGCTCCCGCTGGCCGCTCTGGCCTGCTGCTGGGCGTGGGCAGAGAGCCCCGCGGCAAAGCCTCCCACCCACATCACAGGTCGGGTGGTGAATACCCAGACCCAGGAGGCGCTAGCCGGGATCGCCATATACGTAGATGGCTTGGGAACAGGCACCTACACTGATGCGAATGGGGCGTTTGCCCTCACGGTGCGCAGTTCACTCCCCCTAACGCTGGTGTGCGCAGGGCAGGGGTTTGAGAGCCAACGGGTAACGATAACCCAACCGCCAGACTGCGACCTCCACATTGCGCTGCAAGAGGCCACGGTATCCATAGAGCAGGTGCGCGTATCCGCTAGCCTTACGCATGAAAAGGCCAAGCTCCTCCCTGCCGTAGTGAAAAGCGTGGATGCCAACTTTATAGCCACGCACCGTGAAACTACGCTCTCGCAGACCCTGGCCGCCATACCCGGGGTACACTCCATGAGCATCGGGAGCGGCATGGGGAAACCCATGATACGGGGCATGGGTTTCAACAGGATCGCAGTGGTAGACAGGGGGATAAAGCAGGAAGGGCAACAGTGGGGCGCTGACCACGGGCTGGAGTTCGACCAGATGGCCGTGCAGAACCTTGGGGTGTACAAAGGCGCAATGGGGCTACAGTACGGCGGCGATGCCCTGGGCGGTGCCATCGTGATAAATGATGATATCCCGCTGCCCGACTACGGAATCCACGGCAACGGGCATCTCTGGGGCGGCTCGAATTCCTGGCTTCTCGGTGCTTCGGCAGGGGTAGGATTCCGAAATGACGGCTTCTTCGCCAACGGGCAGCTCACCGGAACGCAGTACGGGGATTACGCCGTGCCGACAGACCACATAGTCTACCTCACCAGGCGAATCCCGGTGTACGACCGCCGTATGAAGAACACGGCAGGGCATGAACTAGATGGTAGCCTAACGCTCGGTAGCACTGGGCGGTACGGCACGCTGGCCGTTACTACCTCGCACGTCCACCAGAAGATGGGGTTCTTCCCCGGCAGCCACGGCGTACCGAGCGAAGAGCGTGTACGTCCGGATGGTAACTCGCGGAACATAGGGCTACCCTACGCCCTGGCAGAGCACAGCAAGCTGCTGGTGAACTACCGTACCCCAGCCCAGGTGGTAGGCTGGCAGTTCCTAGTAGACCTCGGGGTGCAGCGTAACCACAGGGAGGAGTGGGCTGAGTTCCACACGCACTACCCCGGACAAACCGCCCCGGCGAAGGATGCCGACATGGAACTGCTTTTCGACCTCTGGACCTACAGCGCAGCCCCAAAGGTGGTGTGGCATCCCCAGGAGGGCGTAGAGTACCGATTTGGGCTCGACGGGCAGTACCAGCACCACGGCATAGGCGGGTTCAACTTCCTGCTCCCTCGCTACCAACGGGGCGTAATAGGGGCGTATGCTACCCGCAGGAGTCGTATCAACCCGCAGATTACCGTGGAGGGAGGGCTGCGGGTAGACGGGGCGCAAACCCGAATAGAAGCCTACAGAGACCAGCACCTCGCCAACTATCTCCGAGTGTACGCGCAGGCTGACCAGGCCACGCAGGATGCCTACAGCCTACGGGCCCAAGCTCTCCGGCGCAACTTCTGGAACTGGAGCCTAAGCCTCGGGGCTCGCTACACGCCGCTAGAACACCTAGCCCTAAAGCTCTACCTCGGGCGCAGCTACCGGCTACCAAGCGTGAATGAGCTGGGTGCAAATGGTGTACACCACGGCTCCTACAGACATGAGCAGGGCGACCCCAAGATGGCGGCAGAGCAGGGCTACCAGCTCGATGCTGAGCTGCAGTATGACAATGGGAATATAATGGTGGCGCTGAACCCCTTCGCGGCCTACTACACGAATTACATCTACCTCAACCCGAGCGGTCAATGGTCGCTATTGCCACACGCTGGGCAGATTTACCAGTTCTGCCAGGCGCAGGCCAGGATGTGGGGGGGCGAAATGGAGGTGCACGGGCATCCTGTCCATGGGCTTACGGTGGGCGCAAGCGGAGCCTTTCTCCGGCAGGATAACCTTACAGACGGCTACCCACTCCCCTTTGCCCCGCAGACCAAGGTCACTGGGCAATTGGCCTGGAACCTCTTCAACGCACGGCCCAAGTGGGGAGTGCTTACCCTAAGAGTACTCCCGCTCTACCTGTTCGCGCAAGAACGGATAGCCCGCAATGAGGACACCACCCCCGGGCATTTCCAGCTGAATGCCGAGGTAGCCTACAGGCACGCATTCGGCGAACAGGCACTAACCCTCCGCCTAGCCTGCGACAATGCGCTAGATACTAAGTACTTCAACCACCTGAGCTACTACCGCCAGCTGGGGATTCCCGAGCCTGGGAGGGCTTTCACGCTGCAGGTAGACTATTCATTTTAGCCTCTCCGCTGCCAGTGCGCGGCATGCGGTACCACACGGATTGCGCACTCGGCAAATAGATTAAAAACAACGGCTCCATAACAAACAAACAGTATATGAAGAGAAGCGTTTTGAGTGTGGCTACGGCTCTGCTGGCCGTGGCGGGCATGGCCTTCAGCGGCTGCCAAAAGGACGTGAATAGCAACGTGAAGGATACCGAGAAGCCCATAATCAAGGTGAGCGGTCCCCAAAAAGGCACAAAGCTCGCGATTGGCGCAACGGTGCACTTTGAGGCTGACTTTGAGGACAACGTGGCGCTGAGGTCTTACAAGATCGACATCCACAATGCCTTCGATGGGCACAAGCATGAGGCCACTCGGCATGGTGATGACGGCGTTCCCTTCGCCTACCAGCACTCCTGGGACCTCTCGGGGCAGAAGAATGCCCACATCCACCAGCATGAAATTGTGATTCCCAAAGAGATCAATGGTAAGCCTGTAAAGGGTGGCGCCTACCACTTCATGGTATACTGCACCGACGCCGCTCGCAACGAGAGCCACATTGAGATCGACGTGGAGCTGGTAGCCGAGGGCGAGCATGAGGGGGCGCACTTCCACCTACACGCCATGCCCACCGAGGGGCAGGCCTACACTACTACGGACAGCATCAAAGTGGATGCCGAGGCCCACTCGCCCAGCGAGAAGGTAAAGAACGTGATGGCTCTGCTCCTGCCAACCGAGGCTGTGGGGAAGCCTGCTGCCGAGATGCAGGCCTACGCCACCCCAGAGAAATGCTTCGCGGTAATAGTGACGGAAAACGTCAATCCTGCCAAGAATGAGTACGACTTTGAGGGGGGAATCCAAGTAGGCCAGGCGAAAGATAATGCCAGCACGCCCAAGGCCATAGAGTGGAAGAAGGGGAAATACGTGGTAATGCTACGGGGCGAGACAGAAGACGGCGACCTCTTCTACAGCAAGGGGATCACCATAGAGATTAAGTAGCCCTAGAACAGGCTAAAAATAGCAAGGGCCATCCTCCAGAGGATGGCCCTTGCCATATTACCCATTTGCAGGGTGAAATGCAGCCCTTGCCAGTTCCCGCAAGCTTGGGCTAACGATCCTTGCTCTCGCCCTCCACCAGTTTCTTGAGCCGCTCAAGCTCCGCCGCCATCTCGGGCAGACGGCGCACTATAGCCGAGGTTCGGTAGAATAGGCGTAGCGGCATAGCCGGGTAGCCCATTATAGGCTCGTCGGCCTTGCGGATAGAGTTTGACACCCCGGTTTGCGCCCCTATCTGCACGCCATCAGTTATCTCTATATGCCCCACCAGCCCCACCTGTCCGCCGAACATGCAGTGCTTGCCCACCTTGGTAGAGCCCGCTATACCGCACTGCGCGGCAATTACCGTATGCTCACCGATCTCCACATTGTGGGCCACCTGGATCAGATTGTCGAGCTTCACCCCCTCGGCTATTCGGGTAGCGCCCATAGCCGCACGGTCTATAGTGGTATTCGCCCCTATCTCCACGTTGTCGGCCACTATCACATTGCCCATCTGGGGTATCTTGTTGTAGGAGCCATCGGGTTGGGGGGCGAATCCGAATCCGTCGGCCCCTATTACCACGCCCGCATGCACTATGCAATTGCGCCCTACCTCGCAGTCCTGGTAGATTTTCACCCCGGCGTAGATGGTTGTCCCCTCGCCCACCCGGGCTCGATCTCCTATGAAGGAGTGGGGGTAAATCTGCGCATTATCCTCCACCACAGCCTCTTCGCCCACATACACGTAGGGGCCTATGTAGACCCCTTGCCCCAGGGTGGCGCTCTTCTCCACGCAGGCTAGCGGATGGATTCCCTGCTTGCGCGGCTGCTGCGCGTTGGCGAGCTGGAGCAGCTTGGCGAGCGCACCGTAGGAGTCGTCTACCCGCACCAGGGTGGGCTCTACGGGCTTCTCCAGCTTCAAGTCCCGGTTCACAAGCACCACGGTGGCCTTTGTGGTGTAGAGGTAGTGTTCATACTTAGGATTCGACAGGAAAGAGAGCGAACCCGGGGTGGCCTCCTCAATCTTCGCGAATTCGCTCACGGTGGCCTTCGGATCACCCTCTACCGTACCGCCTAGATATTCGGCTATGGCCAAGGCTGTTAGTTCCATAGGTAATCTGTAATAGCGGGTATCTCCCACTGCAAATTTGAGCAAAGGTAGGCAAATGTTTTGGATATTCGGCAATGTGAACGGAAGATACGAAACTAGGAAAATAACCGTTATCTTTGCAGTGGCAGTTTTGCAGCCTGCAGAGCTACACTTTCAGGTATACTAATCAATAACGGAGGTTCTATAAATGAAACGATTAGCAATTGTTCTAGGGATTCTAGCCATGGGCTTTGCCGCCTGCGCAAAGGAAGCCCCCAAGCCGCAGCCCGCACCCGCTGGCAGCAAGGCTCTGGTAGTGTACTTCTCCTGCACGGGTACCACCAAGGCGGTAGCCGAACGGCTGGCCAAGCTGGTGGGGGCCGATCTGGTAGAGATTACACCGGAGAAGCCCTACACAACCGACGATCTGGATTGGCACAACAAGCAGTCGCGCAGCTCCCTGGAGATGAACGATCCTAAGGCTCGCCCGGCCTGCACCACCCGCATTGCCAACATAGCGGAGTACAGCATCATCTACCTTGGCACCCCCATCTGGTGGGGAGTAGCCCCCCGTATCATCAACACCTTCCTCGATGCCCATGATCTCAGCGGGAAGGCCGTTGCCCCCTTCGCCACCTCGGGCAGCAGCAGCGTGAACAAGCTGGCATCTGAGCTTAAGAAGAGCTACCCGAAGGTGGTATGGAAAGCTGGGCTCCTGGCCACCTCATCCACCGATGCTGAGCTGAAAGCCTGGGCAGAAAAGGCCACAAAGTAGATTAGGAAAATTCCGCGGAAATCAACGGCGCAGCCAACCCATGACGTAGATGGGCTGGTTGCGCCAAAATTTCAACCACAGACTTCCCCAGCAGGCAGTGCGCACGGGTCAATTGCGCAGACTTCCGTTACCCCATTACCTCCATGATCGCCCTGGTCGACTGTAATAACTTCTTCGTCAGCTGCGAACGTGTGCTGCACCCAGAACTCGAGGGGAAACCCGTAGTGGTGCTGTCAAACAACGATGGCTGCGTGGTGGCGAGAAGCCAAGAGGCTAAGGCACTCGGCATCCCGATGGGCATCCCCTACTTCAAGGTGGCGCGCAAGCTCCGTGAGGATGTGCTCATTGCCCTCTCCAACAATCACGCCTTCTACCACGATGTATCCCAACGAATCATGGCGCTAATCCACGAACAGGTAGAGCAGCAGGAGGTCTACTCCATAGATGAGTGCTTCCTCCGCCTGCCCTGTAGTGGCGATTTCAAGCCCTTTGCCCGCACCCTCAGGGCAGAAATCCTCCAGAAGATCGGCGTGCCCGTAAGCATCGGCATTGCTAGCACCAAGACCCTCGCCAAGGTGGCCGTATACTACGCCAAGCACTACGCAGGCTACCAGGGCGTAGCGGCCATTGAGACCGAAGAGCAGCGGGTAAAGGCGCTGGCAAAGCTCCCCATAGAGGAGGTGTGGGGCATAGGGCGTAGGCGTTGGGCACAGCTGAAAGCCAACGGGGTTACTACTGCGGCAGACCTGCTCGCCCTCCCTATAGGGCTAGTGCAGCGCCTGCTGAGCGTAACGGGCTCCCGAACCTACCGGGAGCTGGAGGGGGTAGAGGCTCTCCCCTTCGCGGAAGTCACCCCTCGGCAGTCCGTATTCTCTTCACGCTCTCTGGAGGTAGAGACGGCTGATATGGCCAAGCTGGAGCCCTGCATTACCCTCTTCCTCGGGCATTGCTGCCGAAAGCTACGGCACGAGAATCTATATGCCCAAGAGTTATCCATCTACCTATCCACCAATAGATTCCACCCTAAAGACCCCCAGCATCACGAATTGATTCCCCGCCACCTCGACACACCCTCAGCAGACCCCCTAGAGCTAACCCCCATCGCCCTAGAGCTCCTGCATCAGTCAGCGCACACAGGGTGCAAATACAAAAAGGTCGGCGTGCTCCTCAGCAAGCTCTCGCAGGGGTGCTACCAGCTAAATCTTTGGGATACCGTAGATCGCGGCAAACGTGCCCGCCTACTCCAGGCTCTCGACCAGATAGAGGACCGCATGGGGAAAGACACCGTGCACATAGCCACCCAGGGGGCACTGCACCTAGAGTCCATAGGACGGCACGAGAAGCTCGCAAGCTCCTACAGCGTAGGACTCTGCAATGTAATTGACGTAGAACTGTAAGATTATGCCCCATGCCATAGAGGTCTATAAATTTGGTGGTGCCTCCCTGCGAAACGCCGATGCTGTGCGCGCCATGTGCGATATCGTACGTACCGTACCGCATGCGCACCGCCTTGTGATAGTAGTGAGCGCCATGGGCAAAATGACCAATGCCCTAGAGCGTGCGCTAGATGCCGCGCTCCACGCCCCAGAGCAGCTCCAGGAGGCTGTAGAGCAGATAGCAACCTTCCACCGCAGCATGGTGGAGCAGATGAGTGCCGACGGGCAAGGAGACTACTCCGCAGCCCTACAGCAGCTAGCCGACCTCGAGATCCTGCTCAGCCACTTGCCCAACCCAGGCTTCGATCAGGTGTACGACCTGGTAGTACCCTACGGCGAGCTCATCTCCTCCCTCATAGTGGCGGCCTACCTAAAGGAGCAGCTATCCGTCCCCGTCCAGTGGGTAGATATCCGCACCGTATTCCGCAGCAACTCCGTGTACCGGGCAGCCACCGTGAATACCGCGATCTCTGAACCCCTAGCCAGGCAAGCCTTTAGCAGCGAACGTCCGTGCATCTTCGTAACGCAGGGATTCATAGCCCAAGGGCCTGAGGGTACTACCACCACGCTCGGGCGAGAGGGGTCAGACTACAGCGCGGCACTCCTAGGGGCATTCCTGCAGGCAAAGGCCGTAACCATATGGAAAGATGTACCGGGCTTTCTAACCGCAGACCCCGCCCTCTTCCCCAACGCGAGCCTACTGCCAGAGCTCGACTACCGCGAGGCTATAGAGATGGCCAACAGCGGTGCAAAGATAGTGCATCCCAAGGCCCTAAAACCCCTGCAAAACGCCTGCATCCCCCTCTACGTTCGGCCATTTAACCAGCCCAACGAGCAGGGGTCTGCCATCTGCAACCTCGCCCTGCATGACGGCAATCCCCTTACCCAAATCGCCATCCGCGAAGGGCAAGTTCTACTCTCCCTCTCCCCCACCGACCTCTCATTCGCCCTGCAAGATACCCTAGCCGAAGCCTTCGGCATCCTGCAGACCCACCAGCTCCGCACGAACCTCATACAGGCTTCGGCCATCAGCCTCTCGCTTAGCCTCGATAATGATTCCACGCGCCTCCCCCCCGCCCTCAGCGCGCTGCAGCAGCTGTTCCACGTAGCCTACAATGAGGGGCTACGCCTCATCACCATACGGCACTACACCCCAGCCCTCCGCGCCGCGCTGGCAAGCATCCCGGGCTTCCTCATACGGCAGGAGACCCGCACCACGCTGCAGTACCTAGTTCGGGAGCAGGACTGGGCCGAAGGGTACTACCCCACTCTGCTGGAGGCTATCTAACCCCACCATCCGAGCGCATCCCAGCTCTGTTACGAATTCCGAGCTAATTCAAGGGCGGCTACACCAGAAAGCTGAACATCTGGATACAAGGGCTATGAAACAGATAATCAACCATTTTACTGACGACGATCTCTACAAGTTCACCATGTGCTGCGCCGTTATCGACAACTTCCCCCGCGCACAGGTGAAGTACTCATTTGCCGACCGGAACAATGCCGTATACCCGGGTGGTTTCGCCAAAGAGCTGGGCGAGCAAATAAAGATGCTGGAGAACCTGGTGATCACCGAGGAGGAAATCGCATTCATGAAACGCAAATGCGCCTACATCCCGCACTGGTTCTACAACTATCTGAAAGGCTACCGGTTCAACCATGAGTGGGTAAAGGCCTGGCAAGACGACAGCGGGCATCTGCACCTAGAAATCGAGGGTAGCTGGGCAGACACCATCCTGCTGGAGGTGAAGGTGCTAGCCATCATCTCTGAGCTCTACTACCGCATGACCGGGCAGGCCGAGAGCCTCAACTACACTGACTACTACGAGAAGTCGATCGGTAAGGTTACGCGCCTCCTCGATGCTGGGTGCGCATTCAGCGATTTCGGCACTCGGAGGCGAGCATCATTCGAGGCCGAGGATACGGTTGTAAGAGCCATGAAAGCGTGCTATGCCAGCCGCAAGTGGAAGGGGCAGTTCGTCGGGACCAGCAACGTCTACCTCGCCATGAAGCACGACCTCACCCCGGTGGGCACCATGGCGCACGAGTTCATCTGCGCTATCGGGGGAATGTACGGCCCGCAGATGGCCAACCACATCGCGATGAATTCTTGGCGCAACACATTCCGCGGCGCGCTGGGCACCTACCTGTACGATAGCTTTGGTTGGAATATTTTCAACCTGAACTTCTCCGAAGATTTCGCCAACCTTTTCAAGGGACTGCGCATAGACAGCGGCGACAACCGCGAGCAGCTCCAGCGAATCGTGGAGAAATACCATTCGCTGGGCATAGACCCCAAAACCAAGCAAGTGGTCTTCAGCAACGCCCTCGATACCGACAGAGCCATCGAGATCCAGCAATACGCCCAGAAATACTGCCAGCCCTCATTCGGCATCGGCACGCACTTCACCAACGATTTCGTGGGGATAGATCCGCTGAACATCGTGATAAAGCTGGTAGCCGCCAAGATAACCGAAACCTGGACCTTCTACAACGACACCTGCAAGCTGAGCGAAGATGACGGCAAGCACACCGGGAATCCGGAAGTGATAGCGCGCTTTATGGACGCCCTGCACATGAAGCGGTAGCCGCATGCAGCGTCGTGAATCCTTACACAGCCAGCCGCTGCTGTAGATCGGCGGTGAGGCTGGTGGCGTTGTAGCCCTCGGTAATCTCCCCATCCTCCACCAGGCTTATCGCCCCCGTCTCCTCAGACACCACCAGGACCAGCGCATCAGACTCCTCCGTAAGCCCAATGGCCGCCCTATGGCGTAGCCCCAAACGTCGTGGAATCGCGGGATTCTGGGAAACCGGGAGAATGCACTGCGCCGCCGCTATCCGCTCATGGCTCAGGACGGCAGCTCCATCATGCAGGGGTGAATTCTTGAAGAAGATGTTCTCCAGCAGGCGAGCCTTCACATTGGCATCTATCTGCACCCCCTTCTCCACTATCTCCTGCAGCCCATTATGGCGCGTGAGGACGATGAGCGCCCCCACCTTCTCACGCCCCATCTGGGTGGCCGCGGCCACTATCTCGGCAATGATGGGGCTGGAGAACTGCCGTCTCGACTTCGCGAAAAAGCGGCTGAAGGGCATGTGCCGACGCTCTAGGTAGCGAGTGCCCATGTAGAGGAGGAAACGGCGGATTTCCTGCTGGAAGACGATGATAAGCGCAATCATCCCCACCCCCATCACCTGCCCGAGTATCGCGCCCGTCAGCTCCATGTTCAGCGCCCGCACCACCAGCCAGAAGGCGTACACCACGCTGATACCTATGAAAATGGCCATCGCGGTAGTGCCGCGTATCATGGCGTACAGGCGGTAGAGCAGGTAGGCCACCAGCAGGATATCGACCACGTCGAGTATCCCGAGCGAGATGATGGTTTGCGATTCCACGGTCTATGAGGATTAGGCAACACCCCGCGAAGGTAGCGATTTTACCGCAAAGCGAACCAAACGAATCCAGCCAACCTATAGCTTACGAGAAAACGCAATGGGACACTAGCGCTAGCCGAGGGGTAAAGCTAAAGCACGGATAATTCAGGGCCACTTTTGCCCCATTCCGCTAAAATTTGCACCTTTGGGGCGAGGAATAAGAGAGAACCGACGATGATTAGTGCGCAGTTTAATACCCATAAATTTCCCATGACAATTGTAAACCGAACCTCTATGCCCGTACTGCTCATAGCGGCATCGGGGGTGTGCTCCCTGCTGGGCGCCTTCATTAAGCTGATGGGATGGGCGGGCTACACCCCCCTCCTGCTGCTCGGCATTCTGCTGCTGCCCGCAAGGCTTGCCTGGTTGCTAGTGCGGCTAGCGAAGATGCGCCCGTAGGTAGCACATCTAATCAGGATTGAAATCCGTATTGCGCCTCGGCTCGCGGTATGGATTTTTTATTTACCCCAAGCGCTGGAAGGGCGGGATAATCGGAGACCTCTGCAAAAGTCTCGTTTGGATTCTTTTATAGCGGGGCGTTCTCCTTCTTGGGGTAATCGTTTTTTTAACCTCGCAACTCAATTTACCGAAGACCGTAGCGATGCGACGTGCCGTGTAGTCTATGTGGGTTTTGCAGAGGTCTTAGCACTGCGCATTGCCCTTTTTCTGCGATTCCTTACAAAGGTGCTACAGGGCAGCGTTTCGGGCATCTACCACACCGCCTGCTCTTGGTACACCCTACACAGCTTCACGGCCTGCACGGCTGGCAGCACATCGTGCACCCTGAGGATTCGTGCGCCGTTGAGCAACGCGATGGTATCGAGGCTCTGGGTGCCGAGTAGCGCATCTTTCGGTTCTACTTCCAGAACCTTAAAAATCATACTCTTGCGCGATACTCCCGCCAGCACGGGAAGCCCCACGGTGGAGAATACCCCCAGGTTGCGCAGCAGGGTGTAGTTATGCTCCACCGTCTTGCCAAAGCCGAAGCCGGGGTCGAGTATGACGTCGGCCACGCCTAGGACGCGCAGCCTGTTCACCCGCGCCACGAAAAAATCGAGAACCTCAGCCACCACATCGGTATAGATGGGGTTCATCTGCATGCTTGTCGGCGTGCCCTGAATATGGGTGAGTATGTAGGCCACCCCGTGCCTAGCCACCACCCCGAACATGGCGGGGTCCATCTCCCCGGCCGAGATGTCATTGATTATCTCCACGCCAAACTCCTCTATCAGCGCCTCGGCCACACTGGCCCTGTAGGTATCTATGGATATGGGGAGCTGGGGGGCCACCTCGCGGACTATGGCCACAGCCCTGCGTAATCGCCTAAGCTCCAGACCCTCATCCACCGGGAGGCTGCCCGGCCGGGTAGAGCAGGCCCCGAGGTCCACTATGGCCGCCCCCTCCCGTACCACCTGCTCCACACGCCGCCGTATCTGGAGGGCGGTGCGGCAGCGGCTCTTGGCGTAAAAGCTATCGGTGGTTACGTTCACTATACCCATCACCACGGGCTCTGCCAGGCTTAGCAACCGACCACCGCAGCGGATGCTGGTTAGCAGTTCGCCCGCGTTTTCCTTAGGCAGCGCCATATCTTGGGGTGCTATCGAACCGACCTCCATATCTAGTGCCCTCGCAAGTTTTTACACTTCTCAAATGCAGCGTAAAGGTAGGCATATCCCTCCATATAGGCAAAATCTGGGGGAATTGGGCTAACTTTGCGGAGTTCTTCCGAGGATCTCGTACCATAAAATCCAAATACAGTCTACAGCCATGGCAGAGAAATTCGGCACGGTGGTAATTGGCAGTGGGCCAGGCGGCTACGTAGCAGCCATACGGGCGGCACAACTTGGGCAAAAGGTGGCCATAGTGGAACGTGAATCGCTAGGCGGCGTGTGCCTCAACTGGGGCTGCATCCCCACCAAGGCCCTGCTGCAGAGCGCCCACGTGCTAGAGGCGACCCGGGAGGCCAACCTCTACGGGATAGATGTGAAGGTGGTTGGCCCAGACCTCGCCCGGGTGGTAGCCCGCAGCCGCGAAGTGGCCGCCACCATGAGCAAGGGCGTGCAATTCCTCCTGAATAAGGCCAACGTCGCCGTGATACCCGGCACTGGCACGCTAGAAGGCACAGGCGTAGTGCGCGTAACCGCCGAAGACCAGACCCCACGGCAGCTGAAGGCCGAGCACATCATAATAGCCACTGGCGCACGCCCCCGCGCACTCCCCAGCCTCCCGATAGATGGGGTGAAGGTGATAAGCTACCGACAGGCCCTGGCCCTAACCCGGCTGCCAGAGAGCATGGCCATCATCGGCTCTGGCGCCATAGGGGCTGAGCTCGCGCAGTTCTACCACACCCTCGGCACGCAGGTTACCCTCATTGAGGCCCTCCCAAGCCTCCTGCCGCTGGAAGACGACGATGTGAGCCGCGCCATTGGCCGTGCTTTCCGCAAGGTGAAGATGAAAACCCTCACCAGCGCCAAGGTCCTAGGGGTAGACACACGCGGCGCGCTATGCCAGCTGGAGGTGGAAACCCCAAAGGGCGTAGAACACCTAGAGGCCGAGGTGGTGCTATCTGCCGTGGGGGTGGCGGCCAACATAGAGGACCTCGGGCTGGAGCAGCTGGGCGTAGCCACCGAACGCGGTAAAATAATCGTAGATGAACACTACCGAACGAACGTGCCCGGTATCTACGCCATTGGCGATGTGATACCTACGCCCGCCCTAGCCCATGTGGCGAGCGCCGAGGCCAACCACTGCGCCGAGGTGATAGCCGGGGGGAATCCGCCCCTGGTGAACTACTCCGTGGTGCCTGCCTGTACCTACACCACCCCCGAGGTGGCCAGCGTAGGCGCCCGCGAGCGCGACCTGCAGAAGGAGAACCGATCCTACCTGGTGGGCAACTTTCCCTTCACCGCTAGCGGCAAGGCCACCGCGCTGGGCGCACGAGAGGGTTTCGTAAAGCTGCTCTTCGATGCCGCCGACCATAAAATCCTCGGCGCGCACATAGTGGGCGTCAGCGCCACGGAGATGATAGCCGAGCTAGCCCTAGCCATGCAGACCGGTGTAACAGCCGAGCAGCTCCACCACACCATCCATCCACATCCCACCCTCAGCGAGGCGGTAATGGAGGCCGCGGCTGCGGCCCTGGGCTGCTGCGCGCACCTGTAGCCCACGCCACTACGCGTAGGCAAGGGGGAGAAGTCCAGCGACCTCTCCCCTCTTTTTTTTTGAAACGCTTAACCAACGTGGCACTCCGCAACTCCACAGCCACCGAAAAATGTTACCTGCCTAATCAAAACGTCTTTAATCGCGAGAATGAAAAGGGACACCTCCTCAATGGAGCGCCCACGAATCCTTTGGCAGAACGTCCGTTTCTGCCTGCCCACATAGGGATGAGCCAAACCATTTTGAACCTGCATTCTAGCAGATTCTGATTGCTCAATGCTGAAGGTTGTGGGTATTATTTTCCCCAGCATTGATCATAAAACCGAGAATAATGTTGTATTTTTGCTGCGTAGAGTTCCCTGCATTTCTAACACTTAACGCGAAACGAATCGTCATCATGAAAAAAATCCTACTCGCGCTCACCGCGCTCATGCTGCTTGGCACGCTATCGAGCCGTGCGCAATTCCGGCTAGGCGTTGCGCCAAGCCTTGGATTCTCTGGGGCGATCATCAGGGATGCCGGGGGGTATGTGGTACCATCGTCCTCGGGTTTCGCCCTCAATCTGGAGCTGAACCTCGCCTACGATTTCCACCCCACCTCCTGGCTGACCCTCGAACCGCAGAGCGGCCTGGGCTACGGATACCGCAGCTACACCTACAGCTCTTGGGGCAGGTACTCCCTTGTTGACGAGTTCTACTATCCCTCTGGGGAGAGGAAGTTCGAAAGCCACGGGCTCACGCTGCCAGTGCGTTTCAACCTCTGCATGGGCACCAAGGTCGCAGCCTTCATCGGCAATGGGGTACGGGCCTTCTTCCCCCTCTCTTCCAGCGAAAAATACGGTCTAAGAACCCAAAACATCAACGCAGACGCTAGGCTGGCGCTATCATCGCAGCTAGGCATCCGTTTCCTCCCCGAGCACCCCATGCAGGTGACTTTCGACGTAGACTACACCCCCACCACCCCGTACAATTTCTACCTCGGGATAGGCCTAGCTGGCTACCTATAAATCTAGGATGCGCAGCGGCTATAGAAGCCCCGCATATGGGTAGAACTAAGGCTGCCTAGGCGAGTAACCCTTAGCTTTTCGCAGGGGGAGAGGCCATCGGGCGCTCTCCTTTTTTTTTTGAGATGCCTAAACGCCCCACCTGCGCCGTACCATCGCCGTACCAACTCTACACCTGGGCCGC
>LIIK01000111.1 GCA_001421095.1 Candidatus [Bacteroides] periocalifornicus | reverse complement strand
CTCGCTGCCCCATCCCACGAGCTCTTTCCGCCCGAAGTCCTACTACTTCTCGCGCATCGGCACTCTACTGGGGTTTGCTCTCCTCGCAGTGGTAGGAATGCGGGGCGGCTATCTTGGGGGACAGCGTCCCATTCGCTTGACCGATGCCAACATCTTTGTCCGGCGTCCCACTGAGGCATCCCTCATCCTCAACACCCCCTTTTCCATCCTACGCACCCTCGGCAAACGCTCCTTTGTTGTGCCGCACTACTTT
>LIIK01000053.1 GCA_001421095.1 Candidatus [Bacteroides] periocalifornicus | reverse complement strand
TACGGCGATGGTACGGCGCAGGTAGGGGGTTGGTAGCCATTTCTCCGCCTTTTGGAGGATATGGCTACGCGGAGTGCTGCGCTGCCCAGATTGGTTTGCTAGAGGTCTGGTGGGGGAGTGGGGCCTTGGGAACATTAACCGCCGCCGCTCGGCAAATGGCGCTCGCTGAGGCTGCTCCCCTTAGCCACGGCGTAGGGTGATGGATGTTCTCTCGGTGAATCGCTTGGTTTACAGGGGAATGATACGCGCAATGCGGGACTAAAATCGCGCCTTGTTGGCCAAGTTCAAATAATTAGTGCTACTTTTGCGTTTGTTATAGCGCAGAGGGGAGGAGTTTGATTTTGCAACATGAGCACCGCGATACGATGGATTCGACTCTGGTAAGGTACTATGGCTATCTGCAGACGCAGACACAGCAGCCCGGGGTGGATGACTTGGTTTACACCCAGGGGCATACGCCCGAGGGCGATCCGGTGGTGGGGCATAGCCCGGTGAGGCTGGTGACCATAGCGGCTGCTGGCTGCGTGATGAGCATGATAGGCCATGCGGCCCGGGTGCACGAGTTCGACGTGGAGGGGATGTTCACCCTGGTGTCGCACACCATGCGCTCCAAGCCCATGCGCATAGCCTCCATACGGCTAGAGATTCATATAGAGGGGAAAAGCCTTGGGGAGAAGGAGCGGAAGATTATCGACCTGGCCGCGCGCAGCTGCCCGGTATTCGCATCCCTGAGCCCAGAGGTGGTGAAGGAGCTGGTGTTTGTGTACTAGGGGGCTGATTGCTAGTGGCGGGGCGGTGGGGCTACATGGGGTGACTACCTCGTGGGCGGGTTAGAGGCCTGGCGCGGCGGTGATATTGCGTATCCCCTCCTGGTGCGGATAGTGGGGTTCGGAGGGCGATCTATAGTGCTATAGTGTAATGTGGAAAGGTTTCGAAATAAACACGCGATAGTATGGTTATGTCGAAGGGTAATGAGATCCAGATAGCGGCGAACAATGTGAGCCTAATAGCCGCAGGCACTGAAATTCAGGGAGAGATAAGCTGCGCGGGCGATCTGCGTGTGGATGGCAAGGTGAACGGCACGCTCAATGCGCGGGGCAAGGTGGTGATAGGCGAGGCTGGCCGCGTGGAGGGCGAGGTGAATTGTAGGAATTGCGATATATCGGGCTACCTGAAGGGGCGGATTGGGGTGCAGGAACTCCTGGCGCTGAAGTCGACAGCCAAGCTGAACGGGGATATTAGCACCAAGCGGCTTTCGATAGAGCCGGGCGGTATCTTCAGCGGGAACTGCGCGATGGGCGAGGAGGCGCATACGCCGCAGCAGCCCGCTACGCCCGCCAAGTAGCCTGCGGGCATCTCTAGAGGAGCGGCTGATTTTTCTGTAGTTGCAGTTCGCGGCAAGCGCCAAGGTGAGGGGGCTCTGTGCCTAGGCTAAGCCATAGGCGCTACGCGAGTATTGGGGTAGCAGAGAGCTCTAGACTTCGGCAGGTGCACGGCGAGGCTCGGGTGCGGGGATTAGCAATGTCTATTTTTAGCGAAATTGTGGCGTGATGGCGGTTCGGCCTTTTAGCCCTGTGCGCTTTGGGGTGCAGGTGGGGATGGTGCTTGCGGTGTCTGCAGTGCTGTGGTGGCTTGTGCTGCGCACGGGGGTACTGGGCGGCTACTTTGGCTGGATGCCAGTGGTGCCGCTCTTTTTCCTCGCGGTGGCGGTGGCATCGGCGGTGCTAATGCGGGGGCTGCTACGGGGGAACAGCAGGCGTATGGCCACCTACTTCACGGTGCTGGTGCTGGGGCGGCTGGTGCTCGACAGCGGTTTCATCGCATTGGGCCTTTTCCTGTGGCCTACGCACCGTATAGCCTTCGTGGTGGTGGCGCTTTACTGCTATTTGGTGGCACTGCTCCTCACGGTGAGGTCGCTTATAAAGCCTTGAGAATCTTTAGATAATCCGCAAATCATATGTCAGTCCAAGGGAAGAGCCGGGTGGTGACCACCCACGTGCTGCAGACCATGAAGGATAGGGGCGAGCGGATATCGATGCTCACGGGGTATGACTACTCCATGGCCTCACTACTCGACCAAGCGGGGGTGGATGTGATACTGGTGGGCGACTCGGCCGCCAATGTAGTGGCGGGTTTCCAGAGCACCCTCCCCATCACGCTCAACCAGATGATTTACCACGCCTCATCGGTGGTGCGGGCTGTGAAGCGGGCGCTCGTGGTGGTAGACATGCCCTTTGGCACCTACCAGGGCGACTCGCACCAGGCGTTGCAGTCGGCTATCCGCATCATGAAGGAGAGCGGGGCCGATGCTATCAAGCTGGAGGGGGGGAAGGAGGTGGTAGAGTCTGTGCGGCGTATCCTGTCGGCCGGCATACCCGTGATGGGGCATCTGGGGCTTACCCCGCAGAGCATCAATAGATTTGGCACTTACGTGGTGCGTGCCACCGAGGAGGAGGAGGCCGATAGGCTGGTGGACGATGCCCAGCTGCTGGAGGCCGAGGGCTGCTTTGCCATAGTGCTGGAGAAGATCCCGGCGAAGCTGGGGCAGGAGGTGGCGCGTAAGCTGCGGATCCCGATTATCGGCATAGGGGCAGGCGGGGGCGTGGATGGACAGGTGCTGGTAACGCATGATATGCTGGGCATTACGCAGGAATTCTCGCCCCGCTTTCTCCGCCGTTACGCAGCGCTGGGCGAGGAGATGCTGCAGGCCTTCCAGCACTACATAGATGATGTGAAAAGGGGCGACTTCCCCAACGAGAGGGAGCAGTACTAGGATTCACGTGGTTGCGGGTAGAGGGGGGCGGCATGGAGGGGCTTTCCCTTCTGATGGCACAGCTCCCCGCGGTGTTCACGGTTCATCAGCCTCCCGTCGGCTTTTTTCTTTGCACGGAGGTTCAAGGCTCGGGTGGCAAGGCGAGAATAGGCCAACCCGATTCTGCCGGCGGGCTCCGGGGGGGTAGATTTGCAGGTGCTGTGGCTCGTCGTTCCTCCCGAAAGGGGCGTGCTAACGTGACAACATCTCCTCTAAGAATTTGAGCCGTTGATTCTCGATTTAAAGGGATTGTTGAAAGGTTTGCGGTCTCTGCAAAAAGCTCGCGGGTGTGCCACGTGTTAGCGGTGTTATTTTGTTTTCTTCTTCTGTCTAAAAAGTCTTTAATCAATCACTTATGTCTCGGATCAATCCCCTTGCCGCCCGCATCCTCTATGAGGATAATCACTACATAGCGCTCAATAAGCTTTGCGGCGAGCTGGTGCAGGGCGATGAGACGGGCGACGAGCCGCTGGTAGATGCTGTGCGGTCATACATCCGCATTCGGGAGCAGAAGCCCGGGGAGGCCTTCGTGCAGGTGGCGCACCGTATCGACAGGCCGGTGAGCGGGGTTGTGCTTTTCGCCAAGACCTCCAAGGGGCTGGCGCGTATCAACGATCTCTTCCGTCAGCAGGCGGTGGAGCGTACCTACTGGGCTATAGTGGAAAAGCTGCCCCCCAAGGAGGAGGATACGGTAGAGGGCTACCTTACCCGAAACACCCAGCAGAACAAGAGCCACTTCTCCCAGAGCAAGCGTGCGGGTGCGCAGGCGGCGCGCCTTAGCTACCGGCTGGTGGGGGGCACTACGAACTACTACATGGTGGAGGTGAAGCTGCTCACGGGGCGCCATCACCAGATACGGGCGGTGCTCGCGTGGCTCGGGTGCCCGGTGCGGGGCGATCTGAAGTATGGCGCGCGACGCTCGCTGCCCGAGGGGGGGATCGATCTCCACGCCCGCTCGTTGGCCTTTACGCATCCAGTAAAGAATGAGCCTGTACGTATAGTAGCCCCACCGCCTGAGACACCCCTCTGGAAGATTTTCCTCCAAACCGCTGGGGAGCCGTTGAAACGTTAATGGATATCCCGTATCTCGCAGCTCTAAGCTCTTGGGAATCATGCCGATGTTATTGATACGGTTTTGATAAATTGAATCGCTTGTTTAAAAACGATTTACCCGCCAGAGGGGGAAGATTTCCCACAAAAGATAGTGCCCATACGGGACTTTTGCAGAGGTTTCATATCCGTTAGTAATAGAACCGTTTCCTTCTGTAGCCATTAAGCCTCTTCACCCATGCCCCAGAACCCTCAGCGCTCTACACCCCGCCAGCCCTCTAGCCCCCTTGGCGATTTCTCGCAGTACGTGGGGGCCAAAATGCCTCCCTGCGCGCCAGATATTGAGCGGGCGGTGCTGGGGGCGCTCATGCTGCAGCGAGACCTCGCCCTAGATCTGCATGAGTTCCTGAAGCCGGAGCATTTCTACGACCCGAACAACCAGGCGGTCTACCAGGCTATCACCGAGTTGATCCTTCGGAATCAGGCCGTGGATCTACTCACCGTGCGGCAGCAGCTTACCGACATGGAGCTCCTGGAGCAGGTGGGGGGTGCGCCCTACCTGGCCTCGCTCACGGGCATGGTGGCCAGCGGGGTGCATGCGGTAGAGCACGCCAAGATCGTGATCCAGAAGTACCTACAGCGCGAGCTGATACGGCTCTGCGCCGAGGTGCAGGCCAACGCCTACGATGGGCAGGCCGACGTGGACGACCTGATAGAGGAGGCGGAGCAGCGGGTGTTCGAACTCCATGAATTCGGCGCGAAGAAGGAGAGCGAGTCGGCAGAGCTGGTCCTCAAGCGGGTGATGGAGAACATAGAGAAGGCCAAGGAGCTCGACCAGGGGCTCAGCGGGCTGCCCACAGGATTTGACAATCTCGATGAGATGACCCAAGGATGGCAGAAGGGCGACCTCATCATCATAGCCGCACGCCCCTCCATGGGGAAAACGGCCTTCGTGCTCACCATGGCGCGGAACATGGCGCTGAAGCACAAAGCCTCCATCGCATTCTTCAGCCTGGAAATGCCCAATGAGCAGCTGCTCATGCGTCTGCTGGTGGCCGAGTCAAAGCTCGACTCTAAAATGGTGCGCGCGGGCAAGCTCCGCGATGACGAGTGGGTGCGCCTTAGCGATGCCGTAAATACCCTGGCCGGCATGCGTATCCGGTTTGATGACACCCAAGCCCTCGGGATTGGTGAACTGCGATCTAAGGCCCGGCGCCTGAAATCGAAATACGGCGTAGACCTCATTATCATCGACTACCTGCAGCTCATGACCGCCCCCTACAACAAGCAGGGCAACCGAGAGCAGGAGGTGAATAAGATCTCAAATTCGCTGAAAGCCTTGGCCAAAGAGCTCGATATCCCCATAGTGGCGCTGGCGCAGATGAACCGTGCCTCGGAGTCGCGTACCGAGAAGTTCAAGCGCCCCATACTCTCTGACCTGCGAGAATCGGGCGCCATAGAGCAGGATGCTGACATCGTAGCGTTCATCCATCGGCCTGAGTACTACGGAATTCCAACGTATAACGATGGGACTTCCACGGCAGGCATGGCCGAGCTCATTATACGCAAGAACCGCAATGGGGAGACCGGGACGCTCTTCCTCCAGTTCGTACCCCACCTCACCCAGTTCAACGACATTGGTGACCGGAAAGACCACTACCAAGAGGCGGGTGAGGATACGCTCGATACCCCCGGGGCCGGTGGATTTGCCACTCTGCAGTCTAAGGCCAACACCTACACAGCACCAGCGCTGGGGGCGGGTGGGATCTCGCTCTCATCGTTGGGCAACCCGAATGGCGCCGGGCACTTCCCAGTGAGTGGGGAGGATGACAACCCCTTTTAGCCAGAATTCTTTTTGCGCAATTCTGAATTATCTTGTATCTTTGCCCTGCGTATAGTGGGGCATTTTTCCTTTTACGCGGCTGTGTTTTCGGGCTAGTACGCTGGTGCGTAGCAGCTAGGGCTTTTAGTTGGTGGTTCCAAACAGTACATTCGTATGGCAGAGGTAAAGAGAGTCTATAAGTTCGGCGCAGGGCAAACCGAGGGTAAGGCCGGCATGCGCAATGAGCTGGGTGGCAAGGGGGCTAACCTAGCGGAGATGAGTTTGCTGGGAATGCCTGTGCCTCCAGGTTTCACCATCACCACCACCACTTGCAATGAATACTACACCCTAGGGCGAGACAGGGTGCTCTCGCTGCTGGAGGCCGATGTGCGGAGTGCTATCGCCTTCATAGAGGGGGAGATGGGGGCAAAGTTCGGTGATCGTGAGAATCCCCTGCTGGTATCAGTCCGCTCGGGCGCCAGGGCCTCCATGCCCGGGATGATGGATACGATCCTCAACCTCGGGCTCAACGACGAGGCGGTGCTTGGCCTGGCGAAACGCACGGGCAACCCTCGCTTTGCGTGGGATAGCTACCGCCGGTTCGTGCAGATGTACGGCGATGTGGTGCTGGGGATGAAGCCTGAATCCAAGGAGGATATTGACCCCTTTGAGGAGATTATTGAAGAGCGCAAGCGGGCCAAGGGCATAACCTCAGACACCGAGTTCACGGCTGAGGATCTGCAGGAGCTGGTGGTGCGTTTCAAGAAGGCCGTAAAGGATCGCACCGGGCGCGATTTCCCCACCGAGGCCATGGAGCAGCTCTGGGGCGCTGTGCTGGCGGTATTCGGCAGCTGGATGAACGACCGCGCCAAGCTCTACCGCCGTCTGAACAAGATTCCCGAGGAGTGGGGTACTGCCGTGAATGTGCAGGCTATGGTATTCGGCAATATGGGCGATACCTCGGCCACGGGAGTAGCTTTCACCCGCGATGCCGCCACGGGCGAACGCCTGTTCAACGGGGAGTTCCTGGTGAATGCCCAGGGTGAAGATGTGGTGGCGGGTATCCGTACCCCACAGCCCATCACCATAGAGGGCTCACGCCGTTGGGCAAAGCTCAAGGGGGTAGATGAGGCTACCCGCAAGAAGGTTGCCCCCTCGCTGCAAGAGGTTATGCCCAAGGTGTTCGAGGAGCTGGATGCCATAGAGCACCGCCTAGAGAACCACTACCATGATATGCAAGACATAGAATTCACCGTGCAGGATGGCCGCCTCTGGATGCTGCAAACGCGCTCTGGCAAGCGGACAGGCAAGGCAATGGTGAAGATGGCTATGGATATGCTAGCCGAGGGGCTGATAGATGAGAAGACGGCGGTAGAGCGCGTAGAGCCCGAGAAGCTCGACGAGCTGCTGCACCCGGTATTCGAGAAGGCGGCGCTCTCCAAGGCCAAGACGATAGCGCTGGGGCTGCCAGCCTCACCCGGCGCGGCCTCGGGTAGAATCGTTTTCTTTGCCGAGCAGGCTGAGGAGTGGGCAGAGAAAGGCGAGAAGGTGATCCTGGTGCGCCTGGAGACCTCTCCGGAAGACCTCCGAGGGATGCATGCCGCCCAGGGTATTCTCACCGCGCGCGGCGGGATGACTTCGCACGCTGCCGTAGTGGCGCGCGGCATGGGTAAGTGCTGCGTATCTGGCGCGGCGGGGATTGAGGTAGACTACAGCAAGCGGGAGCTCAAGGTGAGCGGTGGGCTCTACAAGGAGGGAGACTGGATCTCGCTAGACGGTAGCACGGGTAAGGTCTACGAGGGGCAGATTGCCACGAGCGATGCGGAGATGGATGCCGATTTCGCCCACCTCATGGAGCTGGCCGATAAGTACGCTAAGCTGGAGGTACACACCAATGCAGATACCCCTAGGGATAGCAAGGTGGCTCGCAGGTTTGGCGCTACGGGCATCGGCCTCTGCCGCACAGAACATATGTTCTTTGAGGGCGACCGTATAAAGGCGATGCGCGAGATGATTCTGGCCCACGACCTCAAAGGACGCCAAGCTGCTCTGGCCAAGCTACTGCCTATGCAGCGAGAGGACTTCGAGGGGATATTTGAGGCTATGGCTGGCCTGCCTGTGACGGTGCGCCTGCTCGACCCGCCGCTGCATGAATTCCTCCCCAAGGTTGAGAGCCAGATACAGGAGGTGGCAGCCAACTCGGGCGTAACGGTGGAGGCGCTAAAGGCCAGGATAGAGGGGCTAAGCGAAGTGAACCCAATGCTGGGCTTCCGCGGTTGTCGGCTGGGGATTGTCTACCCTGAGATTACCGAAATGCAGACCCGTGCGATTATAGAGGCAGCCTTAAAGCTCAAGAAGAAGGGCATAGAGGCCAAGCCAGAGATCATGATCCCGCTAACAGGCATCCTTAAGGAGTTCCAGAACCAGCGGGCGGTGGTACTACGCACGGCTGAGGAGGTGTTCCGCGAGTACAAGGATCGGGTGAACTTCAAGGTCGGCACTATGATAGAGATTCCACGGGCCACCCTGATAGCAGATCAAATAGCGCAGGAGGCCGACTTCTTCAGCTTCGGCACTAACGACCTCACGCAGATGACCTTCGGGTTCAGCCGTGACGATATCGGGAAGTTCCTACCGTACTACCTAGAGCAGGGGATTCTGAAGGTTGACCCCTTCCGTTCCATAGATCCAGAGGGCGTGCTAGAGCTTATGAAGACCGGTGTAACCAAGGGGCGGGGTGCAAAGAAGAGCCTCACTATCGGTATTTGCGGTGAGCATGGCGGCGATCCCACCTCTGTGGGCTACTGCCATGAGCTGGGCATGGACTACGTAAGCTGTTCGCCCTTCCGGGTGCCGATAGCACGGCTAGCTGCTGCCCAGGCTGCAATACGCTAGGACCGTGGAATGAAAGCCTGCGCATAGCCATAAGGGGCAATAAATCATTCCTGGTGAAAAGAAAAGGGCGACCATACAGGTCGCCCTTTTTTCGTACCTTTGCCGTGAAGAATCCCCAGATCTATGGCTCGAAACCAGATACTCAACTCAGCCAAGGCCTCCAAGAAGGATGAATTCTACACCTCCCTAGAGGATATCGATAGGGAGCTACGGCATTATACCCACCACTTCCAGGGGAAAACGGTGCTGTGCAACTGCGACGATCCCCGGGTGAGCAACTTCTTCGCCTACTTTGCCTACAACTTCGAGCGGCTGGGGCTGCGCCGCCTCATCACCACCTGCTACAAGAGCCAGACACCCGACCTCTTCAGCCAGAATGCCAGCGAACAGGCAGTCTACCTTATCTACGATGGCGACCGCAATGGCAACCACGAGCCTGACCCCGAGGAGATCGGCATCCACTCCCTGCAGGGCGATGGCGACTTCCGTAGTCCCGAGTGCGTGGAGCTGCTCAGGCAGGCCGATATCGTCGTCACGAATCCCCCGTTCTCGCTCTTCCGCGAGTACGTTGCGCAGCTTTTCGAGCACGGCAAGCGATTCCTCATCGTCGGGCATCAGAATGCAATTACCTACAAGGAGATCTTCCCTCTCATCATGCAGAATCGTCTCTGGCTCGGCTATGGGTTCAAGGGCGGTGCAGGGCACTTCATCTCGCACTATCAGGATGTAGCTACGGCAGGCGACCACCGTGAGGGGATGATCCGTGTCTCTGGCGTTACCTGGTTCACCAATCTGGAGACTGACCGTCGCCACGAGGAAATGGTACTCTACAAGCACTACAGCCCAGAGCTCTATCCCCACTACGATAACTACGATGCCATAGAGGTTTCCAAAACGGTCGACATTCCTTGCGACTATCCAGGCGTGATGGGCGTGCCGATTACCTTCCTCTATAAGTACAACCCCGATCAATTTGAGATCCTCGGATGCACCGAGAGCGAGGGGAAGGGTCTGTCGAATGGAATCTACAATGGGAAACTTCCTGACAGTCAGCCTGTTTTAGGGGGGGGCAGGCTGTATAAACGGCTCTTTATCAAGTGTTTATATGCCAGGTCAGGCTCGCTATGATCGTCCCTACCTCAATGGGCGACGCCTCTATATGCGGCTGCTGATTAGGCGGCGTGTAGACTAGTCTCAGTATTTACACTAACGTAGACAAATCATGCAGATTGCCCTTCACTCCATCCCTATCCGCGCCCTTGTCAATGGCTACCAGAATAGCCGAGACACTGGTAATATCGGCTACGGAGGCCTCCTCAACATTCGGCCGCCCTACCAGCGCGAATTCCGCTATGATACCCAGCAGAAGCAGGCGGTGATCCACACCATTCTGCACGGTTTCCCGCTCAATACCATGTACTGGAGCGAGGCAGATGGAGGCGGCTATGAGATGATAGATGGGCAGCAGCGCACCCTCTCTATCTGCGAGTTTATGCAACATGAGTTCCACATTGCGCTGCCCAACCGCAGCATACTCTACTACGACACGCTTACCGACCAGGAGAAGGAGCAATTCCTTAGCTACGAGCTTACGGTCTACTTCTGCCAGGGAACTGACCGCGAGAAGCTCGATTGGTTTCGGGTGATTAACATTGCTGGTGCCAAGCTCCTCGACCAGGAGCTACGCAATGCTGTCTACGCAGGGCCGTTCGTTAGTGATGCCCGCCGTTACTTCAGCAAACGCAGCTGCCCAGCCTACGGCATGGGAGGGAGCTACATGGCGGGAAATCCGCTAGAGCAGGCCTACCTAGAGACTGTGCTGAAGTGGGCTGCCCGCAAGGAAGGGGTCACGATAGACGACTACATGGCTCGCCACCAGCACGACCCCAACGCCAACCTCCTTTGGGGCTACTACTCGCAGATCATCACCTGGGTACAGACTACCTTTCCGCACTACCGCAAAGAGATGAAGGGGCTGGACTGGGGGGCGATGTTCGACGAGTTCGGAGGGAAAACGCTCGACACTACCCAGCTCGAGCAGCGGGTTCACGACCTCATGGAGGACGATGAGATCATGAAAAAGGGCGGCATCTACCGCTACGTGCTGAGTGGAGACCTGCGCGATCTCAGTTTCAGAACCTTTGATACTAGGCAGAAGCGGCAGGCCTACGAGCGCCAGGAGGGTATCTGCCCTCGTTGCGGAAAGCATTTCAGGCTCGAGGAAATGGAGGCTGACCACATTACCCCTTGGGTGGAGGGTGGCACCACCGTTCCTGAGAACTGCCAAATGCTCTGTAAGGCCTGCAATCGGCTCAAGGGAGTGCGGTGAATGGGCTAGTTGCCTAGGACAGGGAGTTCTGGTGCACAAGCAGAAAACCCTACGCATCCAATTCTTGCTATTGGATTCCCGTGGTGGAACCTCTGCAAAAGTCCCGCTACCCTCTGCGGAGGATTATTCCCCCTCTTTCTTCTTGGGATTAAGAGGGGTTTAATCAACCATCGCATTGCTCCAAGACTGTAGAGGCACGGTGCTTATGTGTTTTTTGCAGGGGTCATGGTATGTTCGTAGGATGATTTAATCGATTGGTTTACATACGATTCTGGGTATTATTACCGAGCGGGGACGGAGACCACGTATGGCTTCATCCCCGCTCGGCGTATAGGAGGGGCTCGCTTGCGAGAGGGTGGATTCTATCCTCGGGGGGCTGTTAGCCCGTTCACCTGCGCCTCTAGGGCCGCGTTGGCCTCGCCCAGCTCGTTTAACTGGTGGCGGAGGCGGCTGACTTCACGGTTTGCATCCTCCAGGGCGTGGATGTTGTCTTCACCCGAGCGGATACCCATCACAGCGTTAGACACCATGTGGACACACCGCCGTATGAGGGCGATCTCGTGGGGCAGGAAAGGGGAGAACCGCCCGAGCGCTACCACGCCCACGCTGCCAGTGTCAGCCTCCATCGGTAGCAGTAGAATGGCGGGAGGGGCGCACTGCCCAAGCCCAGAGGAGATCTGGAGGAAATGCTCTGGGAGGTCGGTTATGTGCTGCATCGCGTTGCTGGTGTAGCACCCCCCTATCAGCCCCTCCCCTTGCAGGATTAGGCTATTCTCGTCGCGCTGCGCCTGCGTTAGAGCCTGGTCGGCCATTAGGTGCAGCTCTATGGCCATCGTATCGGGGTTGAGCCGTGCCACGTAGAGGACTGCCACATTGGCCTCCACGTATTTGGCCAGCATATCCAGCGAGGCCTTGCATATAGCGGCCATCTCGCGGGTGGTTTTCGTTAGGGTGTTCTCCATGCCCGTGTAGCCTGCCTCTATCCAGTGCTGGGTGCGGATTTCCTCCTGCAGTGCGGCGGCTTTGGCGCATTCCTCGTTGCGCTCTTCCACCAGGCGAGCCTCCTCCTCTTGGTAGCGGGCTATTTCTGCCTGCTGGGCTATGTTGCGCTCTGCGCGTCTACGAGCTTGGGTTACAAGGTTCACCATGAGCGGGAGCGAGAGGATGGCGAATAGCAGGAATAGCCCGAGATACCCGAGTTTTAGAGGGCTTTCGGCACCGAGCTGTAGGTATATGGCATCGGCGGTGATGCAGGCGAATATCCCCAGCAAGCCTAGGGTTATAGGCCAGGCCTGCGGCTTACGGTGGCGTATAGCCCGGGTGAGCACCCCTAGCACCAGGAAGAGGATAGACACCAACCCGTACAGCGTGATAGAGTGCTTGTACTCCGAGAAAATGGCCGGCGGGAGAATGGCGATGAGCACCGATGCCACCACCCCCACAGAGGCCAAGGGGAGTAGTACCCAGAAGTTTACCTCGCGGGGAAAGCGTTGGCGCACGAATATGAGGCTGCAAGCTACCGCGAGCGGCGTGGGCATGTATCGCGCAACGTTGAGCATTGTCCAGGAGAGGTTCGGGAATAGGTCTAGGAACGCCTGGCTACTCTCTGAGAGGGTGTGCGCAGCCAGCAGAAGCCCCGTGGCCACCATCCATAGCCCCTGGAGGCCCCCGTAGGCTGCGCGATCCATGAGGCCGTAGAACACTATGAGCACCAGCAAGATCCCGATGGTGAGGAAATCTCCCCGGATTTCCTGGCGGGCATCGAGGAGAATTTTGTCCATTGGGCCAAAGAGGATATTGTGCCGAATGCCAGCCCGGGCGTAGCTGTAGTTGGCCACCTGTAGCACGCACTCGAGCGTGTCGGCGGTATGCCCAGAGTCCGCGGCATTCAGCGGCACGGGGAGGGTGAGTACCGCGGGCTTGCTCCTGGCGCCAAAGGGGTTGTTGGCCACACGCCCTACCGAGGCCAGCAGCGTTCCATTCACCCAGAATCGGTAGCTGCTGTAGATTACCGGCAGGCGGAAGGCCAGTAGTTCCTCGGGCCTACTCTTAGCGGGGGGGAGTATGAAGAAACGGTAGGTAGCGCAGCCCTCCGAGGGGAGGGGATGCCCATTCGCCCAGTAGTGCGTCCAGGTGTCAGGAATACGCACCATGGAGGGTGTGTCCGCCGCCCGTGCCTTAAAATCTGAGGGGTCTACCAGCTTCTGCCAGTAGAATTCAGCGTAGCCCCGGAGCTTGTGGGTAGCGCGGGTAGCAGAGCCCCCGTTGCGGAAGTCGAATACCGCGCAAGTGTCAGCCCCCGCGAGCACCGTGGTTGCGCAGCTAAGCCCGAGCCACAGCAGTAGAAACCGTAAACCTACGCCCTGCAGCGCTAGGAATGCCCACTGGTTAATCTGGAGGCCCATTCCCCTTCTGGGTAGGAGCATACGGGCTTTTTGATCGTAATCCATCCTAGGTGGTTAGGTGCGCCTTGGGGTGCGCCGTTCTGTAGGTGGTAGAAGCGCGCTATTGCTCGGGCTGTTGCTTGGCGCCCAGCTGGTCGTGGGTGCACTCTATGGTTATCTGCTTGCAGGCATTCATGTTTCGCCGTTTGCAGGCCGCATGGAAGTCTAGGCAAGCCTTGGCCCGATTCCCCTCGCGCAGGTAGGCCATACCGCGGTTGTAGATTATTATGGCGTTGCTATCGTCTATCTCCAGGGCTTTGCTGTAGGCCAGCACGGCATCCTCGTAGTTCCCAGCCCGGTAGAGCGCCGAGCCGCGGTAGCTGTGGGCTGTGGCATTGCGGGGGTTGAGCTCCACGGCCTTATCGTACCACGATAGGGCGCTAGGCCCATCCATCTCCCGCGTTTGCTGGGCTATTAGCCCCTGGGTGGCTATACCGAGGTTTAGGTAGAGGGTGGAGCGCAGGGGATGCTCAGCCCCGAGGAGTTCGTTGGCCTTCTGCAGCGTCTCGTAGGCCGTTTTGAAGTTGCCGCGCATATTCTGGGCCACGCCGAGGTATACGTAGAGCTCACTCATGGTGGGGGTGCGCTTTACGGCATCGGTGAGCACCTGTTCTGCGCGCCGAGCATCTTGCCCACGTAGGTAGGTGTCGGTAAGCGCTGAGATCACAGCCGTATCTTGCGGCGCCTCCTTGTAGGCCAGTTCCAGGAATTTGCGGGCTGAGGAGAGATCCCCCTGCGCGAGGGCCGTTTTGCCTTTCTCAAGGTTTGTGGGCTCTTGGGCAACGGATTCTCCTGCGTGTAACAGACCTGCCGTTAGGCCTAAAAATACCAGTATCGTGTAAAGAAATCTTTCCATTCCCCTCGGAGTCAGTGGTGTAATGATGAAAGTACTTTTTGTTGCGTTGGTTTAATCCACGGGCAGTGTTCGGGCTAATCCTCCACGGCCAATCCCATGGGAACATGCACCGAGGTCCGCTGGCGGAGGGCTTGCCCCAGGGTTATCTCGTCAGTTTGCTCTAGCGTTTCGCCGAAGGGCATACCCCGGGCAGGCACGCTGATTCTCACATTCAGCTCCTCGAGCTTGCGACGTAGGTAGAAGGTGGTGGTGTCGCCCTCCATGTTCACGCTGAAGGCGAGGATCACCTCATCTATCCCGCCGTCCTGCACGCGCTGCAGCAGCTGGGCAATGGGGAGTTGCTCCGGGCCTATCCCCCCCATGGGGTCTATGAGCCCACCCAGGACGAAGTACTTCCCGTTGAACCCGCCGGCGCGCTCTATGGCCAGCTGGTCACGCACATCGGCCACTACGCAGAGCTGCCCGTTGGTGCGGCTTTCATCTGCACAGGTGGGGCATCGTACCCCGGTGTCGCTGAATCCGAGGCATTCGGGGCAATGCTGCATCCCCGTGAGGCAGTCGGCTATAGGCTGTACGAAACGTTCGTGCATCTCGCCGCGCTGCAGGAGGTGGAGCATGTAGCGTTGCGCAGATTTCCGCCCAACGCCCGGGAGCTGCATGAGTGCCTCCACGGCCCGTGCGAAAAGCTGCGAATTGTACCCCAGCTCTAGCTCTTCCATTATTTCATGCTGTTGCCCACTGCGCTGGTGTGGGGGTTAGTTCCACGTTTCTGCCCGCGAAGGTAGCACTATTTCTTGAGTAATGGGTAGGGTAAGCGCCCTAATTACATCAGCGTGTGTTTCGCATTGACGAGTTTAGCGGTGGGGGCAAACGGGCGGTAGAATTCTGTGACGGGAGAAAAAACTTGTGTTAGACGTTTAGACTGCAGCCTCTTGCGGCAATGATGCTCGGTATTTGAAAGCGGGAGAGCATCCAGCAGATGCCAGCGCTGTTGCCTGCTCTTCTCGCGGTCGCATTTACGCTTACAGGGGTGCTACTGTTGGAATTTTCCCTTATGCCCTAGGTACAATTTTTCGCCGGCACGGAGCGCGCATTTAGTGGCGATCTCTGGCGGGAGTTCAGCTGCGTAGTCGCGCACTTGCACTAGAAAACCCGCGGCCTGGAGCCGCTCGGCATAGTCTCGCCCGTATAGCCGTAGGTGGTCTCGCTGATGGTAGTACCGTTCGCGGAGTTTCGGGGTGTTTATGGCGGGATCTTCGAGCGTATCGGCCCTATTTTCGTCTATCGGCACTAGGAGCACCGCGGTGCCCCCGGGGGCTAGCACGCGGTAGAGTTCGCGCATGGCGAGCCTATCGTCTGGTATATGCTCCAGCACGTGGTTGCACAGTATCAGATCGAATGATTCGTCGGGAAAGGGGAGAGCCTGGATGTCGCAGTGAACCTGGGCCCATGGGGAGTTGAGGTCTGCAGTGGTGTAGCGCAGGTTCTCCATGTGCCCGAGGCGTTTACGCAGTGCCCACTCAGGCGCCATGTGCAGTATGCGGTAGGGCCTGTTTGCCAAATCGAGTTCACGGTGCAGGTAGAGCCAAATGAGCCTGTGGCGTTCGAGCGATAGTGACTTGGGGGCTAGGGCGTTACGCCGCTGCGCCATGCGCCCATAGGGGAGTAGCGTGCGGTAGCCGAATCCGTCGATGGGATCTTGGTATCGGTGGCCGCGGCACACCTGCGCTAGGCACCACCCCACGGCTACTCCCACCCGGTGCAGCAGGGTACGCGGTATGAACCGTGTGGCTAGGCTTATGGCTTTCCCTAGCATAGTTGTAGATTGTTACCCATCGGGATTCTCCTTGGAGTCGGACTTTAGCAGTCGGTCGATGTTCTCTATGTAGTCCAGCGAATCGTCTAGCGCAAAGGTTAGTTCTGGCACTACGCGCAGCTGTTTCCCCACCCGTTTGCCGAGCTGGTAGCGGATCTCTCTGGCGCGGGCCGCTATGGACTGCACCACCTCCTCTGCATTGCCCGAGGGGAATATGCTTAGGTAGGCGTGCGCGTACTCTAGGTCTGACGATACCCGAACGCGGGTTACCGTTACCATTCGCCCCTGGCAGTATTCGCGTGCGCCCAGCCGGAATATTTCGCTGAGGTCGCGCTGCACCTGCCGTGCCACTTTTAGCTGCCGTGTGCTTTCCTCGCCTGTTTGCATTGCTGTAGCATGCGTTATGTGGTTCCGCTTGCCGCGGTGTCCAATTTGCCGCAAAGCTAAGTTTTTTTTTCCAGACCGCCGCATTTCGCGCCGATTGGGGCCGTACCTGCGCCGTACCATCGCCGTACCAACTAAAGACCTGCGTCGCTTCATCCTCGGATTTCGCCTTAAAGCGAAATCCGAACTTGAAGCGACCCTGGTGTAAGGTTGGTACGGCGATGGTACGGGGATGGTATACGCTTGGCGGGTGGAGGGCGGGGGAATTGGACGGGCAAGGGGGATAGGAGTGGGCAGGCAGGGGAAGGGAGTGGGCAGGCAACTTTCGGCCTGCCCCTACGGATGGGAGGGGGTGGCGATAAGAATCACCTTTCTACCAATTGGCGCGATTGGCGATTGCGCTCTTGGTAGGGGAGGT
>LIIK01000052.1 GCA_001421095.1 Candidatus [Bacteroides] periocalifornicus | reverse complement strand
CGCGAGTGCCCTCCCTAACCAACGCGGTGCGCCGCGCCGTGATAAAGACCATTGATCCCCATAGATGGGAGGCCGCGGGGGAGCCATGGCATGGGCATTATGGCGGGGAGGCTACGGGCGGGGAAATCTTCGCGTTGTGAAGACCCCGCCCCTACAGTCGGGCGTTGGCGGGGAGGGCGATACGACGCATGCGGCATACGCATCCGATTCATTTTCACAGCTTGAAATGCTGCACCGATTGCTGCAAGACCTCCGCCGTGTGCACCAGCTGGCCACTGCTCGCGCTGAACTGTTCGCTCACCGCGGCCCCCTCGTGGGCATTCTCCTGCATGGTGCCCAGCTCCCCGTCGAGCGTTTTCACGGCAGCCTGCATCCGCACCATCTCATCGCCCAGCTGCTGCCCCGCCTCGCTAAGCTGCTGAAATACCTCCTGCAGCGTCTTAGAATGGTTATCGAGCTCGGTGGCCGTGCGCATGTTGTCATCGGCCAGGGTGAGCATCCCCTTGGCAATCCGGCTACTCTCGTCGGCCAAATTGCGGATTTGGGTGGCAATCACCGCGAATCCCGCCCCCTCTCTCCCGGCGCGCGATGCCTCCACCGCGGCATTCAGCGCGAGGATATTGGTCTGCCGGGCTAGCGATATGAGCTTTGTGCTACCGTCCTGCATCTTGCGCCCCTCAGAGAGGTTCTGCTCCAGCCCCAGGTAGACCTGCGAGAATATGCCCGAGAGCTTCTGCTGGGCATCAGTCACCATGTCGGTGGTGCTATTCACCGCGGTAACCACCGAGGCGGCCACGGCGCTCTGGCCCTTTATGCTGTCTACCACCTGCATCTGCCCTACCGCCGACCGTGACACGCTGCCCGCCGAGTTGGCAAAGTGCGTACTCTGGGTTTTAAGCACCTGGGCAGATTCTTCTATCCGGGCGATAATATCGTGCAACGAATCCCTCATGGCCATAAAGGATTCTCTAATCGATTGGATCTCAATATATCTGCTTTCCCCTATCGCGGCATTTATGTCCATCGCAAGGTTGCCCTGGGTAATCTCTCCCGCCGTATGCTGCACCCTCTTTAGCGGGGCTAGCTGCTTGTGCAGTAGATAGCTGCCAATAATTCCTGAAAGGGCGAGCATGATGCATGAGAAGAAAACAACCCAGCCCAGGCGGGAGTAGATGGGGAGGAGGAATGCCTGCCGATCTACCGAGGCCACAGCCACCATGGGCCTCGAGCCCGGCGCGAGGTGTATGGGTACAGCCACCACCAGGCACTCGCCCACCTCCTCGTTCTGCACCTGGTGCATATCGAGCTCCACGGCCTGCCGCCGCACCCGCTGGTACTCCTCCTCGCGCAGGGCGCGCCCCTGTCCATTGCTGGCCAAAAGCGCGCCAGAGGCAGCGTAGAAATGGAGCCGCACCGCACCGCCTAGCGCCTCGAAATTCTCCACAGAGCGCATCATCGCGTCCACATCCATATCGGTGGATGCCACCCCACGCACCTGGCCATCTGCGCTGCGCACTGGGCTGGCCAGCGTAAGCATATACACAGAGTCGCCGCCCGGCATAACCTCCTTGTAGGCATCGGTGGCCATCAGCTTACCATCGCGCAGGGTTGGGTAGTACCAACCGCCCTCACGGTCTGGGTAGTAATGGTTTAGGCAGGTATCTTCCAGCACCCTATTCTCCCTGCGATCATGGTAAATGTACGGGATATAGCGCCCATCGTACTCGCTCCACGGGTGGCCGATAAAGCCGCTATCGGCCTTCTGCGGCTCGAACACGATGCCCACCGCCATGAGCTCGGGCAGCCGCTCCACCACGCAGCGCCCCATCTGCACAAAGGGGATGCGCAGCGCGGGGGCATCATACACAGGTCCGCTCATGGCCGCCAAGGCCTCCGCGTAGGCGGCATCGCGAAGGCACTGGCTCTGCAGGCTGGCCGAAAGCCCACGAACAGCTTCCTCCAGACGACGATGCTGTAGCTCTAGCTCGCTCTGGATGAGCCAATAGCCAAAAATAGCAATGAGAACCAGCACCATCCCCGCAGCCATACCCCCGGCCACCATAGATATGTGGTTCATTATATGGACTCGTCTCGCCATAGCACTCTACGTATCATATAGCGCAACCGGGACTAACCGATGCAAAATTTAGAGCGCGAAGTTAAAGTTTTCCCAATAATTTTCCCCTACTGATTCCACGACCCCCGAAGAAAACCCGGTGAACCATACCCAGAAATCCACCAACCCGCAAGCATTACACGCAACAATGATACCCCGAAATGGTGACGGGCGGAACGGAAAAGTTCGCCCGCTTTCATTCCAAACATGTGTTCTACCCAATTAGATACAACCCCGTACCAACGTCGTACCATCGCCGTACCAGGGTCGCTGCATGTTCGGATTTCGCTTTAAGGCGAAATCCGAACATGCACTAGAGTTGGTGTTAAGTTGGTACGGCGTTGGTATGGAGGCGAAGAGATCTCTACAAAAATCATTTGCTCTACGCAGCGCACCGCGCCACCACGGTTTTCAATAAAAGGAAATGGTCGATTAAAAACTGGCTATCAAAAGAATGGAAAAACTTTCGCTCCCGATTGGGTGCATGCGATACCTCTATAAAGGGGGCTTTACGGAGGAAGTTTTCCCCATCGGGCACAACATATGAAAAAAATTGCTACCTTTGCGGTGGAGTTCTTTCACACTTTGGGGCTGATTTTGGTTTTGACAGCAGGTAGAATGGGTGGGTAAGCATGCCGAGCGTGCGTGGGTTGGCTCGTAAATCTCGGTCCACGGAACGATTAAATGGCAATGAAAATTTTGCTCTCGCGGCCTAGTTATCGCTAAGCGAAACTCGCCTAATCGGTACGTATGAATCGTGCCGACGGGACGTCTCCGGGGTGGCCTCTCCCTGTGGCTACCCGCTCGGGGGCGCTAAGACTACAGGGATAGCGCGGGGCAGGGCGCCGGGCACTGTGCGAAAATTCCGGCACTAAGGGGTATGTTTGGTGGTCGCTCGCCGGGCGCACCCCCTACAATCAAGCGGCGACTAAGCATGTAGAAAGCCTGCTGGTTCCCTGTTTGGACGCGGGTTCGAACCCCGCCAGCTCCACGAGAAAAGCCATTCGTAGCGCACGATGCTGCGGGTGGCTTTCTGGTATTGGGGTGAGTGCTCTGGAGAGTGTGCCGCGCCGGAGCGCTAAGGCTGCGGATCGGTGCAGGGTGCTGTGCAGGCTCTCCGCGGCATGCCGGTAAACGCCGCAGTACGCCGCTGTGATTCTGCTCCCGACAATGCAGGCGACTGATTAAACCATTCTCCTGCCACGATGGGAAAAGGGTATCGCTTCAAATAGCACATGCGCGCGCCTTTTCGCGGAGAGTTCGGCATGCCAGCCATCATTCCCCCAATGGCTGGATAAAGCGCGCCCTTCGTTGCGAATTTAAGCCACCAGCCCCGAGCAATTCGTTCGTTTATCGCGACATCCAACACAATTTGCACAACACACCTATGCGCACTATTATACAGGCTCTTACAATTCTGGCAATGGTAGTTGCAGGACAGCTGGTCACCCACGGGCAAAGCAGGCCCATAGAGCTGGCCGATGTGGCAGAAAAGGGGACTTTTGCCCCCAAGGGGGTCATGGCCATGCGCCTAATCCCTGGGGATCGGGCGCACTACTCCGCGCTCAAGGCCGGGATGGGCATACTGCGGTATAGCTACGAGACGGGGGAGCAGACCGGGACTCTGCTGACCTTTACAGACCTGCCCGAGAGCTACAGGAAGCCAAGCGATTACATCACCAGCCCAAACGGCAGGTACATACTGCTAGAATATGGGCCCGAGCCCCTCTACCGGCGGAGCTACTCTGCCGATTTCCAGGTGTATGACACCCAGAGCAAGGCCCTAGTACCGCTAAGCGCGCACGGCAAGGTGCGGCTGCCCACCTTCTCGCCAAACTCTACCCAGGTGGCCTACGTATGGAAGAACAACATCTACATAGTGGAGCTGGGGACGATGCTCGAGGAACAGGTAACCTCCGATGGGGCTGTAAACCAGGTGATAAACGGTGCGCCAGACTGGGTATACGAGGAGGAGTTCGCCCTTACCACCGGGCTATTCTGGAGCCCCGATAGCCGCTACCTAGCCTACCTCAGATGGGACGAAAGCGATGTGCGCGAGTACGCCATGCCGATCTACGGCGAGGCGCTCTACCCCACAGAGTATCGCTACAAGTACCCGAAGGCGGGGGAGAAGAACGCCCTCATTTCGCTCCACGTCTACGATGGGAAAAACCTGAAAAATCTGAAGATCAACACCGGGCTGGAGGCCGACCAGTATCTCCCCCGGGTGCAATGGTCGCCCAGGGGGGAACTCACCTACATGCGGCTCAACCGCGAGCAGAACCACCTAGAGCTGCTCCAAGCCGACCTGAACACCGGCAAGAGCACCGTTTTCTTCGAGGAGAGGGACGCCTGCTACATAGAAGAGCCTACCGACTGGTATCTCACCTTTGTGCCTGATAGCCCGCTATTCATAGTACCCAGCGAACGGGATGGAACCCGGCAGCTCTACCTCTGCAGCATGAAGGGGGGTGAACCCCAGCAGATTACCCGTGGGCGCGATGAGGTGAAACGGGTGTACGAATTCAACCCCACGGAGGGCACGGTGTACTACCAAGCCTACGACGGCAGCCCCCTGAACCTCGGGGTATTCCGAGCATCGATACTCCAGAAAAAGCGCAAAGGGAAAAAACTAGGGCGCGAGCGAATATCAGAATCCCAGGGTATCTGCTCTGCCACCTTCATGGGCGACTACTATGTGCTAGGGCAACAATCCGTGGGTGAAGTCCCCAAATACACGCTGCATAGCCTAAACGGGAAGCAGATACGCCTGCTGGAAGACAACCACGAGCTAAAGGCCAAGCTCGCGGCGTATGCCCTGCCAGAGAAGCGATTCTTCACCTTCAGAGGGCCCAGCGGCGATACGCTCAACGGGTACCTGGTGCTGCCTGTCGGCTACGACTCCACCAAGCGATACCCGGTGATGATGACGCAGTACTCTGGCCCCAATTCGCAGGAGGTGCTCAATAGGTGGGAGGTGGGCTTTGACCAGTACCTGGCTAGCCGGGGCGTAGTGGTGGCCTGCGTGGACGGGCGCGGTACGGGGGGCCGCGGGCGCGAATTCCGCAAGTGCACCTACGGGCAACTGGGCAAGCTGGAGGTGGAAGACCAGATAGCCGCTGCTAAGTACCTGCAAGCCCAGCCGTGGGTAGATGCCGAAAGGGTGGGAATCTGGGGCTGGAGCTACGGTGGCTACATGTCGACCCTCTGCCTGCTGCGGGGCGCCGACGTATTCTGCATGGCGGTGGCCGTAGCCCCTGTAACCAACTGGAGGTTCTACGATAGCATCTACACCGAGCGATACATGGGGCTACCACGGCACAACGCCAAGGGCTATGACGAAAACGCCCCGCTCTTCTACACCGACGCCCTCAAGGGGAAGCTCCTAGTGATGCACGGCACTGCCGATGATAACGTTCACTTCCAGAACACCATGCGGCTCACAGAGGCACTCATAAGGGCGGGCAAGCAGTTCGACCTCTTCACCTTCCCAGACCGTAACCACTTCATCTACGGCTACGGGGCGCGAGGGTATCTCTATACGCACATGGATCAGTACATTACAGAAAATCTACTGCGGTAGGGACCGCCAAAACAAAACGCCGCGCCCGCCTGAGAGCGAACTCCCAGACGGGCGCGGCGTTTCTACGATGCAGCTCCCAATAGAAGACCTTTACAAAACCCGCATAAACAGCGCAGCACGTTGCGCCACTACGGTCTTCGATAAGCTGATTCGCCTGATTAGATACTATTTACCCGCAATAAGTGGAAAGTGACAATGACCCCGTATAGATGATGGAATCCATACGGGCCCTTTGCAGAGGTCTCAACAGGACAACCGGGCTATTTGGGCGCACGCCGATACAGCATGTAGGCAACCTCGGCGAATATGATGTTCGGGAGCCACATGGAGAGCAATGGAGGCAGGGTCCCCCCGATGGCAAACATGGTGCTAAAGCGCATGAAGAGGATGTAGAGGAAGCTAAGAGCCAACCCCAACCCCAGATTCTTCCCCATGCCGCCCCGCACCTTGCGCGATGAAACCGATACGCCTATAAGGGTGAGGATGAATACGGAGAAGGGCGTTGCAATACGCGTGTACTTCTCCACGTAGAACCCATTGATGTCCGCAGCTCCCTGGAGGGCGAGGAGGTCAATGTAGTCGTTGAGTTCGAAGTAGTTCATCATCTCCATATCCCTTATAGTACGGCCGAATTCCTTGGGCGTGAGGTAGAGTGTGGTATCGAGCCCCTGCCCGGAGGTGAGGGTCTCGCAGGTGTCATGGTAGGTGCGAATGTAGTACTTATCGAGATGCCACTTCTCGTTGACAGAATCCCACTGCACCACGTCTGCCCAGAGCTTGGAGAGGAGCTGCGTACCCTCGAAGTGTTCCACCGCCAGCTTGTAGCCCGTTTGGGAATAGGGGCTGTAGCTCTGCAAGTAGACGAATAGCCCGGGGCGAACCTGCTTGTGGATGTTTCTGTTCTCAGAGTAATGCACATAGCTCACGTAGACATTCTCGAATGCAATCCGCGTTTTATTCGCAGAGGGAATGACGAAATTCGAGAGCAAAAGGCTGAGAATAAAAAGGAAGAGCGCCGAAAGGAAGTACGGGTACAGCAACCTGTTAAAACTAATCCCACTGCTGAGAATGGCGATAATCTCTGAACGAGTAGCCATCTGGGAAGTGATGAAAATCACCGAGATAAAGACGAACAGCGAGCTGAAGAGATTGGCAAAATAGGGGATAAAATTGAGGTAGTAATCGAATATTATCGCCTTTAGCGGTGCTTCTCTATTTAGGAAATCGTCGAGCTTTTCGGCCACATCAAACACCACGCTAATCCCGATAATAAGGAGTATCGCGAAGAAATAGGTTCCGATGAACTTGCGTATGATATACCAGTCGAGGGTGGTGATGCGAAGCGATCTCATAGGCGTTGGGTAATGGTTGGGAGCACCGAATCTTTCCACGAGGAGAAGGTGCCCATTCGGATTTGACGTCGGGCCTCTGCCATGAGCTGTAGGTAGAAGGCCACGTTGTGCAGCGAGGCAATCTGCCCTGCTAGGGCTTCACCCGATACGAAAAGATGCCGTAGGTAGGCCAGGGTGTACTGCCGGTCAGGCCGAGAGGTAGAGCTAAAGTCGATGGGGATAAAGCAATTACGCCATTTTCTATTCTTGATATTCACCACCCCTTTCCAGGTGAAGAGCATGCCGTTACGCCCATTGCGAGTGGGCATCACGCAGTCAAACATATCTACACCCCTAGCGATACACTCCAGCAGGTTGGCCGGCGTGCCCACCCCCATGAGGTAGCGCGGACGGTGGTACGGTAACACTGGGTGCAAGCCCTCCACAATGCTGTACATGATTTCGGTGGGCTCTCCAACGGCAAGCCCGCCAATGGCGTAGCCGGGGGCATCGTACCGCATCATGCTCTCTGCGCACCGAAGGCGAAGGTCTGGATAGGCCGCCCCCTGCACTATGGGAAATAGTGCCTGGCTGTACCCGTAGAGCGGCTGGGTATATCGCATCTGCCTCTGCGCCCGCTCTAGCCAACCGAGGGTGAGCTGCATCGACTCTTTCGCATAGCCATAGGGGGCATCGCCCGGCGGGCACTCATCCAGCGGCATTATGATATCTGCCCCTATAATCCGCTCTATATCAACCACCCGCTCTGGCGTGAATAGGTAGGTAGAACCATCAATGTGCGACTGGAAGCTTACGCCAGCCTCCGTGAGCTTCCGCCGCCCTGCCAACGAAAAAACCTGGAATCCGCCCGAGTCGGTAAGCATTGGCCCCTGCCACGTGCTAAACGCATGCAGGCCGCCCGCCTCCCGAATCGTATGCAGTCCAGGTCGAAGAAAAAGATGGTAGGTGTTACCCAGCACTATTCTCGCTTGGGTGTCTTGCCGTAGGTTGCTGTGCAGTATAGCCTTCACCCCTCCAAGCGTGCCAACGGGCATGAATATTGGGGTTTCTACCACACCGTGGGGGAGTACCATCCGCCCGCAGCGTGCGTAGCTATGTGGATCGGCAACCTCAACAGTGAAGAGCATCGGCTAGAGTGTATTTTCCCGCAATTCTTGCCGAACGGGCGTTGCTACCAGCACTGGCCCACCCGACATTGCCTCTAAATAGACCCCACCCACCGAGGCTGGAATGAGCGCTGCCTGCAACGGGGCAAGAGCCAACGAATCGCCACTTTGGGTGGTTACCCTAGCCTGGCACAATGGAATGGCCACCACGGGCACACCATCCGTGGAGAGTTCCGTTTGGGGCGAGAGCTGGAGGATAGAAATAGTGAAGTGGGGATCGGCAACCAGTTGCGTAGCGTTCTTCCGTTCCTGCACCACACTAGCACTGCTGTCCAAGGGGTAAGGACTACTGCTAACGGCCTCTAACCCCTGCTGTAGGTGCAGTTCCCGAGGGTGGCCCTCGGCATCGGTACGCCCCCAGTCATACAAACGGAAGGTTCTATCGCTGGGCTGCTGCACCTCAATGAGCCGAATCCCCCCACCCACAGAGTGCATTTCGCCTGCTGGCACATGGTAGCACTCCCCTGGAATAGCCGGCAACTCACGCAGTAAACGGGGCAATGTACCCGAACGGACCGCCTCCCGAATCTCCTCTTCATCTACCGCCTCCCTAAGCCCCAGCAGAACGGTGCTACCGGGCTGGGCATCCAGCACATACCAAGCCTCAGACTTCCCGTTGGGTTCTCCATGCTGGCGGGCGTAGCGATCATCTGGGTGAACCTGCACCGAGAGCGGTTGCGCTGTATCTATCAGCTTGATCAACAGCGGGAATACCTGGGAACGAGGCTCATTGCGCCACAATTGCCCAAAGAGTTCCTCGGGGTATTCGTTGCACACTTGCCCTAGCGTCTGCCCCTTCAGCCGACCGTTGGCCACCACCGACTCGCACCCTGGCAGAGGCGACACCAACCAGCTCTCGCCCACGGGTACGCCATTCTTGGGGGGTGCTATATGCCCGCCACCCCAGATACGAGCTACGTGAATCGGATGAAAGGTTAGCGGGTAGAGCATGGCCGTCCTACTGGTAACTGGGGTTCATGCGCCTTGCCGATCTCCTCTGCCCTGCTTGCCACAGCCTGCATTAGCCAAAGAGGCGTAGAGGTTGCACCGCAAATGCCTACAGCCTCGGCATTCTCTAGCCAGCTTTCCTGTACCTCCTCGGGGTGGCTCACCATGTGGGTTCGTGGATTGGCCTGCTGGCATATCCTACAGAGCATCTGCCCATTAGAGCTCTTCTTGCCGCTCACGAAGAGTACCACATCGTGCTGTTGTGCAAATGCTACTAGCTGCTCTTGACGGCTAGCCACCTGAGAGCAGCAGGTTTCGTGCACTACTAGGGGTATATCATTGCTACCCAACGCCTTTTCCATATTAGCCCGTATGGCATTCGCTATTGAGCGGTAGTCGGTAGGGCTCATGGTAGTCTGCGAGAAGCATTCTATGGGGCGGGTAAAATCAATCCCCTCCAGATCTTGCGTACTGTGCACCACCCGCCGCTGGCAATCGGTTTGCCCCATTAGCCCAATGACCTCTGCATGATCTGGTTTACCAAAAATCACCACCGTGCCACCCAGGGGTTTTAGCCGTTCGCCCGCAGCTTTCACTTTACGCTGCAGCTGTAGCACCACCGGGCAAGTGGCATCTACAACCCGCAACCCGAGTTCCTGCGCCCGTTGGTAGGTAACAGGAGGCTCGCCGTGCGCACGGAACAGTATAGACTCCTGTGCTGGCGGCAGGGAGGCATCTATGGCCTGCACCGTATCTAAACCGAGACGTTTGAGCCGTTCCACTTCCTCGCCATTATGCACTATCTCGCCTAGGCACAGTAGACTACCCTGCGATGCAAGCTGCCGTTCGGCTAACCGAATAGCGCGAACCACTCCAAAACAAAATCCCGACTTCGGGTCAATTTCCACACGCATGGTTAAGCCTCGCCACGAATCTTAGCCTCAGCTATGGGTATCACCCAAGCCAACTGTTCGTCTATGGTCATCTCCGAGTTATCTAGCACCAGCGCATCCTCGGCACGCCGCATCGGGTTACAGGCGCGGGTGGTATCAATGCGATCTCGCTGGATGAGGTTGGCGTAGATTTCATCGTAATTGGCCGGGAGGCCCTTAGCCACCATTTCATCATACCGCCGCCTGGCGCGTACCTCGGGCCTTGCCGTCATGAATATCTTCAGCTCCGCATCGGGGAAAATCACCGTGCCCACATCGCGGCCATCCATTGCCACGCCGCCCCCGCGCCCAATCTCCTGCTGCATAGCCACCAGATGGGTACGCACCTCGGGCACTGCCGCCACCTGACTCACAAGGTTGGCCACCTCAGGCATCCTAAGCTCGCGGTCTAGCAATACCCCGTCGAGCTCGAGCTGTGGATTCGCCCGTCCTGCGGAATCTACCATGGGATTCCGTTCTCCACACCCGCCCTCTTTGCCGCGTTGTTGATCCTCCTGCATCCCTCCAGCCCGATAGCACAGCGTATGCCGTCCGAGAAAGCTGAGGATGGCCTCATGCTCCATGCCTGCCATATCGCCCAAGCCCTCGCGGATTGCAGCCAACGTTATAGCGCGGTACATAGCCCCCGTGTCCACGTATATATAGCCCAGCTGCTGCGCAATTGCCCGTGCAAAGGTGCTCTTCCCGCAAGACGAGAGCCCATCGATAGCGATCTTAATCCGTTTCATCGGGTGTATTCTCCTTATAAGCATCGTCCAGAGCCTCGGGGGGCGCAACCTTCATGCTGGGACGTGCGAAACAATAGCCTACCGAAACGTGGTTCATAGCACCGTGAAGGTGGTAGAGCGAGCGGCTAAAATTGAACTGGAAATGCCGATACTCCACGCCAATCCCCCAGCTAAAACCCACAAGGAACGGGCGTGCCTCCAGCTGCATCTCCATCCGACGACTATGGTTATACCCCAGCTGGAAGTAAACATATTTCACTGGCGTAATCTCCACCCCTATAATCGGGTGTGCCAGAGCCTCTCCGAGTATTGCTTCCCACACCGTTTCACGATGATCCTCGGCCTTCCCATCACCAAAAAGACGGCGGTACGAGGTGTTCGGATTGTAGCGTAAGTGCCAATTCTCCAGATTCTGCAGCGTGATGAGAAAACGTAACGGTGCGTGGGCCAACGTAATATCCACACCCGCCATCAGCTCCAGCGGGGTCAACTCCCTCCTGCGCGGTGTATACCCCTTAAGCCCGCTACCGAGATTGCGGCATAGGAGCGAGGCTGCAAATAAACGGTTTGGCGTGTAGTAGAGCACCCCGATATCCATAGCCAAGGCGAATGAGGTATAGCGCTCTATGCTCGATATAATGGGGGCAAGCGAAAAACCCACATGCAGCCCTTGGGCTATCTCCTGGTTGTAGTGGAGGGCGAGCGCCACATCGTAGGCCGTGAAGCTCCCCGTGGGCTGCCCCTGCTCATCGTACCCGTTGAATCGCCCGTACCAGAGCTGCCTTACGCTGGCGCCCACCATTCCCAGCGATGGGAGTTCATGGAAGTACGAAGCCTGGCTATAGTTAAGCCCTGCGTACATGAGGGTGTAGGCTACCTGTAGGTACTGGTGGAGCTCTGGCAGTGCCAACGCAGGGTTATGCACCGCCACCCCAGGCTGTAACCCGTGAACCAGCGCTGGAGCTTTCCCGCCAAGTGCCGCCAGACGAGGCGCTTCGGGCAAATGGAGGAATGCGTACCCCTCTCGCCCTCTATCTAGCCCTTTGGCATCCTGCACCCAAATTTGTCCCCACCCCACGTAGGGTAGGCACAATAGCAGGACAAGGGTTGCCCACCGTACCTCTTGGCGTAGCGTGCGCATGTGCAGTCCTAGGCTATTCCTTTAGTCGGATGGCGAGCATGGTAGCCGTACAGGTTACATCGCCCTCGCAGCTAATCTCCATGTCCACCGTTACCTTTCGCCCCTCGATTCCCACCAGCCGAGCGCGTACCACGAGCTGCCTGCCCATGGGAGTCGGCTTGCGAAAATTGACCGTGAGCTGCCCAGTTACGCAGCGTAGCAACGGCTCTACTCCAAGCGTGTAGCCCATGGCATGGTGGCTGAATGCTGCTGCCGACGCCGTACCGTGGCAGTCTGAAACCGCGGCCAGCACGCCGCCAAACAGATTGTCGGGCACTCCCCCCGTAAGGTAATCTGCCGGGCTGAAGTAGGCCACTATGCTCTCGCCATCCCAGTAGCTTTTAATATGCCAGCCGTCCTTATTATCAGGGCCGCACCCATAGCAGTGCCTGTAGGGTTCTGGGTAGTAGTCCTGAATGGCCAACGTAGGGTTCGCTGAACGTGAGGCAGGCGTATGCTGCAATGCTCCCATAACCGTCAATTTCTAATTCAGGGCAAAAGTAGCTATTTTTGGGCGATCAAGTGGCAGCTCTTTTTCTTTTTCTGGCTAGTAGCCTTTTGAATCAGATACTTAATGATTATCGAGAGATATAACGAATCGGCTTGCCGCACTGTTCAATGCAGGCTGTCAGCACTCTCATTTAGCATCTAATACCTATCTAAACATATGATTTCCAGAGATTCGAACCCAGTCTGGCAGATGCCCCCAGAGCAAGGCACCACTCTATGCCGAGTTTTCGATATTCCCCTACAGGTAGAGTGGCGCGAGGGGCGTATAGTAAGAGCGCAATGGTGGATCGAAAAGTTCTCACGAAGCCTACAAGAATCAGAGGTCTCAACGGGCGAAACGCTGCCTATAGATCCCTTCACCCAGCACCTCGTAGAGCTGTCGCTGGTAAACCCGCAGAGCATCTACCCATGGCTTGCACGGCAGGGTAGCCAATTTTCACTCCAGATGCGCGATCTCCTGCTAACCATTCAGCCGGGCAGCACGCTCACCTACGGGCAGCTTGCGGCGCGCATGGGATCTCGGGGTGCTAGAGGTGTAGCGCAATCGCTCTCGCGCAACCAGATCCCGTGGTTCGTACCGTGCCACCGCATCACGGGGAGCGGGGGGAACCTCGGAGGCTACACCGTGGGAGGGTGCACGCAACAGGAAGGCACCGCCATTAAGCAACGGCTCCTGCTGCAGGAAAAATGCTACGTTTCAGAAGCAAGATACTAGCGCAACCCTTACGCTTCCCCGCGACGCGGCACGCATCATTGCGATGCGGCACGCCTCGTCGCTACTAAGGCTCGAAACCCCTCCATTTCAGCGTTCTCGGAGCAGCTTGTACTTGAGCTCGGCCAGCCGCCAATCCACCTCGTTATCGAGATCCTGTACCTGCGTTTCGGGGATTTCTATACCCTTTGTTCGTGCGCCCCAAAAGCCCCCATTACGATGGAAAGCCTCCACCGTTGCTAGGTAGAACTGCCCAGCATCATGGTACGAAGGCTCTAAATCCTGAGTGCGAGCCTCTGCGTACTCTGGCCACTTGAGCGTAGTATAGCCATTGCGCACCACCATAGCCCGCTGTATCGGATGCCCATATCGCACCGTGGCGAAAGCCGAGTCGCATTCCCCGACCGCTATCAGCGCTGCAGCACTACTGATACGCTCAGGATCTACCAGAGGAGCCGTGGCGTACAGGCAGCATACCAGCCCGAATACACGTCCTCGCCGCTGGTACTCCGCCAATACCTCTGCCACCACGCTATCGGTAGTAGCGTAATCGTCAGAGGTCTCCCCACGCCGCATGAATGGTACATTGGCACCGTACTCCTGAGCCACTTTCGCTATCTCCGCATCGTCTGTGGAGACCATAATCTCCCCAAAACACCCAGCCTCGCGAGCCGCCCGAATGGAGTAGACTATTATGGGCTCTCCAGCAAATAGACGTATGTTCTTCCGGGGAATCCGCTTGCTGCCCCCCCGTGCGGGTATTATGCAAATGCCCTGCTTGTCCATCACTTGAATTCACCAATGCGCCGCGAAGGTAGGAAAACGTTCCCAATTCAGCGCGTGATACCACACCCCATTTGCAGGCAGGATGTTTGGTTTCCGCAAGAAAAGCCATACCTTTGCCACTAATTTTTAGCCACAATCCGATGTGGGCAGTACTCCTGCTTAAGGGAATTCTTGTCGGGCTCTGCGCATCCATACCCCTAGGGCCTATTGGCGTAATCTGCGTGCAGCGGACGGTAAACAAAGGCCGTCGGAGCGGGTTTGCCAGTGGCTACGGCGCCGCGTTGGCAGACACCATCTTCGCCTCCATTGCGGTATTCGGGCTCTCTTACGTTATCGATTTCATCCGCTCGCACGAGCTGCTTATCCAGATCCTCGGGGGTACGGGCATTGCAATCCTGGGGCTATTCATATTCCTCCGCGATCCACTCAAGCGGGTACGGAGAGATCGCCGCGCCCCCAGCACCCCGGTTCAGGACGCCTCCTGGATATTCCTGCTCACCCTCACCAACCCGTTGGCCATTTTCCTCTTTCTCGCGCTCCTGGCCGCAGTGCGGATTGAGCTCGACCCCACCCATCTCGGTTCACTGCTATCCGTCTTGCTGGGCGTACACCTCGGCGCCACCAGCTGGTGGTACGTCCTAACCCTGGTGGTATCCCATTTCCGCCATCGCTTCCACCTCCGTCAGCTCTTCTGGTTCAATAAAATCGCCGGGCTCGCCATACTTATCCTTGGGGGGATTGCCGCAGCCATAGGCCTTATCCATCTGATTCTCTAGATGCAGCATTACGCCCCTGCCGGCTCTGCCCGCCCATAAATCTTATCTTACCCTCGCATGTGTGCTAATCGCTATAGTTCCCAATCAGCAAGGCTCAATACCGATCTGGGCATCAGCATCTTCCTATTCGTTCAATCCATCTACCTCATTTTCGGGAGCCGCCTCATCCTCCCGCCCATCATTGGGCTGCTGGGTTCGCTCATCTTCTTCTCTGCCTACACCCTGCGCGACGGTCTACGGCAGAGCGCTTGGCTCTCCATAGGGCTACCCGCCACGCTCATAGCCACCTTTCTTGGGCAATGGATTTTCGGACAGGGGCAGTCCGTATTCCTCTTCCTCTCGTTCCTCGCCCCCACACTCATAGCCATAGCCGCCCGCTTTCGCCGAACTCGCCTATTCGTTCCCCTCTACCTCGCGCTATTCGCCCTGCTCCTCTTCCTGCCGAAGGGGAAGTGGTGGATAGATGAAATACCCGCGCAATACCGTATCTACACCCTTGTAGTTCAGCTATTGGGATGGATGCTCGTAGAATGGGTGGCACGGGGAAAGGCCAGCAACCCCGAGCGTGCCGCCAACCTCCCACACCGCGATGATGCCACCCTCCGCAATCGCCAGGAGCTGCTTGGCCAGGTATCCAGACGGCTGCGCACCACTATGGGCAATATTTCCGTGGCCACCCAAGCGCTTGTGGAAGGCGACCGCATTACCACTGAGCAGCGGCGCGCCCTGCTGCTGGTACTCCGCCGTGCCGAGGAGGAACTCCGAACCTTTGTGGAGAGCGTCTACTTCGAGAGCATGGACAGCCAGCCCGATGCCACACTGAGCCACTTCATGCTCAATGACTACCTCACGGTACTGGTCAATAGCGAGCTGAAAGCTCTCGACCTCCACAATCCCGTTAGCTTCACCTTCGATCCCTCGCTCCCCCAGCAGGTGCGCGGCGACTCCGCATTCCTAGAGCGTGCCGTAAGCCACGTGCTCTGCGAAGTGCTGCACCCCAATCTGCTGAAAGGCCTGCCGCTAAGCGTGAGCTCGCTGCAAGTAGGCACATCGGCAGATCCTGTAGTACAGGTGCACCTCGAATTCACCTGTGGCGATGCCGTTGGCATGCTCCCGCAGCCCCTATCACCGCTAGATGCTAACCCCCACCGGGTGAACCTTCGCCGCTCGCTCCGTGTCCAACAGGGGCAGCATGGGGTGTCTGCAAGCTTCATAATACCCATAGAGCGCAACGAGCTGAACCGTAGAGGATTCACGGGACCCGTCATTCTCGATACCAGCACACCGCCGCCACCCGGGCAACCCCACGATAATGAACTGCTGAAAGGCATTCATGTGCTAATGGCCGAAGACAACGCCATCAACCGCAAGGTGATGGAGCTTGCCCTGGCGCCCCACGTGCAGAGCCTCGACTTTGTGGTGAACGGCGAGGAGGCTGTAAAACGCTTCAATGAAAACCACTACGACCTGATCCTGATGGATATCCAGATGCCGGTGCTCGATGGGCTAGAGGCCACCCGCCGCATACGGGCCGCCGAAAAGACCCGAGGAGGCCATGTCCCCATCATTGCCCTCACCGCCTACGCCCTGCTGGGCGACAGGGAGCGATGCCTACAGGCCGGAATGGATAGCTACCTAAGCAAACCCTTTGAGAATGAGACCCTGCTGGGCATAATGTGCGACCTCCTAACCCGCTAACAGGGCTCGCCCGAAAACTGGGCTGAAGACCTCTGCAAAGCCCGGTTGAACCATGCGATGCTGCAACCAACGCGGTGGATTTTAATGGCAATGTGGGGCTTTAGAGCGCAATGCAGCGGATTCTAATCGCGACGCGGCACGCCACATCGCTACTAAAGCTATCAGATCAAAAACGCATCATTTGCGATCTCTTTAAACGACGCGGCACGCTGCGTCGCTACGTCCTTCGGGGAACGGGAGAGTAAGATTTAAACCGCAGTATTCCAAAAGGGAGTCCCTCTGCAAAAGGCCCGTATGGGTCAATCTTTCATGGGGGCACCTTCTTGCGTGTAGTGCGATTTTAATCAAGCAATTCCATTTCTCGAAGACCATAGCGACGCGGCGTGCCGCTTCGTTTGCGTAGGTTTGCAGCAGGGAATCACCTTCTATCAATTGGCAAGATTTGCTATTGCGCTCTTGGTAGGGGC
>LIIK01000051.1 GCA_001421095.1 Candidatus [Bacteroides] periocalifornicus | reverse complement strand
AGAGCAGTATGGAGGAGGAAGGCCAGAATGCCACTACAGCCCTCTGCATCGTAATTGCCCGAGAATCCAACCGGTCGCTCCGGGGATGGGGGTGTTGAAAAACGGAAAATATCGTACCTTTGCCACGGGATGAGTAGAGTAAACCCGGGCAAACCATGCAGGATATCGCAACGATTCTCGAAGAGCTACCAGTATCGATCACCATCACAGACCGCGAGGGGCGCATCATCTACCTGAACGAGGCCTCCAGCGTGGTGAACGCCAAGGGCGGCGGAAAGGAGCTGGTGGGCAAGCAGGTGCGCGACTGCCATAATGACCGCTCCCGCGCCATCATCGAGCGGCTGTTCGCGGGCGAGACCAACGCCTACACCATAAGCAAGCGGGACCAACGAAAGCTGATCTACCAATGCCCCTGGCGCGTGGGGGGCGAGGTGATGGGGCTGGTGGAATTCTCACTGGTGATACCCGAGGCAATGCCGCACTACGACCGGGGGAATGGGTGAGGAGGAGATAACCGCAACATGAGACCATGGTAAAAAATCAACTGGCATCCCCCGTAGTCAAATGGGCTGGTGGCAAACGGCAGCTGCTCAGCGAGCTGATCCCCCGCGTGCCGAGGCGGTTTGGCATGTACTGCGAACCCTTCCTGGGGGGAGGCGCCATGCTGCTAGCGCTCCAGCCTGCGCGGGCCGAGGTCAACGACCTGAATGCGGACTTGATAGCCATGTATGAGACCATCCGCGATGATGTCGAGGTGCTGATCGCCTCGCTCGCAAGGCATGAGAATACCCCGGAGTACTTCTACACCCTACGGGATGCAGATCGCCACAAGGAAGCCTACCGCAACCTCCCCAAGGTGGAGAAGGCCTCGCGGCTGCTCTATCTCAACAAGACCTGTTTCAACGGGCTCTTCCGCGTGAATGCGGCCGGGGAGTTCAACGCCCCTTTCGGATACTACAAGCATCCGAACATCGTGAATGCCCCTGTGCTGCGGGCCGTGAGCAGCTATTTCAACCAGGCGACTATTGGGTTTGGGCACAGGGATTTCACCGAAGTGCTGGCCGATATGCCACGGGGTAGCTTCGTCTACCTCGATCCCCCCTATGACCCAGTGTCCGATACGGCAAACTTCACAGGGTACAACCAGGGAGGGTTTGGCCGTGAAGACCAGGTGCGACTGCGGCAATGCTGCGAGGCCCTGAGCAGCCGAGGAATCCTGTTTATGCTATCCAATTCTGACACTCCGTTTATCTGCGAGCTCTACCGGGATTTCCGTATCGAGGTGGTGCGGGCCAAGCGCGCTATCAACGCCAACGGGAGGAAACGGGGGGCCGTGGATGAGGTTATCGTGCGGAACTATGGAGACTGAAAGGGCGTGGGAACAGCTGTTCGCAAAATATGGAATTGCAGAACAGATTGCGCAAAATGGATTCTACTCCATCTCGGCAGGGCAAATTAAGGAGTTCAGGAAGCCAAGACTGATGGCAAAATTCGATCACGCAATCAATCGGCCATCAATATTCCAAGATAGCGACCTCGCCATACTCCCAACCAGCAGGGGCACATACGCCATTTCACAATTCCAGGCGTACCATGAATTGGAAACCTTGAAAGGCGACAGGCAGCGTATCTTTATCCCAGACTATTTGCAAAGCCTTTCACCCGAGGGGCTGGTAAGCGAGTCCATTGCGCTCAACTGCGCGTATTCCTGCGGGATTCTCAATGATTTTCTCGAAGAGGAGATTATTTACCCCACGGTGAGCGGGCGCATGGGGAGTGGCGATTTCAGCTTTACGATTAATGGAAAGGATAGAACGCAAAATATCTACGTACAGAATGCGCAGATTGAGATTGATGGTGCCTACGAAGGGATAGAAAGCCTCGCGCTATTTGAGGCGAAAGGATCCCTATCCCAAGATTTCATCATTCGCCGGCTATACTATCCATTCCGCACATGGAGAGAACGCGTGAAGAAACCTATAAAATTGGTCTTCCTCACGTACTCGAATGGGGTATTCAACCTATATCTGTACAGATTCGATAATCCACAAAACTATAATTCAATACTGCTAGAGAAGCAGAAAAACTATGTAATCAGCACTAAGATTAGCCTTTCAACAATTGAAAATCTCCTGAAGACTGTACCTGTGACCATAGAGCCAGCACTCCCTTTCCCACAGGCTAATAGCATGGAGAAAATCATCAACCTCATAGAGCTACTCCACAACACCCCGATGGAGCAAGGAACGATAACAGAAAAGTATGGATTCGATCCCAGGCAAACCAATTACTACGCAGATGCCGGTAGATACCTTGGATTGGTCGATAGGGAATCTGGCAATCACGTTAAATTCAAGCTGTCAGAGATCGGGCAGCGTGTAGTAGAACAGGAGTACACACAGCGCCAGTTAAGCATTGCGGGTTGCATGCTGGAGCATAAGGTCTTCCGCGATGTGCTGAGATTCCACCTTGAACATGGAAAAATGCCCAGTATAGCTGATATCGTGAAAATAATGAAGGATGCGAACCTGCACAATATAGAGGCAGATACCACCTATGCACGACGCGCAACTACAGTAAGCAGCTGGGTAAACTGGATTTTGGGATTAATCGATAATGGCATATAATAACCTTAAGACATGAGACACCTTCCCCTTTTCCTTCTCCTCCTGGCCCTTTCGGTCTGCGCCCGCGCGGTAGAGCCCCGCTGGCTGGTAGCGCCCGCCATTTCGCCCGATGGGCAGCGGGTAGCCTTCTGCTATCAGGGCGTCCTCTACGTGGTGGATGCCAAAGGCGGCGAGGCCAGGCCCCTTACCACGGGCAATGACTACGCCACCCTCCCCATATGGAGCCCCAAGGGCGACCAGCTGGCCTACGCGAGCGATAGGTACGGCAATTTCGACATCTACACCCTACCCGCCGAGGGAGGGCAGCCCGTGCGGATCACCTTTGGCAGCCAGACCGATACCCCGCTCTGCTTCACCCCCGGGGGCGACAGCGTGCTCTACCGCTCGCTGGAGATGCCCTCGGCCTCCTCGGCGCTATTCTACGCGCGGTGGACAGGCGGCATCTACCGGGTTTCCACCAAGGGGGGGCCGGCAGATCTACAGCTCCCCATGCCCACGGGCAATGCCTGCTACTCGCCCGACGGGAAATCGATTCTGCTGGAAGATCTCCGGGGCGTGGAGAACGGGCTGCGCAAGCACCACACCAGCAGCACCACCCGCGATATATGGCTATACTCCGTGGGCACGGGCAAACTAGAGCGCCTAATGACACGTGACGGCGAGGATCGCAACCCTGTGTTCGCCCCCGGCGGCCAGCGATTCTACTTCCTGAGCGAGCGCGATGGCGGCTCGTTCAACGTGTATGAGGCCCCCCTGGCCAACGGGGCCGATGCCAAGGCAGTCACCACATTCGCCAAGCTGCCCGTGCGCTACCTGTCTGCCTCCCGGAGCGGGGTGCTGTGCTACACCTTCGACGGGCAGATCTACACCCAAACCCCAGGGCAAGAGCCCAATGTGCTGAAGATAGATATCAACAGGCCTAACGACCAGATGGACTCGGTGAACCGGACGCTCACCAGCGGCGCGCACGGCGGGGTAATATCGCCCGATGGCAAGGAGGTGGCCTTTGAGAACCACGGAGATATCTACGTGAGCAATATAGAGTATGGCAACACCCGCCGTATCACCAACACCCCGGGCATGGAGCGGAGCGTGAGCTGGGCTAAGGATGGCCGCACGCTGGTGTACGCCGGCGAGCGAAACGGGAGCTGGAATCTCTACCTCGCAAAGATCGCGCGTGACGATGAAAAGCACTTCGCCATAGCCACCGAAGTGCTTGAAGAGCCCCTCCTGGTTACCGAGAAGGAAACATTCCAACCGCTGTTCTCCCCCGATGGGAAAGAGGTAGCCTTCCTAGAGGACCGCACCAAGCTCAAGGTTATCAACCTCGCCTCCAAGCAGGTTCGCCAGCTCACCGACGGGCGCTATAACTACTCCTACTCCGATGGCGACATTGCCTATGATTGGAGCCCCGATAGCAAATGGATTGCGCTGACATACAACCCCAAGCACCGCTGGCCAAATAACGAGATCGGTATCATCTCAGCCAGCGGTGGCGAGATCTTCAACCTCACCCTGAGCGGCTATACAGACAGCAACCCCCGCTGGATGATGGGCGGCGACATGCTAATCTGGAGCAGCGACCGCAATGGGCTGCGAAGCCACGCCAGCTGGGGGGCGCAGGAGGACGTCTACGCATTCTTCACCTCCCAGGAGGCCTACGATAGGTACCGCCTCACCCCCTTCGAGTTCGAGGAGCTGGGCAACGGCAAAAAGGACAAGGACGACGGGGAGAAGAAAGACGACAAGAAGGGCAAGAAGGACGGTAAGGACAAGGATGAGGTAAAACCCATCAAGCTGGACTTCAACCACGCGGAAGACCGTATAGTGCGCCTCACCATCCACAGCTCAGACCTCTCCGATGCGATAGTTACCCCCGATGGCAAGAGCCTCTACTACCTCTGCAGCTTTGAGGATAAGTACAACCTCTGGAAGACCGACCTCCGTAAGAAAACCACCTCCAAGGTGCTGGATGTGAACACGAGCGGCGGCGCAATAACCCTAGATGCCAAAGGGGAGAACATCCTCATATCGGCGGGCGGCAGCCTGGTGAAGGTTGACCTTAAGGGCGAGAAGCAGAAAAAGGTTGCGTACTCTGCCCCGTTCACCCACCGCGGGCAGGCCGAGCGCGAGGGGATGTATGACCACGCCTGGCGGCAGGTGGTGAAAAAATTCTACCGTAGCGACCTCCACGGGGTAGACTGGGACTACTACCGCAATGCCTACGGGAAATTCCTCCCCTACATCAATAATAACTATGACTTTGCCGACCTGCTAAGCGAACTCCTCGGGGAGCTGAACGCCTCGCACACCGGCAGCGGGTACAGGCATGCTGGCGGCCCAGGAGCAGCCTCCACCGCATCGCTCGGGGTATTCTTTGACAGGGGCTACAAAGGCCCAGGAGTAAGGGTAACCGAGGTGCTGCGCAACGGCCCCTTTGACAAGGCTGACAGCAAGGTAAAACCCGGCTCGGTAATCACCAAGATCAATGGGCTAGCCGTAAGCAACTATGGGCAGCTCCCGCTACTGCTCGACCAGCAGGCCGGCAAGCGAATCCGCATAGATGTGAAGAACGGCGGTACAGAGACGAGCGAGGTCGCTAAGCCGATATCGAGCGGGCAGCTCAGCTCACTCCTGTACGACCGCTGGGTAGAACAGCGTCGGCACGAGGTGGATAGCCTCTCGCACGGCAGGCTAGGCTATGTGCACATCCAGGCGATGAACGGTAGCAGCTTCCGCACCATCTACTCAGACCTCTTTGGGCGCTACAACGACCGCGAGGGGGTGGTGATTGATACCCGCTACAATGGCGGTGGCCACCTGCATGAGGATGTGGAAGTCCTCTTCAGCGGCAAGAAGTACCTAGACCAAGTACCCCGTGAGCATATCGTATCTGAGCAGCCCCGCAAACGCTGGAAGAAACCCAGCGTGATGCTGGTGGCCGAGGCCAACTACAGCAATGCCCACGGCACGCCCTGGGTTTACAAGACGATGGGGATCGGCAAGCTGGTGGGCCGCCCCGTGCCTGGCACCATGACCTCGGTGTGGTGGGAAACCCTAGTGGATCCTACACTCTACTTCGGTATCCCCATAGTGGGCTACGTGGATAGCACTGGGCACTACCTAGAGAACCAGCAGCTAGAACCCGACTACGAGGTGTGGATGGACTACCAACGCCTAGAGCGCGGGCACGACAGCCAGCTGGAGAAGGCCGTAGAGGTTCTGCTACAGGAGGCCGACCGGGTAAAGGCCAGCAGCCCCTGGCCTAAGGTGGAAGAGAAGTTCTTGAAATAAATAGAAGGCAGAGCCGTGGGGATTCCCTATGGCTCTGCCTTTTAATAGGTTCTCAAGCGCTTGCATTTATCGAAGACCGTAGCGATGCGATAGGCCGCAGCGTTTACGAGAGTTTTGCAGAGGTCTTGGATTCGCTAATCGTTCTGGGAAATTTGTTTTACCTTTGCCGCGTTAATACAACCCGCTAGGGCCGTGGAAGCAATACTAACGTATCTGCGCGAAACGCCGATCTTTGCCCTGTTCATCATCATCGCCATCGGCTTTGTGGTGGGGAAGATCAACATCAAGGGCTTCTCCTTCGATGTGGCTGCCGTCATCTTCGTAGCGCTGCTGTTCGGGCACTACGGGATTGTGGTATCGCCCGTGCTGCAGACCATGGGGCTGGTGCTGTTCATCTTCACGGTGGGGCTACAGGCAGGCCCGGGGTTTTTCGATTCCTTCAAGTCGCGGGGGCGTAAATACGTGGTGCTGGCCTTCTTGCTGGTGCTGGTATCGCTGGTTACTGCCGTGGTGCTGAAATACGCCTTTGGGCTGCCTGCCGACATCCTAGCTGGCATTCTCTGCGGGGCTCTCACCAGCACGCCAGGCCTCTCAGTGGCCATAGAGTCTACCGGTTCTCCTCTGGCCTCCATAGGCTATGGAATCGCCTACCCATTCGGGGTCATTGGGGTGATACTCTTCGTAAAGCTGCTGCCCAAGCTACTGCGGATCAACCTGAAAGAGGTGCACGAGGCCTCCAGCACCAAGGAGCATGACCACTCCATCCGCTACCTGGCCTTCAGGGTTGCCAACGCCCCCGTGTTCGGGAAAAAGCTCTCTGAGATCCGGCTACGAGACATGACGGGTGCCACCGTAAGCCGCGTGCAGCATGGTAAGGATGTGGTGCCTCCTACGCCCGATACGGTGCTGGAGGAGGGCGATATTATCCGGGCAGTGGGCACCCCAGAGGCGCTGGAGAGCGTGAAGCTGCTCGTGGGGCCTGTGGTGGAGAGCTCGCTCTCACTCAGCCACGGATACCACGTGGTGGGGCTACTGGTAACCAACAAGGCCATAGTGAACCAAACGCTCTCGCAAGTGCGCATGGAGTACGGGAGTAACCTCCTGGTAACGAGGGTTCGGCGTAGCGGTATCGACATGTCGCCCTCGCCCCACTTCACCTTCAGGTTTGGCGACAAGGTGACGGTGGCCTGCCATGACAGCGACCTCGAGAAGCTAAAGGGCATCTTTGGCAACAACGCCAAGGTGCTGAGCGACACCGACTTCTTCCCCATTGCCCTCGGGATAGTGCTAGGGATTCTGCTCGGCAATGTGCATATGTCTGTAGGGCACTCATTCAGCGTGAGCCTCGGGCTTACGGGAGGGGTACTCATAGCGGCCCTGGTGTTGAGCAATCTGGGCAAGACCGGGCCTATCCTCTGGACTATGACCGGCGCGGCTAACAACCTACTCCGCCAGCTAGGGCTACTGCTCTTCCTTGCCGGGGTGGGAACCTCTGCAGGCACCAGCCTCGTGCGCACCCTTAGCGAGGCTGGCATCTCGCTCTTGGTGGTGGGCGCTATCATCACCCTTGTGCCTATGGTTACCACCGTTCTGCTGAATGCCTGGCTCTTCAAGGTGAACATCTTCGAGCTCTTCGGCGTACTCACCGGCGGAATGACCAGCACCCCAGGGTTGGCGGCTTGCGAATCGATGGCCTTTGACGAGACCCCCAGCGTGGTCTACGCCACCGTGTACCCCATAGCCATGGTGGCACTGCTGCTGGCCGTAAAGATGGTAGCCGCCCTGTAGAGAAAACAGCCCACCAGTATTGTAAAATGTAACAACGCCTCCCCCCGTGGATACCATTGTCGATTTCCTGCGAACCTACCAGGTCTTCTCGCTCTTCATCATCATAGCACTGGGCTACATTGCCGGGCGAATCAAGGTGTGGGGGTTCTCGCTGGATGTGGCCGCCGTTATATTCGTGGCGCTGCTGTTTGGGCATCTGGGCATCGTAATGCCGCCCATGCTGCAAAGTATCGGGCTGGTACTCTTCATTTTCACGGTGGGTTTGCAGGCCGGGCCAGGGTTCTTTGCCTCTTTCAAGAGCAAGGGAAGGCAGTACATCATACTGGCCTGCGTGCCAGTGGTGCTATCGCTGCTGGTGGCGTTGGCCATGAAGCACCTGTTCCACCTGGAAGACAACCTCTTCACCGGGCTGTATTGCGGCGCGCTATCCAGCACCCCAGGACTCTCGGTAGCCATAGATGCCACCCGCGGCGCGGCCATCACCTCCATAGCCTACGGGATCACCTACCCTTTCGGTGTGCTGGTGGTTATACTGATTATCAAGCTAATACCCAAAATCCTACGGGTCAACCTGAAGGAGGCCTACGCCAAGCTGCAGGCCCACAAGGAGGCGGTTTCGGTAGAGCATTGCGCTTTTCGGGTAGAGAACCCCAAGGTGTTCGATAAGCAGCTGGTGGAGATCAAGGTCAGGGAGATGACCGGCGCCACCATAAGCCGTGTGCAGCATGAGGGCAAAGCGGTGGTGGCCAGCAGGGATACCGTACTCCACCAGGGCGATATCGTGCGGGCTGTGGGCACGGTAGCCGCCCTTGAACGGATAGAGCTGCTGGTAGGCCCGCAGGTGGATAGCCCCCTCACGCTAAGCCAAGGCTACCAGGTGGTGGGGCTGCTGGTAACCAACCGTAAGATTGCCAACCAAACGGTAACCCATGTGCAGGCAGCCTACGGTGGCAACCTCGTGATAACCCGTGTGCGGCGTAGCGGTATCGACCTCTCACCATCGCCTGGTTTTACCCTGCGTTTTGGCGATAAAGTGACGGTGGCCTGCCATGACAGCGACCTCCCAAGGCTAAAGGAGATGTTCGGCAATAATGCTCGGGCGCTGTCAGACACTGACTTTCTCCCTGTGGCGCTAGGCATAGTGCTTGGGGTGTTGCTGGGGAAAGTGCAGGTGTCGCTAGGCCCGTCGTTCACCGTGAGCCTGGGCCTCACCGGGGGCGTGCTAATGGCCGCTATCCTGCTGAGTAGCCTCGGGAAAACAGGGCCTATCCTCTGGACAATGTCCAGCAGCGCTAACAATCTACTCCGCCAGCTCGGGCTGCTATTCTTCCTTACGGGTGTGGGTACCTCTGCTGGCACTAGCCTTGTGCAGACCCTCAAAGACTCTGGCATCACCCTGGTGCTCATAAGCCTGGTGATAACCACCGTGCCAATGCTACTCACCCTGCTAGTGAACGCCCTGCTTTTCAGAATCAACGTCTTCGAGCTGCTGGGCGTAATGGCCGGCGGAATGACCAGCACCCCAGGCCTTGCAGCATGCGAATCGATGGCCTTTGACGAGACCCCCAGCGTGGTCTACGCCACCGTATACCCTGTGGCGCTCATTGCCCTGCTCCTTGCGGTAAAAATAGTAGCGGTAGTGTAGAGAACGATTCTGGGACTGCTGAATAAACCATTAAACCCGAAATAAATACCATGGAGGAGCTCCATAATGTGCTGGTGATAGGTGGAGGTGGGCGTGAGCATGCGTTGGCCTACTCCCTACACACCGATGCCTTACGCCTAGAAAAGCAGGGCGAACGGTTGCACTCCCTCTACTGCCTGCCGGGGAATCCTGGGATGGCTGCCGATGGCATAGTCTGCCTGCCGGGCGATACGCTCGATTTCCCGAGAATCCGAGAGGCGATACTGGCCCACGATATCAACCTTGTGGTGGTAGGGCCAGAAGCGCCCCTTGTGGCGGGGCTACGAGACTATGTGGAAGGGCAACCGGAGCTAGCGCACGTTCGGCTGATAGGACCCGGCAAGCTGGGGGCAAACCTGGAGGGGAGCAAGATCTTTGCCAAGCAATTCATGGGGCGGCATGGCATACCGACGGCAAATTTCACGGTGGTGACTCCTACGACCCTTGAGGCTGGCATTCAGTTCCTACAAGGGCAGAAAGCGCCCTATGTACTCAAGGCCGACGGGCTGGCTGCAGGCAAAGGGGTGCTGATTGTGGAAAAACTCCCAGAGGCCATCCAAGCGCTTAAAGACATGCTGGAGGGTAAGCACGGCGATTCTGCCCGCAGGGTGGTGATAGAGGAGTTCATGCCAGGGCAGGAGGTTTCAGCATTCGCCCTCGTGAACGGGACGAACTACCAGATGCTACCCGAGGCGCAGGACTACAAGCGTGCCTACGATGGCGGCAAAGGCCCCAATACCGGAGGAATGGGCGCCGTATCGCCAGTGGGGTGGTTCCATGCCGACGGATTCGCAGAGAAGGTGCGTAAGCGTATCGTAGAGCCCACATTGCAAGGGCTCCAGGAGGAGAGGATCCCCTACCTAGGGTTCATTTTTTTTGGCCTTATGCGCTCTCCTAGCGGCGATCCCTACGTGGTGGAGTACAATGCGCGCATGGGCGACCCCGAGACCCAAGCGGTGCTACCCCGCATAAGCGGACTGCTGGAGGCGATGTGGGGTATTGCCAATGGCCAAGAGAACGGCTCGCACCGCATACATACAGAACCCTCTGGTACGGTGTGCGTATCGTTAGTCTCTGGTGGTTACCCGGGCGCCTACCAAAAGGGGAAACGCATCCAGCTACCGCCAGTGGCCAATAGCCATTGCAAGATATTCCACGCTGGCACCTCGCTGGAGAACGGGCACCTAGTAACGGCTGGAGGCCGTGTACTCTCGGTGTGCGGATTTAGCAGCAGGATAGCCGAAGCCCGCGGGTTGGCCTACGGGCAAATAGAATCGGTGCACTTTGACGGCATGGCCTACCGGCACGATATTGGGGAGGGGGCTCTCGACAGTGAACACTAGCAGCCTATTCACCAAGAGGAGTATAAGTGGGCTGGTGGTGGTGGCCATTGCCCTGGGAGGCATGTGGTATTTTGATTCCACAAGACCCTCTGAGCCTGGCAACGCCAACCTAACACCGCTCGCCTCCACCCTACTCCACTCCCTTCCACCAGTAGCGCAGAGCGTATTGCTGTACTCCCTGCTGGTGGGCTGCGCGCTAGTGGCCCAGCGTCTCTTGCTCATTTTCACCAACAGCGCGGTAAGGGGGCAACTCCCACTGCTCCTGCTGCCGCTCTTGGCCACCGTAATCCCCATAGCCACAGGGCAGGCACTTATAGCCACCGTTGCATTGGGGCTGGCGCTGTGGGCTATCGTCATCATCCTCTCAGATAAGGCAGAGGCCAATCCGCCGAGCGCAGCCTTTCGGGCTGGCCTGTTGGTGGGCATTGCCGCATTGCTGTACCCGGCGGCTCTTGCTTGGGGGGTGATTCCACTGGTGTTTGAGCGTAAGACCGTTTCGGTGAGCTTTGCCAAGATAGTGCTGGTACCGCTCGGTGTAGCCCTACCCGCGGGGGTGCTGGCATTCTACTCCTACATGATGGGGACTCCATTGCCAGAGCTAATGCCCAGCTACATTCCCACCCTGCCCGCATGGGATACCGCACTGGCATTCGCCCAGATGCACCCGCTCCCGCTGGCCTACTGGGGGGTAATGCTGGCGGTGTGGATAGCCACCGTGGTTAGCCCGATAAAGCCCCACATCGCCCGTATGTCATCATTCCTATACGCGCGCAGCGTAACCCGGATTTTCGTACCGCTATCGCTAGTGGGCGCATGGATCTACGGGGATTTTGGCGGCGGTTTCATCAGCCTCTCGCTGCCCATTAGCACGGCTATTGCCTACCACTTCGGCCTTGCCAGACCTACATGGTGGCGCCAGCTGATACTGTGGCTGCTGATACTTGGGGGGATAGCCGTGGTGGTGATGGGGGAATAGGCAAGCGTTCCCAACCGTCAATGAACGGCGCAGCACACCGCAACGCTACGGACCCCGATAAATCGAATCACTTGATTAAAAACCTTTTACCCGCAAAACAAGGAAAGACCCTCTACAGAAGATTGAACGCACGCTAGACTTTTGCAGAGGTCTCATCCCAGCACTCCCGAAAAGGGATTCCGCAAAAATGTAAACGGCCCGAGGGGTTTTGCCCTTCGAGCCGTTTTTTTGTGCGGGAAACGAAGAGCTACTCCCTCCGCATGGCCCGTTCTACCGCCCCGATGTAGAGGGTATGCAAACCGGGCTCAAAGTTCGAGTAGAACTTTCGGGGGATGTCATCTTTAAAGCGCTCTGGGGCGAATGGCGCGCTGTAGAGCACTCGGCACTCCAGCACGAGGTCGGCCTCCTGGTAGTAGGGGGTGCCGTTCTCGGTGTAGAGCGTATGTAGCCCGAGCGCCCGGGCCTTGTCCCCATCGCGCCCGCTGCGGCTGCCCATGTAGCTGAGCACATGCTCATCGCGCATCAGCATCACCGCGAAGCGGCGCGCCCTATCCATGAATTGCTTGGTGTAGCGCTTTTCTGCCACGTACACTGTAACTGTAGGGTCGCCTAACCCTCCCCACAGCGTTCCGAGCGCCCCCCAGCTTATGGTCATGGCATTGCTCTGGGTGCTATCGCCAGCCGCAAGCAGCAATCCGTTGGGCGTGAAAAATCGGAACGGATTACAGCTGAAATCCTCCAGCACGCTGATGTCTATAAACATTGCACCCTCCTACCTGGAATAACGCCCTCAAACGATACGACACGCTGCATAGCCCACGGGGGCAAACGTTGGACATGCTCTTTTTCACCGTTCTCAGAATACAAAAAAACGCCTGTCGGCAGCACTCTGTGCTAGCTCCAAAGCGAGTGCCGCGATGCCTATGGGTTATGCACATGCACCACCCCGCCCTGCGCATCGGTACGGTAGGGTTGCAGGCGATGATTGCCATCGGCCGATTGCCCGTAGTTCAGCAGCTCGTACTCGGTGTGGCAGTGGGGACACGTGGCCTGCGTACCCGTGAGTACAGTGGCAGTGGGGGTTTTGATGTGGCGAGGGCACGTGGCATCGTAGGCTGAGAATTGGTTCTCGTCTATAGCCTCGCGCACTATGTAGACACCATTGCCCCTGTAGCCCTCCCCCTTGGCCAGGTACACCGAGCCGGGGATACGAAGCCCTGAGAACTCTGGGAGTGCCAGGTCAATCACTATCCGCACACGGGTGCTGGGGATAAGCTCAGGGATCTCGTCCTTGCAGCCGGCTGCCAGGAAAGCCAAAAGCAGCACCAGTGTACGGAGCAGAAGGGGGCAGATTCTCGCCATTATTCTGCTGCTTGCTTATTGGTTCGAGGGCGTGCTACTTCAGCTCTACCCCACCCTGTAGCAGCTGCGATCCCCTTCCGCCCCTTCCGTTCTCGTCGGCAAAGGTGAGGAAAGCCGTTACGGTGAGCCCCTTCAGGTCGACCACCTGGCTTACGGAAGTGCCGTCGGCCTCTATCCATGACAGGAAGAATTGGTAGCCACTCAGGCGTTGGTAGTCCATCGCCTCGTCGCCCTCACCCGTCGCCTGGCCATTCTCAAGGGTGACCCAATGCACGGTGGAGGGCGATGTGTAGCTCACCTCGGCCATCATGCCCGTGCTGTACTTCAGAAGCAGCGTTTTCCCGATGAGTTCGAGCGAATCGCCCATGGTATTCTCGAGAAGGGCATCTGAATTCCCGTTTGGCTGAGTGCCATTGCAGGAGGCCAAAAAAACCACTGCGCCCAGCATCAGAATGAAAGCCCTAAGGCTATTGCAGGATTTAGTCATCATGCTGAGATTGATTTAGTTAACAGCCTCTAGATTTTTTGGGATCGCCCCGTTTCCACAGAGCCCGCCAGCATTAGAAGAACTCCTCGCCCTCCTCGTCCTCCTGCGTGCGGGGGGCATCGTCACAGTTGAATTGGATGCCCTCCATCCCCTTGGGCACGCGCCAGGTGTCTGAGGGGCTTATGCCCAGGTTGGGGTTGGCCATCACCTTCTGCAGGAACAGCCCCTGTATGGGGAGCGCCATGCTTGCCCCCTGCCCCATGGCTATCCAGTTGAAATGCACCGCGGGGTCCTCGGCGCCCACCCAGGTGCCCATCACCAGGGTGGGGTAAATGCTCATGAACCATCCGTCTGAGTGGTTCTGCGTAGTGCCGGTTTTCCCCCCAAAGGGGCCGCGCAGATTGTACACGTACCTGAGGCGGATTCCCGACCCCTGGTCGATTACGCTGCGCAGGAGCTGCACCATAAGGTAGGCGGTCTTCTGGCTAATGACCTCGCGCTTACGGGGCTGGAAGGTGGCTAGGATGTTCCCGTTCCGATCCTCTATCCTGGTCACCAGCAGGGGATCGATGTGCACACCGCCCGAGGCGAAGGTGTTGTAGGCCCCCACCATCTCGTAGACCGTGACCTCTGAGGTACCCAGGAAGATGGAGTTCACGGGGTCGATGTAGCTATTGACCCCCATCTTGTGGATGAGTTCGGCCACAGCCATTGGGGAGAACTGCTTGATGAGCCAGGCCGAGATGTTGTTCACCGAGTTGGCGAGCCCCCACCGTAGGGTAACCATCTCGCCATCGTGGCGGGTGGTATTGCTGTTCTTGGGAATCCACACCGTGTCGCCCATGTCAAAAACCTGCGGCACATTGGGGACCTTCAGGCAGGGCGAGTAGCCCTCCTGCATGGCCAGGGTGTAAAGGAATGGCTTTATGGTAGAGCCCACTTGGCGCATGGCAGAGTACACCTGGTCATACTTGAAATGGCGGAAGCTGGGGCCACCCACCCACACCTTTACCCGGCCCGTGTAGGGCTCCATGGCCATGAATCCTGTGCGCAGCTGGCGCTTGGAGTAGAGCATAGAGTCCATGGGCGTAATCACCGTGTCGATATCCCCATTCCAGGAGAAGAGGGTGGTGGATACCGGGGTGTTGAAGGCCTTTTCGATCTCCTCGTTGCTGAAACCCTGCGCCTTCATGTTCCTGTAGCGCTCGCTCTGGTGAATCCCCGTGCGGATAACGAGATCGCGCACCTTACGCTTCACCTCGCTGCCAAAGATGCCGTTCTTCTTTTCCCTATCGAAAGCCGGCTGTAGGGTTTTGCCCAGATGCTCTGCCACTGCCTCCTCGGCGTATCGCTGCAGGGTGGCATCTATGGTGCTGTAGATCTTCAGCCCATCGCGGTAGAGGTTATAGGGAGAACCGTCTGGCTTGCGGTTCTTATTGCACCAGCCGTAGAGCGGATTGTCTGCCCACTCGGTGGAGTCGGCCACGTACTGATCCCGCGAGTGGTATTGCGTTGGCACGGGTTCGCTTGCCGTCATTACCAGCCTGAGATGCTCGCGGAAGTAGGTGCCTAGGCCCGAGTTGTGATCCTGGGGCATGAAATCGAGGCCGAGCGGCAGGGCCGAGAGCGAATCGCACGCCGCCTGGCTGAGATTCCCGTACTTCACCCGCTGCCCCAGCACCTGGTTTCGGCGGAGTAGGGCCCGCTCCGGATTGCGCACAGGACTATACCACGTGGGGCCTTTGACCATGCCCACCAGCAGGGCGGCCTCCTCGTCGCGCAGCGAATCGGGCGTGGTGTTGAAAAAAGTCCGGCTGGCCATCTTAATCCCGTAAGCGCCCGAGCCGAAGGGCACCGTGTTCAGGTACATGGTCAGAATTTCGTCCTTGGTGTAGTTCCGCTCCAGCTTCACCGCGGTGATCCATTCCTTGAACTTCGATATGCCGAGCTTGACGAACTTCACGAATTTGGAATCTGAGTAGGCCGTATCACGCGGGAAGAGGTTCTTGGCGAGCTGCTGGGTTATGGTGCTGCCCCCTCCCGCTTCGTCTTTCCCGAGCATCACCGTCTTGAACATCACACGCATAAGCCCCTTGGCATCGATGCCCGAGTGGCTGTAGAAGCGGGCATCCTCGGTGCTTACGAGGGCATCCACCAGCGAGGGGGCCAGCTCATTGCGCCCCACGAAGGAGCGGTTCTGGATGAAGAAGCCCCCCAGCGGCTCATGGTCGTCAGTGAGGACCTCGCTCGCCAGGCTGCTCTTGGGATTCTCAAGCTCCTCAAATGTCGGCATCGGGCCGAAAGCTCCCGCTGCTATGAGCAGGAAGAGCAACAACCCCAAGAGGATGAGGCCGCCGAGTACCCCCCAAAATATCAACACAAACCTACTCAAACCTCGCCACATACGTGCCATAGAAGATTGAATCGTTACAGTGCTCCGTGCGGAAAGCGTAGCACCAACGCCGCGAAGTTAGCCTTTTTGTGGGAAATGGCAAAAGGGGGCGCAACAGAGGCGCAAGATGGGCAAGGGATCTTCAACGCTCTCAGCGGAACTCGCATAAATGACGCGGCACGCCGCCCCGCGCATTAAACGCATCGCCTCGCGCATATTAGGTAGCTGCAGCAGCCAGGGGAGGGGCGAAGAGGGAGTGCTAGTCTTCATAGTGGCCGATGAGACTCTCGACTCTCACGGTCATGGTCTCATCGTCGATACGATAGACAAGGCGGTTGGGGCGATCAATGCGACGAGACCAATAGCCCGAACGTTGGTGCTTTAACGGTTCAGGCTGCCCAATACCCTGAGTGGGGGTATCTTCAAGCTGGTGGAGCATCCGGTCGATTCTTTTGGTGAAAGCGGCGTTGTGGCTATGCTTGAGTTCCCTGTAGTCCTCGATAGCCTCCTTGGAAAGCACGACCTCGTACATGGTGGAGGGGCTATTGCTGGTCGAGCCAAGCCTGCAGCGCTTCGTGCGTTTTGAACCGAACGCATTGGCCTGCATCGATCTGCGCCTCAGAACGCTCGAGCTTCTCTAGGAAGGCCTCGTTGGAGGAGGAACGGTGCTCACGCAGCACGATGTCAAAGATCTCCCCGCAGTAGGAGACCTCCACGGGTTGCCCAGATTTTACCAACTCGAAAGCCTGCCGCTGCCGTTGCCGGAACTCGCTGGAGGTCATACGGACTGGCTGCGCAGGGCTGAGCGATGGATGCGTTGTTTCCATGCCTGCTTTCCTCACTTTTTTACTGCCTGGCTACCCTCCGTGATAGCCGCGCATGCCCGCAATCTAAAGCATGCTAACCATCTCTGACGCTTAGGTTGCATTCATGACGATTTGGAATGGCATCAGAGAATCGCAGCACAAAGATACAACATTTGCACAATTGCGCAAAAAACTGTACTACGCAAAGATCCCGTATGCCCGCCAATCATCTTCCCGCAAGCACCCCGCCACTGGTCTTTGTAGCCACCCCGCGCACCGCATCGCCTCGCGGTATTCCCTGCACCAACTCCGTACCTTCGCCGTACCAACCCCGTACCTGGGCCGCTGCATG
>LIIK01000110.1 GCA_001421095.1 Candidatus [Bacteroides] periocalifornicus | reverse complement strand
CTATCAAGAAGACCCATATGAGAACGCCATGGCCACGATGTTTTGGGGACAGATGAAAATCAAACGGTGTGCAGCCTTCCTCTTCTATAGTGCCGGTAGCGAGGCGGGCAACATCATCTGCCAAATGAAGTATCATGGTCATCCCGAAATCGGCAGAAAAATGGGGCGAAAAATGGGTTCCGAGCTCCTGTCTTCCGGCTTCTTCGAGGGTATCGATCTGCTCATTCCCCTGCCCCTAGGTCGCAACCGACTTCGCCAGCGAGGC
>LIIK01000003.1 GCA_001421095.1 Candidatus [Bacteroides] periocalifornicus | reverse complement strand
CTTATTGCTACCTTTGCAGTACTATAGAATGCTAGATATGATTGCGAGCTTTTCGGTTGAGAACGTCAGGTCGTTTAGGGAGCGAACTACCCTGAGCTTTATACCCACGGCAGAGAAAGAGCTGCGCGATGAGTATACCCGTGAGGTGCGCCCTGGGGTTCGCCTCCTGAAGCTGGGGCTAGTATATGGGGCCAATGCCTCGGGAAAGACGAATATTTTGCAGGCCTTAGAGCTATTCTGCCGCTTGATGACGAGTGCGCCCAGAGAGCGCACGGCTTCTACGGGTATCACCCCTTTCTTGCTAGATGCAGAGTCCCGGGGCAATCCATCCTGTCTAGAGATGGATTTTTATCTTGGAGGAGAGAAATATAATTTGTCGGTTAGGCTTGATAGTGAACGTATTTATCAAGAGCGTCTTGTGGTGTACCCCACTACTCAACCGGCAGTGCTGTATGAGCGCACCTACCTGCCTGCGAAGGATATGGCCGATATTCGCTTTGGGGCAAAGCTGGGGCTAACGAGCGCAGAACGCTCCGTTTTGGCGGGGAATACCTTGGTTAATGCCACGGTCCTTGCGACGCTCGGTAGGGTCAATATCCAGATAACGAGGCTGAATCGCGTGTTTGTGTTTCTGGGGAAAGCGATCTTCGAGTTTCCGCAGCGGACACCGCCTGCATTTAGCTACGCAAAGATGGCTTTGCAAGGTGATACAGCCTCTGAGGTGAAGGCCTTCCTACTCCAATGGCTCAGGAAGGCGGACATCAATGTAGAAGATGTTTTGCTGAAAAAGGGCAAAGGGCTGATCTTAGAGGATGATGCGATGCGCTCTATAACGACCTCTTTGCCGCTGCCCGCAGAGGAGGTCGCACGATTGCTAACCGGGGAGGGCGAACCCGAAATGCGCTTTCTGCATCGAACCCAGGGGGGGGTATATGAACTGTCGGCGGGCGATGAATCTACAGGCACTCTGCAGCTATTGGATCTCGGTACGGTGCTATACGCCATGCTGAAAGGGGAACCTTTCGTTGCGCTAGATGGGGTAGAGAAGAGCCTGCACTACGAGCTGCTGCTCTTCTTCCTGAAGGCTTTTCTGGTGAACAGCAAGGGGAGCGCCCAGCTGCTGGTAGCAACGCACGACCTGAATCTGCTCGATGAGGATTTCATCCGTCGCGATGCTGTATGGTTCGCGGAGAAGGATGGGGAGGGCGTATCGCACCTCTCCCGCCTTTCTTCCTACGGATTGCATCGGAACGTATCGCCCTACCGCGCCTACAGGCTGGGGAAGCTGGCCGATCTCCCATTCACGGGCTCTATCTACTTCGACAGGGCAGAATAGGTATGAAGAAGGTCAAGAGGAGTGTGGTGGTGATCTGCGAGGGGATGACCGAGCGGCACTATATCGAATCGCTCAGGGTTCATAAGAGGTATCGTTTTGCGCTAAAGCCCAGTTTGGCGAAGCATACTGATGTGCACGCTATTCAAAAGATGGTGGAAAATGCTCTGAAGGAGGCTGAGAAATCTGACTATGTGATTTGCCTTATGGATGCTGACCGACTTCGGCAGTACAAAAAGGAAAATGAGAAATACGAAAGGATGATTCAGAAGCTCCGGAAGCACAAAAATTTTATTCCAATCAGAACCTACCCTGCCTTGAATTTTGGTTTTTGCTCCACTTTTCCCCGGGCGGCAAGCTGTATTATAACTCCGATTCGGTGGTGAAGGAGCTTCAAGCCCATATACCCGACTATGCAAAGATGGATGAATACCTAAGAAAGAACAATCTCTGTCGTCTTCTTGAGGCTCGGCTACCCCAAGCAATGGAAAGGGGCAAGAGGCTTTGCAGTATCCCCGAGGATGAAAGGGTTTGCTATTCAGAGGTCTTCAAGCTTCTGGATCTCCTAGAGACGCTGGGGGCAGCAGAGAGGCAACCACCAGAATAGAGACTTCTACAAAAGTCCTGTATGGGGGCAATCTTTATGTGTGGCCTTCTTGCAGGTAAAGAGTTTTCAATCAGGCAATTCCATTTCTCGAAGGCCGTAGCGACGCGGCGTGCCGCGTCGCGGTATAATGCCGCATCGTGATACTAGCAATGCCGCATCGTTTATGTGAGGGGCAGAGGCCTTGTGGTAGACCCTCTAGCGTGATGCCTTCGCCCAGCGTTTTCCCCGACGCCGATAAAAGAAAGCCGTAGAGACGCATCGGAGTGTGCCTCCGAGCGACCCTACGGCTTTTGTCTTGCGCATGGGCCTAGGGTTGGCCTAGGAATCATCTCGCCATGCGCGTATGCTTACACCCTACTAGCTAACGCTCTATGGTGAATATAGACTGTAGCTGCAGCAGGTTGAACAGGTCCATCACCCCCTGCTGGGGATGCCTGAACGTGAGCTTCCAAGAGTGCTCTCGGCAGGCCCGTAGGAGGGAGAGGAAGGCGCCGATTCCCGACGAATCCACATAGTCGAGGTTAGAGAGATCTACTATCAGTGAACCATTCTCACCGCGCACGGTGGCGAGGAGTTCAGATTTCACTTGGCCCACATTCGCGATGTTGAGCTTGCTCTTGGGCTCAAAGGCCACTTGCGTAGCACCGCCGGTGTTGCTGATTTGAAGCATGATGCGTTCGTTAATTAGGTTATTGCTAATGAGTTGTTCTAATCCAAAGAGCCTAGGCTATCTGCCGGCCTGCGCTTCAATGTAGTTGCGGAATTCCCCCAGCGCCTCGTTCAGCTGGCTGTGCAGAGCGTGCAGGGTACTCACTACTGAATCCCACGCTGCCCCGCTGCGCACCTCGGCCTCAAGGGCGCGCATGGCATCGGGTATGTGCTGTATGCCCAGCGAGCTGGCGCTTCCCCTCGTTTTGTGCAAGAGGTCGGCCAGGGCGTTAGCCGCTTGGGAGTCTATGGGTGGGGTCTTGGGGATTTGCGCCAAGAACTCTGTCAACCGTCCGCACTGCTCGGAGAAAAGGTTGTAGAGATCTTGCAGCAGTTCACGGTCGTCCTGCGACATCATCGCCACCCAGTCCGCATTTAGATACCTGTAGCCCATATCGTTTTAAAAACTATGCAAATGTAGAAAGATTTTGCCCGATATCGCAAATTATTTGACGAAAATCGTAAGATTGGTCTTGTATGGGCGGAAGTGTGTACGTTTAATGGATTAATAGCCAGCCCTATTTTAGAATCGCGATGCGGTATGCTTAGTATCGCAACGCGGTGTTTAGGGGCGCGATGCGGTGTTTAGGGGCGCGACGCGGTGTTTAGGGACGCGGCGCGGCACGCCACGTCGCTACAAACGCCAGAGAACCCCTACCAAGGCGCAGTAGCAAACCTCGCCAATTGATAGAAATGCGATTCGCGGGCTGCCCCGTCAGTACGGCAGCAATCCAGATTATTTAGAAGTCCATTCGGTTGAAATCCGGGATAATAGCCGTTCGGCTACGTGCTGCGCGAGCTTTACGGGTACGGCGTTCCCCACCAGCTGCTCTACTACGGTTCGCGGGCCATTCCAGCAGAAATCGGCAGGAAAGGTCTGTATCCTAGCCCGTTGTAGTGTGGTAAGAGGCTGTATATCTTCTTTGGTCTGCACCGCATCGTTTGAATGCAGCTGATAGCCAGGTGGTATGGGACGATTCACCCCTCTGACGGTAGGGCTGGGTTCATCGACAGAGAATATCCCCCGCCGGGCGTAGCTCCTTGGGTGGCGATAGTAGTAGTCTACAGTAATCTCATTGCCTAGAGCCTGGCGTACTGTTAGCGGTATCCTGGCTAAACCGCCCTGAAGGGCTGGCAGCAGCTCCCCGTCATTCCCTCCGAGGATGCCCACCATGAAGAAGCGTTTCCGACGCTGCGGCACTCCGCATAGGCTTGCATCCAGCACGGTGGACGATAGCCCATACCCTGCGGACTGGAGTATAGCCTTAGCCTCTTGCAGCTTGCGCTAGCCCACGATGGTGGGGACATTCTCCATAACGAAAATCGTGGGGCTAAGCCCTGCTACGAGGCGGGCGTAGGCCACTGTGAGCGCCCCCTTGCCATTGTTCTCATCGCGCTTGCCGGCCGAGGAGAAATCTTGGCAGGGCGGCCCTCCTATTACCACCTGGGGGCGTAGTGGGGCGAGCTGTGCTAGGGAGTGCTCCACATTGGAGAGGTCCATGAGGAGAGCGGGGTGCTGGAAATTCTGCCGGTAGACCGCCAACGCCTCTGGCCAGTTATCGGCTGCTGCAACCAGCTCAAAGCCCGCCAGCGCAAACCCTAAACTAAGCCCTCCACAGCCACAGAATAGATCGAGGGTTCGCATGCTAAGAGAATAGGTTGGGGGAATTGACAATCATCGCGTCGAGACGGCGCTCGGGGGAAAGGTATCGCTCGCCTCCCCCGAGAATGATACGGGATATCTCCGCCCTCCGAATTCGCGGGTGTCGAATTTCAGCGAGGGTAAATGGACGGAAAGGGTGGGCAGGCAACTTTCGGTCTGCCCCTACGCATATCGTCCCTATCGAGAGCCGAAGAGCGTAGGTCGCAACCTGTGGAGTCGTCATTCATTATTCCCTCCCAGCTCGGGAATCTGCGAATTATTCAACGAGTCTGCCATATACCGCAAAATCCCCCAAGCATCTTCTAGAGCCAGACTACCGATCTATGGGCACGGTTAAGCTTGCCATCGGGGGAAGTACCCAGAGAGCCGTGTCCACACCATTTACTACATCCAATAAGTAGTAACCTCCGCAAAGGTAGTAAAAATTCGTCAGCCAGATGGCTCGCAGTGCACCCATAGCGTTAGGAGTGATGCAGAACGCAGAGGGTGTTCGACCTAGTTCTGCTACAATCGCATAATGCATGGTGGTGGGTTGCGTAAAAATGGCTACCTTTGGCGGTGGAAATCTGCAGGTATCCCTGCGCAATATCCACGGTAGATGGAGAAGAGTGATTGCTATTCAGCATGTTATGCTAGTAGGCTTGGGATAGCCCGTGCGTTCTTGGGGCGGTGGGTACTGCGGGTGTGCGTGGTGGGAATTCTGCCGTTGGTGCTGATTTTTACCACGGGTTGCGCTTCTACCAAGAGCAACTATGCCATTCGAGGAAAGGGGATATTTCGGCCTGCGGGCTGCCATTGCACCGGGCGCAAGCGGAAGAACCTGCATAGCGAGGAGCGGCGCGATTCCTTGCGGGTACCTGAGGTGCGGTTGGCGCTGCAGCCTTTAAATGATATGACCTATGGACCAGAACTCTAGGGTAGCGGTAGTGGGTAGCGGGAGCTGGGCAACAGCTATAGTTAAGATTCTGCATGAGACCCAGCCCTGCGTAGATTGGTACGTGCGCAGACCAGAGATGGGCGAGTACATTCGCAGGCATGGGCATAACCCGCAGTACCTAAGCGATGTCCATTTTAATCTGGATAGGATTCGGGTGCACGGAGAGCTGGATGATGCCGTGCGCAGTGCCGATACCATTTTCATGGTGGTGCCCTCGGCCTTCTTGGGCGAATGGCTCAAGCCCCTCTCGGTGGACTTGTCGGGCAAGTTTCTGGTTACCTCCATCAAGGGGATTGTACCCGAGGAGCATGTTACGGCTACGGAATTCCTAAAATCGCACTACGGGGTGAGCTACAGCCAGATGGGGGTGGTGAGCGGCCCTTGCCATGCCGAGGAGGTTGCGCTTGAGCGACTTTCATACATCACGGTGAGCTGTAAGCACCGCGCCAGAGCCAAGCAGATCTGCAAACTCATTGGGACAGATTACATTCGTACCATTGAGAGTACCGATATCTATGGCACTGAGTACAGTGCCATACTGAAGAATATCTACGCCGTGGCGGTGGGTGTGGCCAATGGGCTCGGGTACGGCGATAATTTCCAGGCGGTGCTCACCTGCAATGCGCAGGCCGAGATTGTGCGTTTTCTACATTCCTCATACCCAGATACTCGGCATACGGAGGCCAGCGCCTACCTCGGCGATCTCCTAGTTACCTGCTACTCGCAGTTCAGCCGGAATCGCACCTTCGGCACTATGATCGGCAAGGGCTATAGCGTGCTGAGCGCCCAGATGGAGATGAAAATGGTGGCAGAGGGCTACTACGCCACTGGGGGGATACATGCGGTGAACCTGCAGCATGGGGTGCACATGCCGATAGCCGAGACGATGCACCGTATTCTGTACGAGGGGAAGAACGCCAAGGCCGAAATGCGGCGGCTAACGGAGGTGCTAGTTTGAGATTTTCTAATCCTTCCGTATCTGATGGGTACTCTTGAATTCATACCGAGCCAGCAGATTTCCCTCCTAGTAGGGGGACAGTTCTCATCCCTGCTTACCCGTGCAGCCCAGGCGCTTGGGGCGCTGAAAGCGGGTGATTGCGCCGGGCGAGATTTCCTGGGATGGCTGCATCTGCCAAGTAGAACCCTCTCTGCGCAAACCCAGGAGATAGAGGCGCTGGCTAGCCGCATACGCTCGGCCTTCGATACGGTGGTGATAGTGGGCATTGGAGGCTCATACCTAGGGGCTGCGGCTTTGCTTGAGGCCCTTGCCAACGACGGGAGACTGGGGCCAGAGATCATCTTCATGGGGCAGACCCTCTGCCCAGACTACCTGCTGTCTACACTCCAGAGGCTACGGGGCAGGCGGTTTGCCGTTGTGGTTATCTCAAAGTCGGGCACTACTACCGAGCCTGCGGTCTCATTCAGACTGCTGCTCGAGGCATTGGGAGCTGGATGGAGTGAAAAGCGCAATGATTGCCAGGTAGTGGCTATAACCGATGCCAGACGTGGTGCTCTCCATGATATGGCAGTGAAGAATGGATGGCAACGCCTTGTGATACCTGATGATGTGGGGGGGCGGTTCTCTGTGCTTACCCCTGTGGGGCTCCTGCCGTTGGCACTGGGAGGTAGGGATATAGAGGGGCTGCTCAACGGGGCGCGGGCTGCAGAGGAACAGCTGCTTACGGCGGAGGTGGATGGTAATATTGCGCTCCAGTATGCAGCTGCCCGCAAACTGCTGTATGATAGTGGAAAACGAGTAGAATTCTTCAGTACCTACACCCCATACCTCCGCGGCTTTCAGGAGTGGCTCAAGCAGCTGTTTGCAGAGAGCGAGGGGAAGAATGGCAAGGGGATTCTCCCAGCTTCGGCCTGCTTCACCACGGATCTCCATTCCTTGGGCCAGTATATCCAGGAGGGGGAGAGAATGATCTTTGAGACGCACATACAGGTAGGGGTTGGGGACTGTGAGGCCGCCGCATTGGCGTTCTCCCCGAAGGAAGGGGACGACGATGGGCTCAACTACCTTGCCAATCGCCCGATAGCAGAGATTAACGATATAGCCCGAGCGGCCACCGTGGCTGCCCACGAGCAGGGGGGCGTTCCCTGCCTACAGATACGCATCCCCCAGCGCGATGCCTACTGGCTGGGGTACACCATCTACTTCTTTGAGCTGGCCTGCGCGGCGAGCGTGCTGCTGCAAGGGGAGAACCCCTTCAACCAGCCAGGCGTGGAGGCCTACAAGCGCAATATGTTCGCGCTGCTGGGCAAACCTGGGTATGAGGCTGCCCAGAATCCTGGGAACTAGGGGGCGAGGAGTGTAGCCGTGCGCTGAGTCCATATGTTTTTTCGGTGTTCGCACGTTAATGATCCCTGAAAGCACGGCGTCTGCAATAGATGTGTGCACGTCTATTTGTAGGTGTGTTTCGTTCCCCTACCTCTCAATTAAAACAGTTTTAATCATCCGATTACAATTATCAAGGACCGCATAAGCTGTACGGCGAGCAGCGTCGTTCAGGCGGATTTTGCGGAGGTTCTAAAACATCCCGATATACAGTTCCTATGCGATTCGTCCACCGTTTCTTCCGTATTCTAGGGGGTATTGCGCTCTGGAGTCTTATCGGTACGGTGGTCCTATTCATTGCAGTGCTGATAGCCTTCCAGTTCCGAGGAGTGCAGGAAGCGGCCCCGCGGCTGATATTCGGTATTCTGGAGCGGAAGTTTGGGGTGCGGATGACGGCCAGCCGGGCAGAGGTGGGGCTCTTGGCGCGCCTTAAGGTGTATGACTACACGTGGTGGGATCTCCAGGGCGATACCCTTATCCATGTGGACTACGCCATGAGCTCGCTGCGCTTTATCGGCAGGGGCGGGAAACTGCTGTCGTTAGGGCATACCGAGGGGCGCGGGGCGCTGATCAACATCGTATCAGATAGTGCGGGTGTGCTGAATATCAAGGCAGCTGCCGAGCTGTTCCAGAATCACGCCAAGCCAAAGGATACCAGCTCGCTCCCGTTCAATCTTACCATCTCTAGCGTTGCGCTGCGTGATGTAGAAGTCCGAGTGAAGACGGGCAGCCAGGAGGGGAAAGAGGGGATTTTCGATCCCCACAATATCGATTTCCGCCATATAAATGCGGAGGCTTCCAACCTCTACGTGCTAGGGGCTGCTGTTCGGATGCGTCTCTTTGGGGTATCGCTGCGGGAGGCCTCGGGCTTTGAGGTGCGGGATCTCGGCTGCCTTATGGCACTGGATTCCACCCACATGCACTTCAACGATCTGGAGGTAACCACCCCTTACAGCCGCCTGCACCTCCCTTGGCTGCACTTTGACTACCATGGCTGGCGAGCGATGTCGCGCTTCAATGATAGCGTGCGGATGGATATCCGAGTGCTGCCATCACGGTTCAATGCGCGGGAGGTGGGCTACTTTGCCCCCTTGCCCGCAGAGGCAGCTATCCCGTGTGACCTTTCACTGCGATACCGGGGTAAACTGTCAGATTTTCGGGTAGATACAGCGAGAATAGCACTGCCCGATGGTACTCGTATGGTGGTGAATGCGGGGCTGGTGGGGTTGCCCAATTGGCGCTCTACGGTGCTGAGCGTGTCGATAGATAGCCTGCAAACCACACCCACGGGTATAGAGTCGCTCGTATCGCGCTTTGCGGGGAAGCCGATCCCGTTGCGCCAGTACCTCAAGGGGGTTGCGTCGCTCCACTACCGGGGTGAAATCGTGGGATTCCTCGACGATTTCGTGGCCTTCGGCACGCTTACCTCCAACATCGGCAAGGTGGGTACCGACCTCTCGCTGGCCTACAATGCCCAGGGGCATGTGCGCTTTAAGGGGCGGGTGGCCACCGAGGGGCTGGATATCGGTAAGCTGGCAGGTAGCAGCCAGCTCGGCACCACATCGCTGGATGCTAGCATCGACGGGAGTTTTGATCGGAAGAAGGGGCTAGATTCTAAGCTCAGCGCCAAGATCCGCCACCTTAGCCTGCTGGGGTATTCATACCATGGGATAGAGGCCGAGGGGCAGCTAACCTCCACGAGCTACAGCGGCACGCTCCATGTGGCCGATTCGGCTCTGCGCTTGGCCTTCAACGGGATGGTGGACCTCTCGTCTCGGCTCCCCCTTTTCCGTTTTCGGGCAGAGGTACTGCATGCCGACTTGGCGCGTATGCACGTGGTTTCAGATTCGGTCTCGGTGGGTAGCCTCAACCTCCAGGCTGCTATCCAGGGTAGCAATCTGGACAATCTGGACGGCGATCTGGAGCTCACAGGTCTGAGCTACAGGAATGCGCGCGGGACGATTCGGGTCGATTCTGTGGTGCTAGGGGCGCACAATGCTGAGGGGGGAAAGCTTATAATGCTGCAGTCCAAGGTTTTAAGAGGTGTGCTATGGGGCGGTAGCCAGTATAACAGGGTGCCTAAGTCGCTGAATGCGATGGCGCAGCACCTGCTCCCGGCTGTGATTGATACGGGAGGACGGGCTTTCTATCGGCTCGAGCACGATGCTGTAGAATACGCAGATACTTACCAACTAAGCTCAGACTCCTCGATAGTCTACCGCGGCGAGGTCATAGTTGGGCAGCTCGATTCCATGCTGAAGGTGCTGCTGCCTGCAGCCTATGTGGCCCCGGGGAGTAGGGTGACGTGCGATTTTATACCGCAGAGGCGGAGCCTAGAGCTGAATCTGCGTACTGACCAACTGCGGTATGAAAGCATTAGGCTGAGCGGTTTACGGGTGCGGGGGCAGGTGAGAGACACTACAGCCCAGCTGCTCTTGGCACTCGACTCTGGCCGGGTGGCGGCTACACCCTTTGATTCGGTGCGGACGGTGCTGAACATAGTGCGGAATCACCTGGATATGCGCCTAGGTATGCGGGCTACTACGTTGGCCTCTTCGAGGCTGAGCTTGGGGTGGAGTGCAGATTTCTACCCCTCCGACAGCCTGAATATGCCCTACGTGCTGGCGAGGATCGACTCGGGGGCGGTACAGGTGGATGGGCGAAGGTGGCGGTTCTCACCAGCACGGATAGTGCTTGATACTACGGGGATCGACGTTTCTAATTGCCATCTCAGGCATGAAGGGCATAGCCTCTCAGTGAGCGGACGTCTCTCGCGGCATCCTGCAGATTCTGTTCGCCTACAGGTCGAAAACTTCAGCCTCGATCTGCTCAATGGACTCATGTCTCCCTTCAGGTTAGAGGGCATGGCACGGGGTGGGGTAGCTGTGGCCCAAGTATTTGGGAAACCGACAGTTAAGGTAGACATGCAGGTAGATGGGCTTCGGTTCAACAGCGCCTACATCGGGGCGCTGCAGCTGAAAGGGCGCTGGGCTGGCATAGAGCATCCATTCCTGCTTGGGATAACCAATATGGCACTCGATGGGCATCAAGCGCTCTCTGTTCTGTTGGCTTGGAATCCCAATGAGGAGAAGCTGCGGGGTTCTTTGCGGTTAGACCATTTCGCCATGTCGCCGCTAGGAGTATTGGCCCAGGGGCAAGTGCAGACCGATGGCGCGCTGAGTGCCGACGTGCAGATAGGGGGAACAGTACGCGCCCCCAAGGCCGATGGGTATCTGCAGTTCCACGATGCCAAGTTTGGGGTACGGATGCTCAACACCAGCTTTGCCACCTCATCGCGCGTGCAGCTGGCTGGGCAGACGGCTATATTCAACGGGTTCATCGTAACCGATGCCCAGGGTAGCCCGTTCCGGCTAGATGGTTCGGTAGACTGGGGGAATTTCTCCAATCCAGCCATTGCAGTGAAAGCCTCGGGTATCAATATGAAGCTGTTGAATACGAGTACTTTTGCAGGAGAACTCTTCTACGGACAACTCTACGCCTCCCCCTCCATTCAGGCTACGGGCACACTGCGTAGGCTTCGGCTCGACCTGGATGTAACCACCAATGCGGGTACGACCCTCTCATTCCAGCTCCCCACCTCGGTACAGGCCAAGGAGAATCAGCAGCTTGTATTCGCGCTCTCGCCAGCCGATTCGCTCCGTCAGGGCAGCCAAGAGGCGGCACTTACCCAGCGGACAGTAAGTCCTCGCCTTACGCTCAATATGGGCTTGCACGTAACCAATGATGCGCTAACACAGCTCATTATCAATTCGCACACGGGCGATATGCTCAAGGCACGGGGTTCTGGCAATCTACAGATTAGTGCCAAGCCAGGGCAACCCGTGGCGATATTTGGCAATTATACCATGCATCGCGGGGAGTTCACCTTTACGCTAGAGGGGTTGATTAGCAAGAAGTTCAATATTACGGAAGGGAGTTCTATCCATTTCAATGGCGACCCTCTACTGGCCTACGCGAACATAGTGACGGTGTACAATACACGGGCTTCTCTGGAAAAACTTGCGCCAGCGGCAGATGCTGAGCGATATCGTCGGCGTGTGCCTGTGGCCTGCAAGCTCACCATTAAGGGACGCCTGTCTAATCCGACGCTGGCCTTTGATGTGGAGATCCCCCAGGCCGATGTCGAGACCCAGAGCCTTTTGGCTGCTGCCCTCAATACTGACGAGAAGAAGGTTCGCCAATTTGCCTCCCTGCTGCTGCTCAATGCCTTTGTGGCAGATACGCGTGGGCAGAGCCAGGTGGCCGCAGCTAACGGGCAGACCACCAGCCAAAGCAATGGGATTAACGATGCCCTGCTCTCTACCTTCTGGGAGCTGCTATCGAATCAGTTCAATGCGTGGCTCGCCCAAATAGCCCCGAGTGAGGATGCACCGACCTTCGGGGTTGGTATCAATTACCGTCCCAACACCACCCCCACCCAGCGAGGTGATGATGCGCAGGTTTCGCTCTCCATGCAGTGGAAATCTGTGAATATCGATGCCAACTTTGATGTGAATAGGGCCAACACGAGCAGCGCGGTGGCGGGGGATATCAATTTCACCAAGCAGAGCGGATTTCTCAAGAACCTATACTACAGGGCTTTTGCCCGCTCAAACGACGATCTGGTGTTCAACAACCTAAGCCCGTACACCGCAGGGGCTGGAGTGGTTTACTCGCAGTCGTTCAATAATCTACACGATCTTTGGCAGCAGTTTCTCTCCATCTTCGTTCGTGCAAATCGGGAGCGTGACAGCGCGAATGCGGCGCAGCCCGCCGCCACCCAAGAGGAGAATGCGGGCAAGGGACGGTAATGAGATGCCGCTAACCCCAGTGGCGAAAGGGTGTGCTGCACCCCTTGTAAGATGTGGCCACAACAAAAGCCAGGAACACGATACGGCGCACTGCGCGCATCGTGTTCCTGGCTTTTGCAGAGGTCTCAGAAAAAGGAGGGGGGTGGTTACAAGCGTCCCCTCCTTATTGGGCGAAGGGTTTAGACTACCCCTCTATTTTATCGATTCTTCTCTGATGGCGTCCACCTTCAAATGGGGTTTCCATGAAAGCCTGTAGGCACTCTACGGCGGTGCTGGAGGCTATAAAGCGTCCCGGGAGGGTGAGGACGTTGGCATCGTTATGGGCGCGGGCGAGCCTGGCCAGCTCTGGAAGCCAGCAGAGGGCTGCCCGAATGCCGTGCTGGTGGTTGAGGGCCATAGAGATCCCATTTCCGCTGCCGCATACGGCCACTCCGCAGTCTACAGCATGGGATTGGATGGCCTGCGCCAAGGGATGCGCGTAGTCTGGGTAGTCTACGCTATCGGTGGAGTTCGCGCCAAAGTCGACTACTGTGAACCCTGCATGCTGTAGGTATTCTTTCAGGTATTGCTTAAGAGGGTAGCCCGCATGGTCTGCTGCCAGTCCGATACGGGTTTGAGGAGAGGAATAGGTGTCCATACTCAGGAACGTTTGGGCTCTTGCAAGGGTGCGGGGGGGAATTATTTTTTACCGTAGCGTGGGGAGCTTAACCGCGACGCGGCGCGCCACGTCGCTACAGAGAGGCGTGTGAGCGCCATTAGAACATGGGGCGTATGGCATCGGGGTAGTACTCTATTTGGCTCGGTCTGTAGGGATGCACGAGGATGAGCATTATGTCGATCTGCACGCCGAGCGGGCTGGGGTGCAGCTTGGCGTAGGCATCGGCTGCCTCTATGATAGAGCGCTCCTGGTGACGTTTCACCAGCTCTGGCAGGGTTATTTGGTCGGCTTGGTTGCGGGTTTTCACCTCCACCACGTGGGTTATCCCGCCCTTGGAGGCGATGATGTCGATCTCGTGGTGGCGGTAATGCCAATTGGTGGCTTCCACGCCGTATCCACGGGCTCGAAGGTAGTCTGTAGCCAGCCGTTCGCCAGCGGAGCCGAGGGCTTTTCGTTTTTCTGGCATGGTGGAGAGGTTGGGGCAAGAAGTTGAAAATGGGTGGATTCTCTAGTCTAGATTTTCTGCCTGCTCGTCGCCAAGCAGCCCCTCGGGCACGATTAGCAGTAGGCGATCGTCCTCTTCGGTTGGCCAGTGGATTACTAGGTCTTCGCTGAGGGGAAGGAGCAATTCTGCACCGTGAGGGCGCTGGATGGTGAGGACCACATTCAGCGAGTAGGCATCCACACGGGCTATGGTGCCGAGCGCAGTACCCTGCGGATCGTACACTGTAGTCCCGATTAGGGCCTCGAGCGTTCCCGCCTCTTCTTCCTCCTCTTCCTGGCCAAGTGAATCGGTGGCTGCATGCAATCTGTTTGCCTCTACCTCTACGAGGCATTCTACCAGCGTACGGGCTTCGCTGGGGGTATCAACCCCCTCAAATTCAACGTAGGTGTAGCCGAAAGCGCGGCTATCGGCTCGGGCAAGCCTGAAGGGGACTGGCAATCCTGCAATCCTGAGGAAGAGGAATTCTCCGGGTTTCAGCAGGAAATGGGTACAAAGAGAGGGGTAATGCCATGCGAGCATAACCCCTCCGTGGGTACCAACTATTTTCTGCACATAGGCTATGGGCTTGGTTCGAAGCGTGATGGGAGTGGATTCCTCCCGTGGGGTCTTTGGCCGCATAGCATTTTGCGTAGCGTCTTATGCCCGGGGAGTTTCCTCTGTGCTGGATGCTTCGGCTTCTGCAGCGGCCTCTTTTGCCTTTTCGGCAAGCGCAGCAGACTCCTCTTCACGTTTCTTGCGAATAGCGGCAGCACGGGCTTCACTCACCTTGCTTTCGGCCTCCAGCCTGCTCTTTTCGGCGCTCTTCTGCTTGTTGCTAATATCCTGCTTCTTGGCCTCGATTTTCGCCTCTTTGTCTTGCACCCATGCGGCAAAGCGTCGCTCTGCCTCTTCTAGGGTGAAGGCATTTTTGGCCACACCGCCCAACAGGTGCTTTTTCAGCAGCACGCCCTTGTACGATAGTATATTGCGAACCGTAAGCGTTGGCTGGGCTCCACAACCTAGCCAGTAGAGCGACCGGTCGATATCGATGTCGATAGTTGCCGGATCTGTCATGGGGTTATAGCTCCCGATGCGTTCGATGAAACGTCCATCTCGTGGAGCGCGGCTATCGGCTACCACTATGTGGTAGAACGGGTGGTTCTTCCGCCCGTGTCGGCTAAGCCTGATCTTGACTGCCATAAACGTACTGAGTGTTATATGAATAACTGTGCAGCAAAACTCGTACTGCGCCGCAAAGGTAGCGTATTTCTGCGAAATGCAAAATAGGAGCAGGATTTTACTGAGTAGGGGTGCTATGTAAATGGCTGGATTTTCGAAAGATTTTTTGCCGTAGTCAAAGAATGAAAATTTTCTACCATTGCTGTATAGTATTGACAGTAAGCGAATAAAAAAGTTTTTGGAAGAGATGATGCCTGAACGAAGGCCATTTTGGCGCCATTGGGTCGCCTCGCATTCACTCCAGATGGGACGAGAGGGTGGTGGTGCTGGAAGAACTCCATCATAATGCTGAATGATAGCCTAATGGAGCAGGATGATTATGATTAGTTTGTTAATATTAAAAGGTTAATAAGCAGGTAGTTGTGATATTCTATTGGTATTTTATGCGATTTTGCGCGAAGGAGGAATATTTTGGTGGGTGCCCCCAGAAATAGCAATAACGGATTCTGCTTCCCCCTCCATTCTGAGGCGGGACGGTCGATTGGCTAGGTTGCCGTATGGTGTAATAGCAGTGGGTAATGCGCGATTTTAGGTGGTAAATGGTGGGAGGACAACTCCATTTTCGTCTGCAGTTTTTTGGGAAGAGTGGGGGAAAGTGTGAGAAAGTGGGATTTTTTTACTTTCTTTGGTCTCGAGAAGTGGGAGTGTACCATGTTTCTAGGTGAGTATCGTGCGAAGTTAGACAGCAAGGGGCGGGTGTGTTTTCCAGCCCCCCTCCGTAGGCAGGATGATTCTGAGGTGCGGGGGAGCTATGTACTTAAGCGTGGGGCGTTTGGGAAGCATTTGGTAATCTACACCTCAGAGGAATTCTACCGTCAGGTGGAGCTGGTGAAGGCGCAGGTGAATCGCTATAGCAAGGAAGGCGATGCGTTCATCAGGGAGTTTTACAAGAATACCGAGGAGCAAGTTCTGGATCCTAGCGATAGGCTGCTGCTTTCTAAGCGCAACTTAGAGTTTTTGGGCGGAGGGAGTGAGGTGGTATTTCTGGGAAGAGGGGATAGCCTAGAGATATGGTCTGCAGCAGAGTACGATAGGGCGCAGATGGATCCAGAGGCCTACGCTGCGCTTACCGAAAAAATGCTGGGTGATGCTAAAGGAATGGAGGGCTAGGCAATATGGAGGGATACCACGTGCCGGTGCTGCTTGCCGAGAGCATCGAGGCACTGAATATAGTAGCAAACGGGTGCTATGCCGACCTCACGCTTGGTGGGGGAGGGCACGCTAGGGCTATACTGGAGGCACTGGGGCCAGAGGGACGGCTCTACTGCCTAGACCGGGATGCCGATGCGCTAGCCAATGCTCCCGTGGATGCGAGGATTACTGCCATACATGCCGACTATCGCAACCTTGGACGATGGATGGAGTACTACGGGGTGCAGAAACTCGACGGAGTGCTGGCAGACCTTGGCGTCTCGTCGCACCACTTTGATGAACCGCGCCGAGGTTTCACTTTTCGGGACGATGGGCCGCTGGATATGCGGATGAATCAGCTGGGCGGGGTTACGGCAGCTGAGGTGGTGCAGGGCTATCCAGAGGCTAAGCTGGCTGGGGTACTCCGGCAGTGGGGAGAGGTGGAGCGCGCTGAACGGGTAGCCCAGGCGATAGTACAGGCAAGGGCAAAGGCAGCGCTAGCTACTACCCACCAGCTGCGCGATGTGGTACTGGAAGTATACCCTGGAACTCGAGAACCCCACAAGGTCTTGGCTCGGGTATTCCAGGCTCTGCGCATAGAGGTGAATGGGGAGCTTGCTTCGCTAGAGATGCTCCTTAAGCAGCTGCCCTCTTTGGTACGCCAGGGGGGGAGGGTGGTGGTGCTAACCTACCATTCGCTGGAAGATAGGATGGTGAAACGATATTTACGGGGCGATGCGCAACGCGATAGCAAGGTGCTGGAGATGCGCGACCTGATGGGTGGCGAGGCGGGACCTTTCAGACTGCTGGGCAAGGCGTATACACCCAGTGGGGATGAGCTTTACAGGAATCCGAGGGCAAGGAGTGCCAAGATGCGCATTGCGGAAAGACGCTGATGATTTACCGTCGCTACTAAAAAATAGGGAGCATGGAGCTGAATACAGAAGAGCGGGATGATGTACGGGTGGAGGCAAAACCCACCGAAGGGGTGCGGCCCCAAAGGCGTATGCCAGGCAAGGCTGAGGTACGCTCGGTGGTGTCATACATCAAGCTCATGGTGTTCCTCTCGGTGGTGGCAGTGGTCTACATCTGGATGCGGAACTATTCAATAAAGCTCTGGCGTGAAGAGAAAAAACTCGAGAATGAGGTGACGAATCTTCACTATGAGGTTACCACTCTCACCAGCCAACGGATGGTGCTGAGCAAGGAGACGGAGGTAGTGCGTTTGGTGCAGGAACGGAATCTTGGGTTGGAGGAACCCAGCAAACCGCCTGTACGACTAGAACTAGCCGATGAGTAGGGAGGTATCTCGAGGATAATGAATAGGAGGTCTTCTGGCAAGGATGGTGCCGTGCAGAGCTTATACGAGGACAGAAAAATGCGGCTGGAGTAGGCATGAAACCAACGAAGAATAGGCAGAAACGAAGGCTACAGCAGGTGTGCGGGCTGGCATTCGTGCTCTTTGCGGGGTGCGCATTGGCTGTGCTATGCCGTATTTTCTGGCTACAGTGGGTAGATGGCGATGCGCTGCGTGCTGCTGGGGAGGCCCGGATATATAGGACCGAGGAACTAATGCCAGCTCGGGGCGATATCCTGGCCGAGGATGGGCGGGTGCTGGCGACATCGCTACCGTTCTTTGAGCTGCATATGGATATGAAGGCCTCAGGATTCTCCAATGGCCTATTTGAGTCTAGTGTAGATTCTATGGCACTGGGCCTGAGCCGTGTGTTTGGCGATAAGAGCGAGGCGGCCTACCGGGCAGAGTTACGCAGGAAGTGGGTAGCGGGCGAACGGTACGCGAGGCTGGGCAACAGAGACGTGGACTACCCCGAACTCGAGCAGCTACGCCGTTACCCTGTTTTTCGGGAATCGCGGAACAAAGGGGGGCTACAAGTGGTGAGGAAATTTCGCAGATTCAAGCCCCTTGGCGATCTGGCTAGCCGTACTATAGGCACGGTGAATGCGCACGGCAGCGTGGGGCTCGAGGATGCCTACAGCAATGAGCTGCAGGGTGAACCCGGCTATAGAATAGTGCAGAAAATCCCAGGGCAGATGGCGATACCAGTCTGGAGTGAGGATCAACAGCCTCCCCGCGAGGGCCTCGACGTGGTAACCACGCTAGATGTGAACTTGCAGGATGTGGTGTCTCGCGCATTACGCCAACAGCTGGTGCTGCATAATGCCCACCACGGCTGCGTAGTGGTGATGGAGGTGGCTACCGGGCAAATCCGGGCAATGGCCAATCTTAAGCAGAATGCGCCCGGGGTGTATCGAGATGAAGTGAATTACGCTGTGGGCGAGAGCACAGAACCAGGTAGCACCTTCAAGCTAGCCTCGCTCATTGCGCTGTTGGAGGACGGGCTGATACGGCTCGAGGATTCTGTGAATACGGGCAACGGGCAGATGCGAATCTTTGACCGGGTGATAAGCGATACCAAGACGGGCGGCTGGGGTAAAATAACGGTGCAGCACGCGTGGGAGGTCTCCTCTAACGTGGCGGTGGCAAGCCTTGTGAAACGTTACTACAGCGGGCGGGAGCAAGATTTTGTGAATCGCCTCTACGCCATGCGATTGAATCAGCCGCTGGGTTTTGAGATTCGGGGTGAAGGAAAGCCCTATGTGAACAGCCCGGGGAGTGGCCAGTGGAGCGGGCTTTCGCTCCCGATGCTGAGTATAGGCTATGAGGTGCGGCAGACACCGCTCCAGACGCTCACCCTCTACAATGCGGTAGCCAACGGGGGGCGAATGATGAAACCCTACCTGGTGAAGGCGCTGGCAGATCATGGCAAGGTAGTACGGCGGTTTTCCCCAGAGGTCCTAGAGGCTAGCATATGCTCTCGGAGTACGGTGGCTAAAGTACGTCAAGTGCTGGAGGGTGTGGTGAATAATGGCACGGCCAGCAACCTACGGAATGCTGACTACTCCATAGCTGGGAAAACGGGCACAGCCCAGATAGCGCATGCCAACAGGGGGTATAGACAGGGGAATGAGGTGCAGTATCAGGCCTCCTTCGTAGGGTATTTCCCTGCCGACGCGCCCCGCTATTCCTGCATAGTGGTGGTGAGTTCTCCAAGGCAAAGCGGCTACTATGGCAATGTGGTGGCTGGCCCTATATTCCGTGAAATAGTGCGGAAGATCTACACTACTCGGCGTGAATGGTTTCCCACGTGTGCAGACGATGGCCCTGTACACCCACCGGCATCGAAAGCTGGGGATAAGGGCGATCTGGTGCTAGGTTTCAAGCAGTTGGGCATACGGATAGAGGATGATGCACGAGGGCAACTCTGGGTGAACACCACCAAGCAGCCCGATAAGGTAAGGCTCTCGGTGCGTGGCGAATCGCAGGGGCTGGTACCCGATGTCGTGGGAATGCCGCTAATGGATGCGGTGTACCTAATGGAGAATTGCGGGCTACGAGTGCATGCGGTAGGGCGGGGAGCAGTGCAACGGCAGAGCGTGGCAGCTGGAACTACGCCTGTACGTGGCAGCGTAGTAACCCTAGAGATGACGGTGAAAGATTAACCGAGGAGCAGAAAAGGGGCGCAAAACCCGAGGGAGATTAGTGAGATGGCTATGGATTACAGCGTACAGGCATTACTGAGAGATGTAGAGATTCTAGCCCGTGTGGGGCAGGTGCCAGAAAGCGTATCGGGAGTGGTGTTCGATTCTCGGCGGGTGGGGCGTGGCATGCTGTTTGTCGCAGTCAAGGGTGTTTCGGCGGATGGGCACGATTTCATAGCCAATGCGATAGATGCTGGAGCTACCCTAATTGTGGGTGATCGACTTATGCCTGAGGCTCGTTGTAAGGGGGCTTGCTACCTCCAAGTATCTGATTCTGCAACGGCGCTGGGCGTGCTGGCTTCTAACCTCTATGGAAGGCCAAGCGAATTGCTAAAATTGGTCGGGGTTACGGGCACAAATGGCAAGACTACAGTGGCCACATTGCTCTATCGCCTTTGCATGGGATTGGGGCATAAGGCGGGCTTGCTAAGCACCGTAGAGAATAGGGTAGGTGAAGAGGTGCTGCCAGCCACGCACACCACGCCAGATCCGCTGGAAATCAATGAGCTGTTGGCTCGCATGGTGGCTGTCGGATGCCAGTATGCTTTCATGGAGGTGAGCTCGCATGCCCTGGCACAGAAACGCACTGCAGGGTTGAAATTTGCGGGTGGGGTGTTCACGAACCTAACGCGCGATCACATAGATTACCACAAGACCTTCGCGGCGTATAGGGATGCTAAGAAGCTCTTTTTCGACGCGCTACCCCATGAGGCCTTTGCCATTACGAATATAGATGATGGGAACGGCGAGGTGATGCTGCAGAACTGCCGGGCTAGCACTTTTACCTATTCGCTCCGGCGGCTGTCTGACTTCCATCTGGAGGTGATGTCGCAGGAGCTGGGGGGGATGATGCTGCGATTCGAACCGATGGGCGAGGAGGTTTGGGTGCAACTCCTTGGAGAGTTCAATGCCTACAATATACTGGCGGTGTACGCAGTGGCTAGGCGGCTCGGATTTGAAACAGAACCCGTGCTGCGCGTGCTGAGCATGCTGCGTCCTGTGAATGGACGGTTCGACTTCCAGATAGGGCAGGAACGCGTGGTGATAGTAGACTACGCCCATACCCCCGATGCGCTGAAAAATGTGCTGCAAACGATAGCGGGCATATTGCCAAGCAAGGCTAGTGTGATAACGGTGGTGGGGGCTGGTGGGGATCGCGACAAGGGGAAGCGCCCGCAGATGGCCGAGGTGGCGGCTAAAATGAGCCGTTGGGTTATCCTAACATCAGACAATCCTAGGGGAGAAGATCCGAGTTCCATCATAGAGGACATGTATGGTGGTATACCCCCTATACTCAGGGCTAGAGTACTCAAAATAGTAGACCGTAGGGAGGCAATACGCGCAGGGGTATTACTCTCGGCTCCAGGTGACTACGTACTTGTAGCGGGCAAGGGGCATGAGACCTACCAAGAGGTGAAGGGCGAAAGAATGCATTTTGACGATAGGGAGGAAGTGGCGAAGGCCCTAGAATTGCTGGTTGAAGAGTAGCTAATACAGGTGCTTAGGCCTAAACTCCACTGCGGGTAGGAACGGCAATTTGCAACGAAAGAGGAGCGTGGTGTGGGATGGAATAGAATGGTCGCAGAGAATTTAGAGGGGTTTGAACTACGGGTAAGAGGGTTCTGACATTGACCAATTGGACATGAGCAGGTGCTGGGTGAGGAAAAGGTTGGGTTAATGCAAGGAATGTAAAGGATACTAGAGGGAATCATGCTGTACTGTCTGTATCAATACTTTCATAATCTGGATATTCCAGGGGCTGGCTTGCTGCAGTACCTATCGTTTAGGTCGGGTGCGGCGTTTGTCATCGCCCTGCTGATTCTAATGCCTTTTGGGAACTGGTTTATCAAGAAATTGCGTCAATACCAAATAGGCGAAGAGATACGCGATCTGGGGCTGGAGGGGCAGCAGCAGAAGCGAGGAACGCCAACTATGGGAGGCATTCTGATAGTGGGGGCAACATTAGTACCAGTGCTGCTATTGGCCGATTTGCGAAACGTCTATGTGCTGGTGATGCTGGTAGCCACGGTGTGGTTAGGCTTGCTGGGAGCTCTGGATGACTACATAAAAGTGTTTCGGCACCGAAAGAAAGGACTCTCCGGCTGGGTAAAGCTTGCTGGGCAGGCGTTGCTGGGTCTTTTTGTGGGAGCTATGCTATTCCTTAGCCCAGAGGTGGGTGTTCGGTTGCCGCAGAGTAGTATGGTAGAGAGCGAGGTGGAGGTGCTGGCAGAGTCTGCTGGGCGAACTGTGCACCTTAGCCCGTTGGAGAAAAGCCTGAAAACTACGATACCATTCTTGAAGAATAACGAGCTAGACTACCGTAGCATGATACCGGTAGGGGGCGATGCGGGCAATTGGCTTGCATGGGGGCTGTTTGTAGTAGTTGTAGTAGTTGTTGTTGCGGCGGTGTCCAATGGCGCAAACCTAACTGATGGGCTCGATGGGCTCGCCACCGGGGTTAGCGTTCCTATAGTGCTGACGTTGGGAATTTTCGCCTACCTCTCTGGGAATGTGATCTATTCATCGTATCTGAAGATCATGTACATTCCTGAGATGGGGGAGTTGGTCGTCTATATGAGCGCATTTTTGGGCGCCTTGGTGGGTTTCTTCTGGTTCAATAGTTTCCCAGCACAGGTGTTCATGGGCGATACAGGAAGCCTTACGATAGGGGGCATCATCGGGGTTTTTGCTGTGCTGGTGCGGAAAGAGCTTTTACTTCCTATTCTGTGCGGGGTATTCCTAGTAGAAAGCCTCTCGGTAATGATGCAGGTGGGCTATTTCAAGTTCACCCGCCTAAGGTATGGTGAGGGGCGACGGATTCTGCTCATGGCGCCATTGCATCACCATTACCAGAAAAAGGGCGTACCAGAGCCTAGGATTGTAGCCAGATTCTGGGTGGTGAGCGTGCTGCTTGCCGTGCTTACGGTGGTAACGTTGAAGATTCGGTAGGTTATGGAAACGAAGGGTAAACGCTTAGTGGTACTGGGGGCTGGGGAGAGCGGAATAGGTGCAGCTATCCTAGGGGCGCGAGAGGGGTACTGCGTGCTTGTGAGCGATAGCGGGATGATAGCCGATTCACGTAAAGCCGAGCTGGAGGCCAATGCGATAGCCTGGGAGGAGAATGGGCATACGCTGGAACGGATGTTAGAGGCTGAGTTGGTGGTTAAGAGCCCTGGAATTCCTGCTAATGCCCCGGTGATATCTGCTGTGAGAGGGCGCGGTATCCCTGTAATAGGCGAGATAGAGTTTGCTAGCCGCTACACCCATGCTAAGTTGGTTTGTATAACGGGCAGCAACGGCAAGACCACCACCACAAGCCTGATCCATCACATAATGCTGAAGGCGGGGCTAGACGCTGCTCTTGCAGGCAATATTGGTGCTAGTTTTGCTCGCCAGGTAGCGCAAGGTGAACATGCGTACTATGTGCTGGAAATAAGCAGTTTTCAGCTCGACGACATGTATGATTTCAAGGCTGATGTTGCGGTGCTGCTCAATATTACGCCTGACCATCTGGATAGGTATGAGCACCAGATGGCGAACTACGTGAGGGCAAAATTCCGCATAGCGCAGAATATGACTTCAGCCGATAGCCTGGTCTACTGTGCAGATGATGCCGAAACGATGAATTACCTCAAGGAGCATTCGCTGGGCGCTAGGTTGCTGTCGGTTTCTCAACGGGTAGCTAGCGGTCAGGCGGCCTACCTCAGTGGGCAAACTCTACAATTCGCCGTTCCTGGCGTTCCACCCTTTGGCATAGCTGTAGACGAACTCTCGCTGCGAGGGCGGCATAATGTGTACAATGCCATGGCTGCTGGTGTGGCAGTGCTGGTGCTAGGCGTACCTGAAGTGGCGGTACGTGAGGGGCTGATGGATTTTAAAGGGATAGCGCATCGGTTCGAATTCGTGCGCAGCGTGGGTGGCGTAGCCTACATCAATGATAGCAAGGCCACCAATATAGATTCGGCATGGTATGGCCTCGATAGCGTGAAAGGCGGGGTGGTCTGGATAGCTGGAGGAACAGACAAAGGGAATGATTACAGAACGCTTCTCCCCTTGGTACGTGAAAAGGTTCGCGGTATAGTGTGCCTGACTACCGATAGCGGCAAGCTGCATGCGTGCTATGACGGTGTGGTGCCCCAGATAGTGGATGCGCATTCGGCGAGCGATGCGGTGAAAGCTGCGCAGGGCATGGCTAAGGCTGGTGATACGGTGCTGCTGTCGCCTGCTTGTGCAAGTTTCGATCTATTCAAGAATTATGAGGATCGGGGCGATCAGTTTAAGAGGTGTGTTATGGAGCTGTAAGTAGATGGAAACAACGAAGGCCAGTCGGTTAGGTGGGTATAGCGTATTCCTGCGAGGCGATCTCTACATTTGGCTAGCGCTGGTGGCGTTGGCGCTGGTGTCGTTGGTAGAGGTGTATAGCGCTAGTGAGGCCTACGCATACCGTGTGCTGCATGGCGACACCACGAGTGTACTCCTCAAGCAATTCGGGCTACTCTCGGTAGGCGTGCTGAGTGTTTTTGTGGTGCAGATGATCCCGACTAGGAGGTATAAACCCTGGGTCGGTTTCCTTCTATGGGCAAGCATCGGACTGCTCCTTTTCACGTTTTTCAAGGGGATGGATGTGAATAGCGCCCGCCGTTCCTTTCGGTTGGTAGGCATCACTATCCAAGCCTCAGAGTTGGTGAAGATCCCCTTGGTGCTTTATTTGGCCGTATGGCTTTCCAAATCGCAGGAGAGTTTGTCTGATTTCCAGAAAGGGGTGCTTAAACCATTGGTATACATAGGTATAGTTTGCGCCCTTACGGTACGGGATAATATGTCGATGGCGGCTCTGCTTTTTGCCATCAGCATCTTTATGCTTACGGTGGGCAATGTGCGGTTGCGCCATTTGCTGATGATTGGAGTGGGGGTAGTCGGGCTGGCCGTCCTGCTGCTATTTGTGAGGATTCCGGGACTGGGTTCTATACAGAATAGGCTGCAACGAAGGGCGACTTGGGAGGGGCGATTGCAGAATTTCGCCAACGGAGAGCTGGATGAAGGCCAGGGAACGCAGGCGAAAATAGCCGTGGCAGGCGGGTTATGGTTTGGGAAGGGAGTGGGCAAAAGTACCCAACGCGTAATACTCCCCGAGGCCCATAAGGACTTCATATACGCAATAATAGTAGAGGAATTCGGATTCCTGGGAGGCTTGGCGGTAATGGCAATATACCTACTGCTGATGTGGAGAATTCGGATTATCACCCTCAGGAGTAAAAGCGCGTACCAGGCATACCTGTGCGCGGGGATAGGATTCATGATCTGCTTTCAGGCATTTGTGCATGCTTTCATCTGCGTGGGGTTCCTTCCAGTAACAGGACTCCCGTTGCCGTTTGTGAGCCTTGGCGGTAACTCCATATTTGTTACAGGCGTTGGCCTAGGGATGGTGCAAAGCGTGGCACGGCAGCAAGCCAAGGAGTTCTATGAGGGGGAATTGGCAGAGAGCAATGAGGTTCAGTAGTCTTGTTATTTAAAGCAGTGGTTACCGATGTCTAGTGGCGATCAGGAGATTAGGGTATTGATAGCTGGGGGAGGCACAGGCGGGCATATATTCCCTGCATTGGCAATAGCCGGTGCTGTGGGTTCGTTATACCCTAAGGTGAGGCTACTTTTTGTGGGAGCCCAGGGGCGAATGGAAATGGAACGCGTGCCTGCGGCGGGCTACCAGATAGTCGGGCTTCCTATAAAGGGAATGCCACGGAGTATGCGTCCACTCCGTCTCCTGCAGTTCCTATGGGCATGGTGGAGGAGCAACCAGAAGGCCCGAAAGGTATTGCTCAAATTCCGTCCGCAGGTGGTGGTGGGCGTGGGTGGATACGCAAGCGTGCCAGCAGTGCAGGCGGCCCAAAAATTAGGGATTCCCACGGTACTCCAAGAGCAGAATGGGTATGCGGGGAAGGCAAACCAATTGCTGGCAAGGAAGGCCAAGCGCATATTTGTGGCTTATGAGCATATGGAACGCTTTTTCCCTAGCGAAAATCTGGTGGTGAGTGGTAATCCTATACGGAACTTTCTGCATGGAAAGTTGCCCGAGGCGCAAGCTGCAAGGCGTGAGTTGGGATTACCAGTGAATGGGAAAATCCTGCTGGTGATGGGGGGAAGTTTGGGTGCGGGTACTATCAATAACGCTGTGGTGAAGAACCTTTCGCTGCTGGCTCAGCACCCAGAGGTTACGGTATTCTTGCAAACGGGAGCAGGGTATCATGCCGAGGTGGTGCAGGCGGTAAGTGGCTATGGGGGAGAAAATCTAAAGGTGGTTGATTTCATCCAGCGGATGGATCTGGCGTATGCTGCTGCAGATCTTATTGTATCTCGGGCAGGCGCAATCTCCATTTCAGAGTTGTGCGTTGTGGGAAAACCAACAATACTAATCCCATCGCCGAATGTGGCTGAGGATCACCAGACCCGCAATGCAGAGCAGCTTGAGCAGAAGGGAGCAGCGGTGATGATTCGAGACCAGCGGGCCGTGGTTGAATTGCTGCCTAGTGCGTTCGCATTGCTAGAGGATGCTGTAGAGTGTGCACGCATGGGGCAGGCTATCCAGATGTTAGCCCATCCGAACGCAGCGAATGTGATAGCAGGAAGCATAGTGGAGCTAGCCAAGGAGGAACTGAGAAATGAGTAGTCAAACAGTTGATTTCCAGTTGCTGCAGAGGGTGTATCTCCTCGGAATAGGCGGTATAGGCATGAGTGCCTTGGCGCGTTATTTCCGCCGTCGAGGACTCCAGGTAGCGGGCTACGACCTCACTCCAAGCCAGCTTACCCACGAGTTGGAATCTGAGGGCATGGCTATTCACTATGCTGATAGCATTGAGCTTATTCCCCGTGATTATCGCTTGCCCTCGGCATCCACGTTGGTTATCTACACACCGGCAGTACCCGCAGGCAATGCGGAGGTGCGCTATCTCATAGCACAGGGGCATACGCTGCACAAAAGGGCGGAGATTCTCGGCTTGCTCTCCCGGAACTGGACAACGGTGGCGGTAGCTGGAACGCATGGCAAGACGACGGTAAGCACCATGGTCGCCCATGTGCTGTCCAATACCGTGGGGTGCGATGCCATACTAGGGGGGATAGCCGTGAATACCGGTAGCAATCTGGTGTTGAAGGATAGAGGCAAGGGGCTTTTTGTAACCGAGGCTGATGAGTACGACCATAGTTTTCTGCAGCTTACCCCCGCGGTGAGTGTCGTAACGGCTGTGCAGGCAGACCACCTGGATATCTACGGCAACCTCAGAGGGGTAGAAGATGCTTTCATAGAGTTTGCCATGCTCAATCAGCATAAGAAACTCATAGTGAATGAGAGGACTGCGCGCCTTTTCAGCATGCTGGGGTTGCAGCTTTGCACCTATGGGCTTGGTGAGCAAGCTAGCTATCGTGCGGCTAAAATTCACTATGAAGGGCTTAATTCTCGCTTTACCGTCTACAGGTCTGATGATGCTGGGCTTGATGTGCAGATAGGTTTACCCGGTCGGTTCAATGTAGAAAATACCTTGGCCTGTATAGCGGCCGTGGAGGCCGTGGGTGTACCGCTAGAGCAGCAGTTGCCGCACTTGGCGAGCTTCAAGGGGGTGCGCCGGCGCTTTGAGGTACGCTATAATTCTAGGAATCTGACCTATGTGGATGATTATGCGCATCATCCAGAGGAGATTGCAGCGGTAATCCAAGCCGTCCGGGTTGCTTTTCCAGGGCATCGCCTCGTAGTTGTGTTCCAGCCGCACCTTTACACGAGAACCCGGGATTTGGCTGTAGATTTTGCGAGGGCGCTGGCTGGGGTGGATGAATTGCTGCTACTCCCGATATATCCAGCCCGCGAGGAACCGATAGAGGGCGTAACCTCCGGGTTAATAGCCCAATTGCTGCCACCTAGTGTCCCCTGCCTATTGCTGCAGCAGTCTGAATTGCTCCCAATGCTCGAATCGATAGATTTTCAGGTGCTCGTTACCATGGGGGCAGGGAGTATTGGCACTATGGCAGAGGCTATTGCCGAGCTTGTAAGGTTAAAGGATTGCTAAGCCATGTCTAAGCGGAGGAATCTTCTGGGAGTTGTTGCCTTGCTTGGCTTTATAGCCCTCTTCGTGCTTACCTATGGCTACACACGAACAAAGGCTGATGAGGTGGTATGCCGCAGTGTGAGCGTGAGGGTTATGGATAGCGGAGAGCTTAACTTTGTGACGCCGCGTCGGGTGCAGGAGTATTTGCGGGTGACATTGGGTGATTTGCGCGGACGCCCTGCGCACGAGGTCAATACGCATGCGGTAGAGCAGCATCTGATGAAGCTCCCGGCCGTTCGTACTTGCCAGGTTTACACCGATGCGCTCGGTATGCTGAGCATTGACCTCTGGCAGAGGAGACCGAAGGTGCGGATTATGAGCCGGGATGGGCGTTCATGCTATATCGATGGAGAGGGGATGCGCTTTAACCTCGATAGCCTCTATGCAGCCCATACCCTTGTGGTATCTGGGAATATTGGCTATCCGCCTGCGCAGGTGGGGCAGGGGGCCGATTCGCTGTTTTGGAGCACGCTGTTCGAGTTTGTTAGCTATATAGACGATCATCCCCTTTGGCATTCGCTTATAGGGCAGGTATATGTCGCTAATACCAAGCGGATAGAGTTGATACCCAGGGTTGGAGGTCTTATAGTGGTGCTTGGCCCCTGCCAAGATTATCGCTATAAGCTCCGTAAGCTCCGTTCGCTCTACCAGGCCTCGCTCCCAGCGCCTGGGCTAGACGCCTACCGAGAGATCAATTTAGCCTTTACTAACCAGGTGATTTGCACCAAGTGGGAATGATAAAACAAACGATTCGGGCGGAGCTGCTAAGCCGTCCATCGGGGTATATAGATTGTAGAACTTTGGGTTCTTCACGGTAAATTTTAAGCGTAATAGGAGGCTACAGCCATGGGCCAACGGAACTATATAGCCACTCTAGAGGTCGGTGCTTACAAGACTACTTTGGCCGTGCAGATACAGCAGGCTGATGGGCGTTGGGATTCAACGTTGTACTACGATTCTATCCGCACGCAAGGGGTCGACAATAAGGGGCAAATCTACAATGGGCGCGTGCTTGAGGATTGTATCAAGGCGATTCGACGTGAGGTCTCTGAGCAGGTGGGCTTTGATGTGAACGAAGTTTACATAGCCTACGCGCCGGGTACTCTCACGTGCTCCAGTTTCACCGGGCGGAAGGTCTGCGAATACCGGAGAGCCAACGACTTGGTAACCAGTATCAGCGAGGACGACTTTGCGCTGATGCCGCTAAAGGTAAATGAAGCGCCTCTTGAACCCTATCATCGGTTGGTAGATTCAGAACCAGTGCGTTACCTTGCCGATAAGGATGAGATAGAGGGCGAGGTTGTGGGTACTTACGCGCAGGAATTCCAGTGCGTCTTCAATCTCTTTTCAGCCAATACCGAGAGTTTGCGGCGTCTAGAGAATGCAGTGCGGCTTGCCGGGCTTGCACCGCAGGGCGTTTGTCTCGGAATAAGGGGGGCGGCTCGCATGCTGCTTACCCAACGGGAGCTGAGAGAGGGGGTGGCTCTAGTAAATGCAGGGCATCTCCGGACTGAGGTCGCCATTTACCGTAGGGGGGTGTTGCAGCACTATTTCGTTATTCCTGTAGGGATGAATCTTGCGCTTGTAGAACTCTATAAGAAACTGGAACCCAGCGTAAGGGATATAGAGGAGCAGATGCAGCGCGAGGCTGATATTACACCTGCGATTGCCCGGCATGATGCGGAATCGGACGCGGAAGGCGAACCACTAGCCCGGGATCTCGCCGTGAAGCAGATAAACGAGGTGGTGAAAGAGACCCTTACGCTTATCTTTGCCTGCCTATATGAGAGCCTGTACATGCTAGGGCAAGAGCGCCAGCTGGCCAGTACGGCGGGCATCGTCTTCACGGGGGGGGCTACCTGCATTCGCGGGTTTGAGATCTACCTAAAGCAGCTCTTTGCCGATTATGAACGGAAGCTAGAGGTTCTTCGTAGGAGCAGCCTTGTCGACCAGACGAAGTTGCAACGAGAGCTGAGCGGAGCCGATCCCCTCCCAGCTATTAGCGTTCGGGTGGGAAGTTTTATTGGGCAAAACCCCTATACAGGGCTTAATCTTAAGGAGGTAGAATTCCCAAACCGATTCACCAATGTGTTTGGCTTACTGGGGGTAGCGGTAGATAGGGGCGTGCTATTCCAGGCAGAGATGCCCGAGGCGGCATCTGCGCCTGACTCAAAGCCCGACGAAACGATTGGTGCCGAGGATGAATCTGAAGAATCAAAAAACAATCTGCTCACCACATTCCTCGTCCCCAAGCGATTAGCGGGTAGAGTGCAGGGGTGGTTTAATCGTTTCCTCAATCCCCCAGACGACACCTCATTCTAGCAGGTCTTATCACGCCGAATAGCCCAGCAGGGGCGGAGTTCTCCACAGCACACACTAACTCTCAGCATAAGGATTCCCTAGTCTTCGTTGCTAGCAACGTCGCTTCTCTAGTTAGAAAATTTAATAAGACGACTGAAATGAAACCGCGCAAACAACCAGATCAAGAGCATAGAACCCAGCCAGTAGCCAACCATTCAGAAAAGAAGGCCGCTCGTTCGGGCAGTCGGGCAAAGGGCACTGCCACCAAGCAGGAAGCTTCGCGTAAAAAGGGGAACTCACAGGCCCTTGACCTTGCGGGGATCACCACCTCCATTCCTGTGGCAACGGGGCATGCTGCCAAGTGCAGAATCCTGGTAATCGGGGTAGGTGGGCAGGGTGGTAATGCCGCCAAGTATGTGATGGCTAAGAATTTGGCCCAGGTAACCTGCATTGCAATCAATACCGATGTGCAGGATCTTGAGAAAGTGCCGAATATGATCACGCAGGTCATAGGGCGTACTACAACGCGTAGCCAGGGGGCAGGCTGCAGGCCAGACCTGGGTAGATCGGCATTTCTAGAGCAGCGGGAAGAGATCCGCAATATGCTATTGGAGTATCGTAACGATCCGGATAGCGACCAGTTCACCACCATAGCCTTCATATTGGCAGGCATGGGCGGTGGTACGGGTACGGGAGCTGCCCCCGAGTTGGCCTTGCTCCTTCGCGAGCTGCTCATCCCCGCTATAGCCGTTGTCACTGTGCCGTCAGTACTCGATGGCCCCCGCAAGGTTGAGAACACCGAGCAAGGGTTGCTCAATCTCTACAATGCCGCTACTGCCATCATGCTCGTCTCCAATGGCAATGTGGTGCGCGAGTACTCCGATGAGCCGGAGGAGGTAGCTTTTGAGAAGGTCGACACCTTCATCGCAGAGGCTATTGACTGCTTTGTGCAGATTATTGTTACCACCCCTCGGAGGAACGTCGATCTGCACGATGTGCTCTACAACGCATTTGGGTTCGACTTTGGAACGTTCCAGAACTTTGATCCTGAGGATCCCAATCGCCAGTACCCAAAGGCGCAGATGGTGGTGATAGGCATAGGCCGGGTAGATGTGCGCGAAGAGCCCGAAGTACCCATGACAGAGAAGGTGAAGCAGGCGATAGATAAGGCTGTATTCTCCCGCCTGCTCCCTAGGAATGATATTGAGGGGGCAAAGTACGCCACGCCCTATTGCCTAAGGCCCAAGGGGATGGATTTACCCACCATATGTGACCGCGTGGCAAAGCGTCACCTCAATTCACTCACCAAGGAGGCTGTGCACTTTATAGAGGGTGGCGGCCCGCTAGAGGGTATGGAGGAGGGATTTATGCAGATGATCGTGATCATTTCGCAGTTCCCAGAAGATCTCACCCCAATGTCCGTATTCAGGGACCTTTGCGAGCGGGAGCGGTTAGAGGAGGAGGAAGAGCAACGACGAATTGCAAAAGCGACGGGTTCACGATCTGCAAATGCTTGGGATGGGCGTTCCTCTGCAGGATTCTCATCAAAACCCGATATCTCCCTTCAGCAGCAGGTGTTCGCAGCTGAACGCCGCTCGCCTAGCAGGAGCCGTGCAGCAGCCAAGAGTACAGCCCCCGTGCAGGATTCCTCCCAGCCTACGCTCTTCAACCAAGACTGTATGGTGGGGAATGCTAATCGCACCCAGCATCATGATAAAACCGCCAGCCAGCATGCCGAGCTAGGAGAATCGGTAGCTGATAGCCAGTATGCCGCAGAAGTGGAAATAGAGGCTGAGCGCTTTTCGCTCGACCGTTACCGCGATCTCACCATTCGTTAGCACCATCAGCCCTCCTACCCCATAGCCGCGTGAAGGTTAGGGGGTAGGAGTTTTTTTTTACTCCAATCCAGGTCGATACCCTCGTTATTGCCCCCGCTGAATGGTAGATTCACTTGTGCAGACCTCTGGGGCGTCGATATGTTTACGGCTATTGGGCCATTTGCAAAACCCTTCAACACATGGAATCGAATCCCAGTTCCCCTTCCACCCAGTCGGTCTTACTGGCGCATATACGTATTGCACTGCAATTGGCTGAATCCGTACCGCTAGGACAGGAGGAGATTCGCCAGCTGCACCTCCACTTGCAGACCGCCACCATTCTGGCCGAAGCGTTGGGTACGGAGAACCGCCTTGGCGCATCATCCCACCCATCACGGGCTGGGAGTTCGCAGGGTGTGCCATTGCCCCGTGGGGCAGCTGCGGCTAGAGGCTCGCTCCCCACGCACCAAGGAACTCCCGTGCAGGTAGGCAGTGAGGGGGTACCCAGCAGTGCTGGTCAGCAGTCTGCGCATTTCCCCGGGAGTTCTAGCCCCAAGGAGCAGGCGGGTAGTGTTGGCGCTCCAACACCTGGTGCAAGCCCTGAGTTGCACCATACGGGGGTTAAGCCACCAGAATCTGCCCCATTGCGGGCAAGCGTAGGTCAACCCTTGGCAACCAGAGGGCAGAAAGCACCCGTGGTACCTACCAGGAGCGCAGGGTTCACCCAGAAGCCCGTGCGGCACGAGGCGTACCAGGCGAGCATGCCCACGCAGAATAGCCGAAAGGTAGCGCTAGAGTCATTGCTGAAAGGGATGTCGCTCAACGATAGGAAACTCTACTGCGCAGAGCTCTACGGTGGCGATGGTGCACGATTCCGCACCGCCCTGGCACAGCTCGAATCGGCGGGTTCGCTCTCCCAGGCGCTAGAGCTCCTGCAGCGTGATTATGCTGGAGCTGCCGATAGTCCAGTTCTCGCCCAGTTTATCCAGTTGCTAGAGCGCCGTTTCTCGTAGCATTGGACTATTACGTTGATTTCAACAGCATTACCCCATGCCGAAGCTCTTTGTGGTGCCCACACCGATTGGAAATCTTGACGATATAACCCTTCGGGCGCTCCGTGTGCTCTCTCAGGCCGCCTTTGTGCTGGCTGAGGATACACGCACCACCTCGGTACTCCTTAGGCACCACGGGCTATCTGTGCCGCTGTCGCCCTTCCACCTGCACAATGAGCATCGGGCTACGCCCCGCCTTGTGATGCAGATAGGGGCTGCAGATTCCGTGGCGCTAGTGAGCGATGCCGGCACGCCTGGGATCTCAGACCCTGGCTTCCTGCTGGTGAGGGCCTGCCTAGAGGCGGGGATAGAGGTAGAGTGCCTGCCTGGGGCTACTGCCTTTGTGCCAGCCTTGGTGCAGAGCGGATTCCCGATGGAGCGGTTCACCTTTGAGGGGTTTCTCCCGGTGAAGAAAGGGCGACGTACTCGCATTGCGGCCATTGCGGCAGAGCCGAGAACCACCGTGCTTTATGAATCTCCGCACCGTATCGTCAGGCTGCTCGCAGAGCTCGCGGAGGTGCTCCCAGCAGGTCGGCTGGTTTCAGTATCTAGGGAACTCACCAAAATCCACGCAGAAACCCGTACCGGCGCGGCGGGGGAGCTGTTAGCCCACTTTCAGTCCACAGAGCCCCGCGGGGAATTCGTGGTGGTAATCGGCCCCGCATCCAGGCAGACGGCGGCTACGGATGTTGGGGATGATGGCGAGGATTAGGTAGCACCAGGGCATCCCTGCAGTGGATCATAGCGCTGAACCCTTACGTTCGGCGTTTTTTTTGTACCTTCGCCTGCTGTACACAAGCCTCATTGCGCTATGCCGATTACCCTGTACCCGAATGCCAAGGTGAATTTAGGGCTGCGTGTCCTAGGGGAGCGCCCCGATGGTTACCACGATATCGACACGGTTTTCCTGCCCGTGGTTGGGCTGCATGACGTTCTCACACTCCATCTGCTCCCGGGTGGACCCGCCTGTACCCTAGAGGTAGGCGGCGGCGTGGATTGCGGGGCGGTAAGGGACAATCTGATCGTAAGGGCATACGAGCTTCTCCGCCCCTACGCCCCTCCTGCGGTGCGTATGGAGCTGCGCAAGCAGATACCCGTAGGGGCGGGGCTGGGAGGCGGGTCGGCCGATGGGGCGTTTGCGCTGGCTGCCATTGCCCAGCGTTGTCAGCGAGCGGTAGGCGCGGGGCTGTTGGCAGAGCTCGTGCTAGAGTTGGGGAGCGATTGCCCGTTCTTCCTGCTCAATCGGCCGGCGCTAGGGCGGGGGAGGGGCGAGCGGCTACGGTCGGTGTCAGTGCCCATTGCGGGCTTTTGGCTGCTGCTGGTTACGCCCCCCGTGCACGTGTCTACAGGGTGGGCATTTGGGCAGCTAGAGGGGGAGAGGAGTCCAATCCCAGTGGATGAGGCCATTGCAAAACCGTTGAACGAATGGCAAGGGCTGTTGCTCAATGATTTCCAGTGCCCGATAGCGAGGGCAATTCCCCAGGTGGCTGAGGTATTAGAACGCATGGCAACATTAGCCCCGAGCTACTACGCCCTCTCAGGAAGCGGGCCATCGGTCTACGGGCTGTTCCCCCAGCACCCAGAGTGCCCCGAGGGGTTCTTTTCGGGTTGCCACGTTTCGGTTACCCAGCTGGCTTGGTAGCCTAGGGGAGGACGAAAAATTCCCTTGCTAAGCTAATCGCCTTTCAATCAACAGCTCAACGGATATTGGGAAGAAAATTTTCCCTTATTTTGCCCCAAAGCTTGGTGGTCTCGTCTATTTGCCCTACCTTTAGGGTATGAAATTTCGTTTTCCTAACCAATACTTAGGCTATGGGTACTCCAATCACATTCAACGAGCTGCGTCGTATAAAGGACCAGCTGCCCGAGGGGTCGATGGGCGTAATTGCTGCACGACTGGGGGTAGACCCGGAGACAGTGCGCAATTTTTTCGGAGGCACCGATTTTGATAAGGGAAAACCGACTGGCATGCATATGGAGCAGGGGCCAGATGGCGGCGTAGTGGTACTCGATGACACCACGATACTCGACGTGGCCCGCGAGATCATCGCCAAGGAGGCTAAGGGGAAAGGGGGAAGCTGCGGCTGTGCCGGCGTGTAGATCCCGTAAGTAAGCGCAATGCGAGGGCGGCCTGTAGGTCGCCCTTTTTGCTGCCCTAAGCGGGCAGGCGGCACGGCTAGGGCGGCGGCTCGGTCGGGACGCCCCGCGCAGGGCCGCGACACGGTGGGCGCCCTTCGCGTGTAGAGCCAGTGGGTATAGGGCTAGAATATTGCGTAGTATGCTATTTATCAGCGATTTTGTAGGGAATAGACGGTGCTGGGGGCTCGCCGGGGATGTTGGGGCCTCCCCTTCCCATTCCTCCCCACCTCCGCCGTATCATCGCCGTACCATCGCCGTACCTTCGTCGCTATATCTTCGGATTTCGTTCTGAAACCCGAGGATGTAGCGACGATGGTGTAGAGTTGGTACGGCGGAGGTACGGCGATGGTGGGCATAATATGCGGGCATGGAGGATCGGACGGGCGGGCTTAATCTCCAGGGCTGGTTCAGCCAGGTGGAAAATTTTTAGGAAAAATGCAGATTATGGGTTTCAGGTATTGGAATAATGCCTAACTTTGCGCCGTTATTGGTTAGCGCGAATTGGTGGTTTGAAGGGTATTTTAGATTAAGCATTCGTATTGCTTTTCGGTAGGGGCTCTGTTTCGCAGCGTATTGTAGTTTTTGTTACCAGTTGATTATCAATCTTATGTCAGAAGGAACCCCAGGTATCTACCGCTGCTACTTCGACATGGTAATAGGCATACGGCCATGAGGTTTGCTGCGGGATTGCTGTGCAGCTTGGGCGTGCTACTGGCACTCCCGGGGTGCGATCGACGGAAAAACGACAGCTTCTTGCTCCACAATGTGGTGACCGACTACATGGTTACCCCTACCTTTGCCGTTGCGTACAGGGCGCAGCACGGGGGCTATCTGGAGCTGGAGCCTACCGCTGGGGGGTATGAGCTGGTGCGGATTACCTACGGTGCGCCCAATGCGAGGCACACGGCGTTGGCCGCAATGAATGGTGACACAGGCTGGGCGTACTACCACTGGATGCCGGCCAATTTTCCCGCGCTAGCCTACCCACTCACCCTGCAGTGCTACGCTCCTGGGCCCAAGGTGGGCAGCGATACTACATGGGAGAGCGTGGCCGATAGCCTGCTGGTTCGCTACAAGACCTACCTCCCCGCGGTGCAGTGGCTGCGCGCGGGGCATGATTGGTACAGCCTCCAGAACCATGAGCCCCTGATGGAGAAGCGACTATCTGGGGTGAGCCGCGATGATTTAGCCCTTGTAATAGATGGGCGTGTAACGCTACACCCTGTACCCCCCTACAGGCTTCGGGGGCGCTATCGCCTGGTTGTAGACCCGGGCGATGGGCGCAGCAGCCAGGAGCTGCGCGTTTCGGTAGAGTGAAGCCTCGGCAAAGTCTAGTGTAAGTTCAATCTTTTATAGGGGGAGTTCTTCTTGCGGGTAAATCGGTTTTAATCAATCGATTCAATTTATCGAAGACCGTGGCGATGCGGCGTGCCGTGTCGTTTATGTGGGTTTTGCAGAGGTCTTGTTTGATTAAAACCGTCCTAATCACAAGATGGAAAAGTGTAATCTCTGCATGTGGAATGCGTCAGATTCTCTTGCAGAGGTCTCCATACATAAACCAACCAACACGTAACACCATGGCAATAGCAGTGCCCCACCAGCCGCGCTATCGGGATCGGCGGCTTCCCATCTACTACCTAGTCGACGGCCAGATGCGTCTGCGCCGCCGCCCCACACGGGTGCATGATCCCCGCTCGCCTGGGCAGCTACGGCAGCGGCTGCGCATGCGGGTGGCATCGCATTTCCTTGCGCCCTTCCGCCCGATGCTTGAGGATTGCTTTGAGCCGGAGCTGAAGGAGAATTTCCGGCGGGTGGGCAGCTACCAGTGCGCACTGGGGCATATGATGCGCAGCGCGCTGGTTGACACCGAGGGCGGCGTATCGGTCGCGCTTCCACGCCTTCAGCTCTCTGCGGGCGATTATAGCCCGCTGCGCTCGGTAACGGCTAGCGCGCGGGGCGGTGTGCTGCGCGTGGGGTGGCAGGGCCAGCTCCCGAGGCGATGCGCCAGGGTGTGGGTGGCGGTGTGGAACAGGGCTCGGGGGCGTGCGCTCTGCCGCTGCGTGCCCTGCGAGCAGGTGCAGGCGGGGCTCTCGCTGCCGCTCCCCGGGGGGTGGGAGGCCGATGCGCTCGACGTATGGGTGGCGCCGAGGGCTGAGGGGGAGAAGGGGCGGTTCGATTCGCTCTATGCCCACGTGCGCCCATTGGGTACGCCTACGGTGCTCACAGTGGACTATGCCTCGGCTACCTTCGCAGACCTCCGCCATCGGCTCAGCGAGCGGTGCTGCCCAGAATATGGCCCTAACGCTCGGCGTATCAGGGTGGTGGATATCTACTCGGGGCGGCGGCTGGAGCGAGGGACGTGATTTTTGCGTATTTTTGCGCCGAAACAATGGAGGGGGTAAATGAGGCGTATAGTGGTTAGGAATTTCGGCCCGATAGAGCAGGCCGAGGTTGAGCTTAAGCGGGTTAATATCATCATCGGGCCGCAGAGCGCGGGGAAGAGCTGCCTGCTGAAAGTGGCCTGCTACTGCACCTGGGTAGAGAAACGCATACAGATTGCGCAATCGGCCGATTCGCTGAAGCAGATTTCGCAGTCGCCCGATTCGCCGAAGGGCTGCTTGCACTTTTGCTATCTGCTAGAGCAGTTCCATCGCCTTAAGGGGTATATGCGTGGGGATTCGTACATTAGCTACGAGTCAGACTGCATGGCCTTTAGCTATGCTCAGGCTACAGGGACATTTGGCTTCAGGTGGAAAGATGCCCGCTGGGAGTACCTTCGGCCGAGGGTCTCGTACATCCCGGCAGAGCGGAACATGGTGGCCGCCATCCCGAATTGGTTTGAGGTGAAGCTGCCCGATGATAATATCCGGAGCTTTCTGCAGGATTGGGATGCCGCACGGAAGAGTTTCCCAAAGGTGGAGGTGCTGAACCTTGGAGTATCGTACCGCTACGATACTTCGAATGGAGCAGACAAAGTGGTGGTGGATGGAGCGGCAGAATTGGATTTCAGCAACACCTCAAGCGGCTTGCAGGCGGTAATCCCAATTCTCGTGCATCTGAGTCACCTCACCTGCATAGAGTGTGGGCAGTCAAGCCCCGCGAGTATACAGAAACTGGATGAGGATCGGCAGTTCTTGGAGAAGATTCCCAAGGAATTCGATGAGGAGCGACGGAGCAGGGTCGCCGAGAGCTTTACGCAGCCCCAGCGATGCGAGATTTTCCTCGAAGAGCCCGAGCTAAGCCTCTTCCCACCTACGCAGGCCCAGCTGGTGGATTGGCTGCTGGAGCATGTGGCAAAGGAGGAGAATAGCCTTTCCGTCGCGACGCATAGCCCCTACATCCTTACGGCTTTCCTGGAGCGCGAAGAGGTGGACGTCGCGCTATTCACGGTAGATAGAGAAGGCGGGCAAGGGGCAATAGTAAAGACCGCGGGCAGGGAGGATATTCAGGCGATTTACGATGATGGGATAGATGCCTTTTTCAACATCGCATACTTTCGGAAGGGATGAAGGATCCGGACATCATCACAGAAGGCAATGTGGATACGAATCTTGTATCTACCCTTCTGTCTCTACAGGGTGTTAATGTTGATGTGGTAAATCACCAGCACGGCTGTAATCAAGTGGCTGGTACAATGCAAGATAAATTCAGGGATCGTTTCGCTTTAGGGGTGATAGATGATGATAAGCGAAAACCTAGCTATTTTGAAGAGTTCAAACCAATAGCCAGTTCTTCGCATATTTCTTTACTGCAACATCCCAAAGGGCGGCATCTCTTTATTATTATTAGTGAGGCTGTTGAGGATTTTATACTGGCAGGGGCTCAAGAGCTGGGTGTAAAGTTGGAGGATTACGGGCTGCCCTCTGAGCTGAAAGAGCTGAAGAAGCGAACGAAGAGCGTAAAGTCTGCTGATGATCCGGTTTTTAAGAAACTGTTCAAAAGACTGAGGAATGCTACCGATTTTCATATCCTAGAGGGGATTCTAGGGTATATTGTCAGCAGAAAGTATACCTATACGTCGGAAGAGCTGAACGCATTTTTCCCCCAGCAGCCATAAAAAAAAAGACCCCGAGGGGTCTTTCTTTTTTTCGTGTGATGCGCGCTACTCCTCTTTCTCCTCCTCCTCGTAGGCCTTCAGCAGCTTCTCCTGCACGTCGGCGGGCACGTGCTCGTAGCCGGCGAACTGCATGCTGTAGGTGGCGCGGCCGCTGGTGAGGGAGCTCAGCGCGGTGGAGTAGCGCTGCATCTCGGCGAGGGGCACCTTGGCCATGAGCTTTTCGAATCCGCTCTCGCTGTCCATGCCCATGATGATGGCCCGTCGGTTCTGGAGGTCGCTCATCACGTCGCCCATCTTGTCAGAGGGCACCAGGACGGTGACGTCGTATATAGGCTCCATGATCTTGGGCCCTGCCTCCTTGAATGCGGCGCGGAAGGCATTGCGCCCGGCGAGCTTGAAGGAGATTTCATTGCTGTCTACCGGGTGCATTTTACCGTCGTACACGCACACCCGGATATCGCGGGCGTAGGAGCCGGTGAGCGGCCCCTGCTCCATTTTCTCCATGATCCCCTTGAGGATGGCCGGCAGGAAGCGGGCATCTATGGCGCCGCCCACTATGCAGTTGCAGAATACCAGCTTGCCGCCCCATTCGAGGTCTATCTCCTCGGTATCGCGCACGTTCACCGCGATTTCCTTCCCGTTGACCTTGTACTTGCTGGGGGCGGGCATACCCTCGGTGTAGGGCTCTATGAGGAGGTGCACCTCTCCGAATTGGCCGGCGCCGCCAGACTGCTTCTTGTGCCGATAGTCCGCCGCGGCCACCTTGGTTATGGTCTCGCGGTAGGGGATTCGCGGGGGGAGGAATTCTACCTGGAGCTTGTGGAGGTTGGCGAGCTCCCACTTGAGCGTGTTGAGGTGGTGTTCGCCCTGGCCGCTGAGGATGATCTGGCGGAGCTCTTTGGAGAACTCTACGTTGATGGTGAGGTCGGCCTGATGGGCTCTGTTGAGCAGTTCGCCCATCTTCTCGGTTTCGGCCTCATTCACAGCCTTCACAGCGGTTCGGAATTTGCTGTTCGGGAACTGGAATGGGGGGAATTTGAACACGCGGCTCTCATCGCAGAGGGTGTGCGTGGTCTTGGTGTTCTTGAGCTTAACTGCAGCCCCGATGTCGCCGGCCTCGAGCTCGGTGACCTTGGTGCGGTTCTTGCCCGCCACTATGAAGAGCTGGGAGAGCCGTTCCTTGGTTTCGGTATTCACATTCAGCAGGTCTTGGTTCTCGGTGAGTATGCCAGAGGTTACCTTGAAGTAGTTGATTTCACCGATGTGGGGCTCTACGGCGGTTTTGAATATGAAGAGCGAGGTGGGGGCTTTGGCATCGCAGGGGATTAGGTTGCCCTTGTCATCGTTGAGCATGGGGCTATCGGCAGGCGAGGGCCCTACCTTTATGATGAACTCCATGAGCCGCTTTACCCCGATGTTCTTGAGCCCTGAGAGGCAGAACACGGGGTATACCCCCTGGGTGGCAATGCCTTTGGCCAGGCCGGCGCGTATTTCGTCTTCAGTTAGCATTCCCTTCTCAAAGAAGAGCTCCATGAGGCCCTCGTCGTTCTCGGCGGCAGCCTCGGTGAGCTTGGCGTTGAGTTCTTTGGCCTTTTCCAGCTGGTCGGCGGGGATTTCGAGTTCTTCGCGCTCGCCGTTGGTGCCTTTAAAGCGGTACATCTTCATGAGCAGCACGTCGATGAAGGTGTCAAAGCTCGCGCCGGGGTTTACGGGGTACTGTACCGTAACCACCTTGTTGCCAAAGGATTGGTGGAGTGTCTCCAGCGTCTGGTCATAGTTGGCCTTCTCGTGGTCTAGCTGGTTGAGGGCGAAGAGCATGGGGCGGTCGAGCCGCTTTACCCATCGGGAGAAGATCTCGGTCCCCACGTCGACTCCCTGCTGGGCGTTGAGCACCATCACGGCGATGTCGGCTACGCTCAGGGAGGTGATGACCGCGCCGATGAAATCGTCAGACCCTGGTGTGTCGAAAATGTTGAGCTTGTGGTCCATGAATTCGGTGTACATCACGGTGGAGTAGACCGATTTCTTGTTCTGCTGCTCAATTTCGTTGTAGTCTGATACGGTAGTGCCGGCCTCTATGGTTCCCTTTCGTTCGATAACCTTTCCCTCCAGGAGCATGGCCTCTGCCAGGAGGGTTTTGCCCGTATTGGTGCCCCCAATGAGGGCAACGTTCCGAATCTGCGCTGTGGTGTACCTCTTCATGCTTGTAGTTTGGTATTAGCTGTTTACGGAGACCGAGTGCAAAAAGAACGGGGGTGCGGTAGCCATGCTCGGCTAACGCACCCCCAAAGTTAGAAAATTTTTAGATAGCTGGTAGCGGTCTGCTGCAATTTCATATTTCTTTTCGCAGTCGGGCCACGGGAATCCCGAGCATTTCGCGGTATTTTGCCACGGTGCGCCGTGCGAGCGCGTAGCCCTGCTGCTGCAGGAGGGCGAGGAGGGCATCATCAGTCAGCGGGGCTCTCCTGTCCTCGTGGTCTATAGCCAGCTGGATAGCCTCTTTAATGGCTCGGGTGGTGGCAACGCCGTGGGCGGTGGGGGCACCCTCGCTGAAGAAGTCGCGGAGGGGGATGATACCGTGCGGGGTTTGCGCGTAGCGGTGGTTCACGGCGCGCGATATGGTGGAGACGTCTAGCCCCAACTCTTGGGCTATATCCTTCAGGATGAGTGGTTTTAGATGCTGAATATCGCCGCTGGAGAGGTAGTCGCGCTGGTGGGCTGCTATGGCCTGCATCACCGCTGTGAGGGTGGCATTGCGCTGGTGGAGGGCTTCGATGAATTGGTGGGCCGAATCAATTTTCTGCCTGATGAACTGCGATGCTTCATGGCTTGCGGGGGATTTTTGCCCGTTCTTTGGCGTAAAATCCTTGAGCATAGCCTGGTAGGTGGGGCTGATGTGTAGGGCTGGGGTGTTTCGTCCGTTGAGCCGAACTACGGGCTGCTGGGAGCTGGGATCGACCCATACGATGAAGTCTGGGACGATGGTCTGCCCTTGGGTGGCTGAGTCAACCTCCCAGAGGTTGCCGGGGCGGGGGTTGAGCTGGCGGATAAGGTCGGTAGCGGCCTGTAGGCGGGCTTCGGGCAGCTTGAGCTTATCGGCAACCCGGGCGTACTGCTTGGCCGCGAAGGCTTCAAAGGCCCTAGAGAGGATGGACTGGGCATCGGTGGCAGCTTGCCCATGCTGGTTGCGTAGCTGTAGCTGTAGGCACTCTTGCAGGGTGTGCGCGCCTATGCCGGCGGGGTCTAGGCTCTGCACCTGCTCCAGCGCGGCCTCTAGGTCGGCTTCTCCCACACGGCGCCCGTAGCGGATGAGCAGGTCGTCTGCCAGGGTGGGGAGTTCCCGGCGCAGGTAGCCATCGGCATCCAGATTCCCGATGATGTATTCTGCCAGCTCCCGGATATCGGGGGTGATGCGGCGCAGCGCGAGCTGCTCTAGGAGCGAATCTCGAAAGGAGGTGGGGGCGCGGAATCGCTGCCCGGGGTCGTAGCTATCGGTTGGCGCGCTGCCGTTGTAGGCCACTCCTGAGATGGCATCGTCATCGTCGGTCTCCTCTGTGGGGGTGGAGGGGCTTGGGGCATCGAGGCTGGTATCGGTGCTGTCGGCATCCTGCTGGGGGGTGCTGTTGGGGTCTGGCCCCTCCTCTAGGGTGGGGTTGAGCTCCAGCTCTCGTTTCACCTGCTGCTCTAGCGCGAGCATGGGGGTGCCAATGAGCCCGATAATCTGTAGCTGCTGGGGCGAAAGGTGCTGCTGCTGGGCGAGCTTTAGGCGCTGTCTTTGGGAGTCCATATTCGGCCGATTTGTAGGCAAAGGTAGTGAAAATGGAGCGCTCTGCAAGACCCGCATAGACGAGCGGCCCCGTTAGGGCGTGCGTTCGCTTTCTTTATCACGATGCGGCACGCCGCGTCGCTACGGCCTTCGAGAAATGGAGATGCAAGATAGAAAGCGATTTGCCCGAAGCCCCCTGTAAAAGATGGAATCCTCTTCTTTATCACGACGCGGCACGCCGCGTCGTGATCCCGTCTTTGCGCCGTTCCCACTGATGCCCTTTTGGCGTAAATGATGGTCGATGCCGCATGCGTCGCATCACCCTCCTCGCAATGCCGACTGTAGGGGCGGGGTCTTCGCAANGCGAAGATTCCCCCGCCCAGCGCCCCTCCATGCGTATACCAGACTCCCCGCATGCCTCACCTATGGGGACCTATGGCCTTTATCACGATGCGTCGCGCCGCGTTGGTTAGGGCGGGCACTCGCTACGCTCGGCATCGCCCCTACCAAGAACGCGGTGGCAAACCTCGCCACAATCCCTCGATTTAGGGGTATTTTTATCCCCAACAGGGTTATTTTTGCCCAGGAACCCCACCTACCTTTGCGGTCAGAACAGGTGAGGGTTAGAGTGCTATGCTACGTGTAGAGTGTGCATATAGAGGGATCGGGATATTGCCCGCTGCTACGCCAGATACACGGGGAGGGAATGTGGTGGGGGGCGGTTGCTTATCGGCTAGGTTTTTCATCCGCCTCTTGGGTTGGATGCTCCTCATGCTGTGCTGGTTTCCGGCGGTTGCTCAGGAGCGCGCTGTGGAGGTGCGGGTTGTAGATGCAGAGAGCGGGCTGGGGGTAGAGTTCGCTGCGGTACAGTGGAAACCTGCGGGGCAGTCGGTATTCCGTGAGGGTTGCTATGCCGATTCCAAAGGGAGGGCTACGATACGGACCTCTTCTTCTGCACTCGTGCTGCAGGTGGGCTATATGGGTTATGCGCGTGCCACCGATACCCTTCGCCTCCCGTTATCAGGACCACATACCATTAGGCTGCATCCGACCACTACGGAACTTGGCCAGGTAGAGGTGGTGGGGAAGAGCCGTGCGCAAGCTATGCGAGAGTCGCCAGAGGCTATAAGCGTGCTGAGCGCGCAGGAGCTGCAGGGGCGTACGGTATCGGTTCAGCAGGTGCTTAATAAGACTATGGGGCTAAAGGTGGGGCAGGGTGGTGGGATGGGGAGTAGTTCGCGCATCATAGTGCATGGGCTGGAGGGGAATCGCATTCAGCTCCTCTGGGATGGTATTCCATTGGGGAGCCAAGAGGGGTTGTTTTCGCTCGACGAGATCCCGATTGACATCATAGAGCGGATAGAAGTATACAAGGGAATCATCCCTGCTCGTTTCGGCTGCGATGGGCTTGGAGGCGCGGTCAATATAGTATCTAAGGAGTTCAGCACCGATTACCTGGATGCTTCCTACGAGCTGGCATCGTACGCCATGCACAAGGTGAGCCTCTTCTCTCGGAAAAACCTCCCGCGGTACGGGGTGCTGCTCGGGGCTGGCGGCTATTTCACCTACGCGGAGAACAACTACCGATTCCATGTGCCAGAGCGGGAGTACCTCTGGGTACGGCGTGACCACGACCGATTCTGCGCCTGGATGCTCAAGGGGAAGTTGGCTTTCACCCGGATGTGGTTTGACGAGGCCAGTATCGAATTCGGCTACTATACCCGCGCTAACCAGGTGCAGGGTATAGAGCAGAATGTGCAGCATGCTGAGAATAATAGCGGGGTCTATATGCTGGAGAGTCGGTTGATAAAGGGCGGACTGATCCGTGGGGATCTAGATCTTGAGTCGCATTTCTCGTTAGGCTATGGTGCAAATCGATTTACCGACACTTCCCGAACGCGCTACGACTTCCAGGGGCGTGCCTACCCGAGTCCGAATGGGCGGGGGGAGACGAGCGATGTGCCGCGCAACTCGGATGATCGGAGTCTGGAGATCAACGAGCGGCTGAATCTAGACTACCGTCTTTCACCTTCCCATACCCTCAATCTCAATACACTGCTCAACCATGCGCGCCGCAAGCCCTATGATACCTTGGCCAACCGGCATGCGGGGTTTGCCATTGGTGGATTTCCCAGCCTGCGGACGAGCCTAGTGGCTGGGCTTACCTGGGAGGCAAGGCTCTTCGGGGGTCGGTTCATCAATATGCTCTCTGGCAAGTATTTCCTCTTGCGGACAGACATTGAGGACCTCACTTCCTACGAGCTCATTGCACCGCCTGCGCGGAAGCGTAACACCACTACTCGCCTGGGGTGGATAGAGGCGATGAAGTATGAGATAGCTGGGGGCATGTATCTCAAGGGATCGTATCAGCGCGCCATTCGACTTCCCAATGCGCAGGAGCTTTTCGGCGATGGAATCGTCACATTCCCAGCTGCTGGGCTGAGGCCCGAGCTAAGCCATAATTTCAACGTCGGGCTACTCGTAGATCGGGATTATCTTCTCGGATTCAGGCGAGCCCAGCTAGAGATCGGGGCTTTCTACATGCGTATTGGCGACATGATCAAGCTTGTACGTCAGCACATGGTGGCTGGCTATGTGAATGCCGAGCGGGTGAATATCAAAGGGGTAGAGGCAGAGCTAAAGCTGGATATCAGCAGTTGGCTCTACGCCTATGGCAACATCACCTACCAGGATGCCCGCGATGCGCTTCCCCTGCTGCCGGGTTCTACGGCGCCTAACCCCACCTATGGGTTGCGTTTGCCCAATATCCCCTACCTGTTCGCCAATTTCGGGGTGGAGTGCCATACGCACGATCTCCCTGCGGGGTGGTATCTGAAGCTATTCTACGATGGGCGGTTCACCCAGGAGTATTTCTACAACTGGGAGCTTACCCGGCGGAGCAAGCGTCGTATCCCCCAGAGCTGGGTGCACGATGTCGGGCTGCTGATTACCTACCGCGGGCGGTACTCGCTAGCGCTGGAGTGCCATAATGTGATGGGGCGTGAGGTGTGGGATCAGTATCGGCGCCCACTACCCGGGCGAACCTTTCACGTGAAGTTTAGATACACATTCGCAAAGGGAATTTTCTAATCAAAACCATAGTACAATGAACCGATTCATCATTCGCCGTACCGTTTTAGCCATTGGGCTATTGGGCGCTTTGGCAGCTGCCTATTCGTGCCAGAAGCAGGAGGATTCGAATCCCTTGCCGGTGCTAGACACCCAGCATTTCGTCTACGTGCATTACCTCGACCAGAAGGCGGCCTATCTCGGCACATTCTCTGACCTTTCGGCTAAAACCACAGACAATAGCCAAGGCTACGAGTTCGGCTTTGGCTGCTACCTATTCGCCCACAAGGATATCGTGCTGCTCCCGGAGGGGAAGTTTGGCGATAAGATCCACAAGTTCACCCGAGGGACAAAAGGCGAGCTGGTGCAGGCGGGTAGTAAGACCTTTGGGCAAGGGGCACAGCCGGGCGAGGTGAATTTCGCGAGCGATGAGCTGGCCTATGTGATGCTCCATGGGTTGGGAAAAATCTCCCTCCTCAACCCGCAGAATCTGGACGAGGTCGGGGTGATAGACCTTTCATCCTATGCAACCCAGGACAACAACCCCGATTTGGGCTGTAATGTGATTCGCGATGGGAAACTCTACGTTGCGCTCAATCAGCTCAGTACGCCCCACACACCCTACCCAGGCACAGGCGCCGAGGTGGCCATAGTGAACCTTAAGGAGGGGAAGGTGGAGAAGGTGGTAAAGGATGCCCGCACGGGGGTAGTGGGGTTGTTCCGCCACTCCGATGCCATAGTGGATGAAAGAGGGGATATATATTTCTACAGCGCAGGGAATAATTTTAACAAGGCTGAGAATGAGGGATTTATCCGTATAAAAAAGGGGAGTGATGAATGGGATGCGGACTACCTGTTCAACCTCTCGCAGACTCCCATCAAAGGGCAGGCCGGCATGGGGCAGTACATCATCAAGTTCTTCTACGCTGGCGAGGGCATTGTCTACAGCTGCCTGAAGATTACTGACCAGGAGTTCAATATTCTCCAGAAGGATTTCCAGCCAGTGAAGATCGACCTCTGGAACAAGACCATAGAGAAGCTTAACCTTCCGCTAACCGATAGTAATGGTTCGTTCGCCATAGCAAAGTACCGTGAATTCATTGTTTTCGGGATGTCTTGCGCTGGTGGAGTGGGCTACTACACCTACAACACTGTAACGGGCGAGTGCAGCCAGCGCCCTGTGGTAACCGCGGTGGGCGTACCCTCGAGCCTGCTGGCGTTCGAGTAGGAGATGGCCCGGGCTCTCGGTCGATGGGTGGGCTTTGGGGCAACCGAAGAGCTTGAAGGAGGCCCAGAACGGTTCTCTTCGATACGTTTTGAAATTCGCTATCTTTGCGAAAAATAGGCAGCATGGTACTTGAATTCTCTGCGGTGGAGCACCCTGAGGATTGGATGCGGATGGTGGCCGGACAGCTCGGGATGCCGGTAGAGGGGACCCAGGTAAAACTTCCCGAGATGCTGGGGCGTGGATTCTTTTCGCAGTATACCCTGTGCGAATGGCTTACGCTGAACTACCTCCATTTCTTTACCCACGAGCCGCTGATGCTAGTGCGGCGACCCGTGAAGGCCTCTCCTTGGATTCCCATAATATTCTACACCACGGCAGGATATGAGCAGATTATTGGGGAGTCGAGCCGTTCTGTAGGAATCGATACGCTCGATGGGATCTTTATGCCCTCATGCCATATCCCCACCGAGTGGCGGACACCTCCAGGCGTTTGGCTGACGAATGTGACCCTGACTTTCCATGGAGAACGTGTGCAACCGCTGCTGGGTGGGGATTGCTACCTGGTGCGCCTTCTCCATTCGAGGCAGTCGTTCTACCTTTTCGAGACTATAACGTCAGCGATGGCGGTGGTGCTAGCCAACATAGGGCGGAGCGTGGAGGGGCAGGGGGCGATGCTGGAGCTACTCCGGCTATCGATAGAGCTTTTCGGGTATTTCGTAGAGCGAATAGAACGACGGGCAGGTGCTGCGCAATTCACGGGGCTAGATGGGCGCGATGTGGAGGCCATGTTCCAGGTGCGGGCAAGGATACTACAGGATCTCGCCCAGGTGCCAAGCGTGGTAGAACTGGCTAATATGGCGGGTATGAGCCCTTCTAAGCTGCAACGGTGTTTCAGGCTCGTAATGGGGGCATCTATTACCGAGTTCGCCATGGCCGAGCGTATGGAGTGGGCTAAGAGGCTGCTTGCATCCCGTCGCTATACGGTCTCGGAGGTCGGTTACACGGTCGGCTACGCTAATTTGAGCCATTTCTCGGAAATCTTCAGAAGGCACTACCAGATGAACCCCAAGCAGTTCCAGGCTTCGCAGGTGGAGTAGGGGCTAAAGGTGCTCCTGGTGTGCGCGTGGGCGTCCAACTGCCTGAATTGCGACAGTATGGCATACGGATGCGAGGGTTTGTGTCAATTTTGCAGATTCGTCCGCTTTGGTACGCTTTTGGCTTATCCCCTAGATGAGACCGCCCCTGTGGGGTAGGGCATTGAGGATTGATAACTAAAGTTTTAGGAGGATACAGCGATGTTACCAGTAGCAAGAGGTGAATTCGAACCGTTTGTAAGTCTTAGCAATTGGCTAACCGATAGGGTGCACAGCGAGTTGGGGCATTTCAGCATGCCGAGTGTGAACATCCGCGAGAGCGAGAAGGAGTACACCATAGAGGTGGCGGCTCCAGGGATGGAGAAGGGGGATTTCAATGTGGATATGCACGATGGGCTGCTGACGATAGCCTGCGAGAAGAAGTGCGAGAGCGAAAGCCAAGGGAAGGAGGGCGAAAGCTACCTGCGCCGGGAGTTCAACTACTCGAAGTTTAGCAAGCAGTTCACCCTGCCCGATTCGGTGGATGAGGCGAGCATACAGGCCAACTACGACAAGGGTGTGCTTACGGTGCAGCTGCCCAAGCGGCAGGATGATCCGCGCAAGCAGCGCAGGAGCATTGATGTGAAGTAGGCGTGATGTAGAAAATGGGGGGCCGAGGAGCGAATCCTCGACCCCCAATTTTTGTTTTGCAAGTGCAATGGGAGGGCTCTGGCAGCGATTTTAGGCTCTTGGGGGCTACTAGTGCCGCCGTTGGATTCGCTGGACCTGGCTCTGAATCCGTTCGTATAGCCTAGCAAAGCGCCCCTCAATGCCAGCCGCCCGCATCCGTTTCACCAGATTGCGCGGGGTGAGGAAGAGGCGGGGCGAGATGCCCGTTAGCTCGGGGGCTTGCGACCCGGCTACCATCTGGAGGGCGCTGGGGCATATTTCCACCCCGAATTCCCCAGGGAACGTAACAGGTTCTCCATCTACGTGCCCGTGTACTTTTGCCTCGCTGCACCGTACGCGCAGCCGGGTGAAGTTGATGGTCTCCACGTAGCTAGTTCTATCTACCAGCCCTTGGAATAGCAGCGCAGCTAGGAAACCGATGGCGACCTTGGGGAAGGGGCGGACCACCACAAGGGTAAGCTGCCCGTCGTCTACCCGGGCTGTGGGGGCTATGAGGGCGTTGTTGCCAAATTGAGAGGCGTTGGCGAAAGTCAGCAGCAGCGCGCGGCGTTGGAGCTGATGCCCGTCTACCTCTAGCTCGAAGGTGCGGGGTTTGTAGCGAAAGTAGAGCTCCGCGGTGGCGCGTATGTAGTTCCGCATGCCCCTGCCGTTGAGGTTGGCGAATTCCCACCCGATTTCCGCATCGAGGCCTACGCCGGCCGTGGTGACGAAGGGGATGCCGGCAGCCTGCCCGCAGTCCATGTGGATGGGTGTACCACCCGTAGCTGTGCGGAGTGCCGCCCTGGTGCGCAGCGGGATGGTTAGGTGGCGGGCTAGCCCGTTGCCAGAGCCCCGAGGAATTATGGCCATCCGGACGTTAGAGTTCAGCAGTCCCTTGGCCACCTCATTCACAGTGCCGTCGCCCCCTGCGGCTATTACTAGCCCTACGCCTTGGGCAGCTGCACGTTGCGCCAATTCGGTAGCGTGGCCGGGGCATTGGGTTTTCTCTATGCGCACCTCATACCCCGCATTGCGTAGTATTCGGCGGGTGTTGGTGTAGAGCAGCCACTGGAAACTCCGCTTGTGGTTGGGGCCCGAGTGGGGGTTTACTATGAGCAGGGCAATGGGGGGCGAATCGGTGGTATTCATGGTCTTTGGCTTGGGAATAGTGGCTAGTAGCAGCTGTGAATTCGGCTGCAAGTTAGTGGGTATTATGTAGAAAAACAATAGGATTGCCTGGTTTGCGAGATGTTGGAAGTGGAGAATTATTACTACTTTTGCACCCGCGGGTAGAGAAGCCCGTGCGTGGAACGGCTAAATCAATACGCAAGTTGTAATTTTTTTTTTCACATTGGTATGAAAAGGTTGGTTTGTACTATGGCAACCATTGCCCTGTTGGCAGGCGGTGCGTTGCAGGCTCAGGAGGGGGAGAAGAAGGGGGGATTCCAGTTTACCGACGAGGTTACGGTGTCCACCACTTCGGTAAAGGATCAGAACCGTGCGGGGACCTGCTGGAGCTACTCTGGGTTGGGGTTCTTCGAGTCGGAACTCCTGCGGATGAAGAAGGGGGAGTACGACCTCTCTGAAATGTTCATCGTGCGGAACACCTACCACGACAAGGCGGTAGACTACGTTCGCTACCACGGGACGATGGAGTTTGCCGGGGGCGGCTCGTTCAAGGATGTGGTGGAGGTGCTCCGCAAGCACGGCATAGTGCCCGAGGAGGTGTACAAAGGGCTGAACTACGGCGAGGACAACCACGTGCATGGGGAGCTGGATGCCGTAACCAAGGCCTACGTGAATGCTGTGATAGAGAATAGCAACAAGCACCTGAGTACTGCGTGGCTGCGGGGGTACGACGGCATACTGAATGCCTACCTGGGCGTGCCACCCACAGAGTTCACCTACAAGGGGAAGAAGTACACCCCGAAGAGCTACATGGAGAGCCTGGGGCTGAATCTGGATGACTACACCTACATCACCTCTTGGACGCACCACCCCTTCTACCAGCTCTGCAAGGTGGAGATACCAGACAACTGGCGGCGGGGCGATGACTGGAATGTGCAACTGGATGAGATGATGGCGATTATTGACAATTCGCTGAAGAATGGCTACCCGGTGGCCTGGGGGAGCGATGTGAGCGAGAAGGGTTTCAAGTGGCGTAAGGGTGTGGCTGTAATCCCTGCCAAGGAGGGTGAAGAGACGGCGGGCGCTGAGGTGCTGAAGTGGGCAGAGATGAGCAAGGAGGATAGAGAGAAGGCCCTTTCGGAAATCAATGGGCCTGTACCCGAGAAGAAAATTACCCAGGAGATGCGCCAGCTGGCGTTTGACAATTGGGAAACGACCGATGACCACGGCATGGTGATAGTGGGCATTGCCAAAGATCAGAATGGCAATAAGTACTACAAGGTGAAGAACAGCTGGACAGCGAGCGGACCCTACAAGGGGTATTTCTACGCCTCGGAGGCCTTTGTGCGCTACAAGACCATAGATATCATGGTGAACAAGAAGGGTATCCCCGCGGAGATAGCCAAGAAGCTTAAGCTATAGGAGCGGTGTTTGCGCAGTAAAACGCCCCGCAGGTTACTGGCTTGCGGGGCGTTTTAGCCTAGAGATCGCTGAAATAGCGTGATTTTGGCTTCGTAGTTCCTAGTAGTAGCGTTGCTCTTTGGGCTTTTCCAGTGCGCCGAAGGGTTCTATCTCTTTTTCAGGCCTTCGTAGTGGCCGCGCATGGAGATTACCTCTACCACCAGCCTCTTATCGTGGATTTGGTAGACGATCCGAATCATCTGGGTTACCCGTATAGCCCACAGACCCGCCCAGTTGCCTTTGAGCGGATGGGGTGAAGCAATTCCTTTCCGGGGTGAATTGGCCAATTGCTTCAGCAGGAAGTCTACTTTTTCGATGACAGATGGCGGTTGAGATTTCACCAGAGCCATATAGTCTGTGTAGGCACGTTTGGTGAGTTCTACTCTGTACATGCTTTCGCCTTTAGCCGGTCAAGATATTGCTGCAGGGCCTCTGGAGTAGGTAGGGAGACGCATCGTCCGTTGCGGGAGTCATCTATCCCCTCCTGGATGGCGGAGTAGAGTTCAGATGTGGGATCTAGATACTCCTCCACAAAGACGAGTTCGAAGGTGCTGTGCCCCAAGGTGAATTGCACGTCGAATCCAGCTCTGAGCATATCGCAGAACAGCAGAATGTTGTTGCGGAATTGGCCGCCCGTCACTCGGATGAGCGGCATGCCTACCTCGTCGTCTCGGGTTACCACGCGCCGTCCTTCGGGGAGCGGCGCATCCGCCTTGGCCATGGCAAGCCCAAAGGTGTCCTTCCCCTGCCGTATGTGCACGGTGTGGCCAGCCCGCACGGCCTCGCAGTACTCGTTGAGGTTGCGCCGCAGTTTATTCGCGGTGATTACTTGGGGTTTCTCTTCCACCGCCCCCCCCCTTGCTTTGGCAACCGATGCCGTTTCCATGGTAGCGATCTTTAACAATTGCGCAAATATAGCTACTTTCGCGGTGGAATCAAAATGCTAAACGACCTTCAATCGCCATGCAGCGCACGTTACGATACGCCGTTACTCTATGCCTGGGGCTTTGCCTTGCGGTATGCGGGCAGGCCCACCAGGGGATGTGGTTGCCCTCGTTGGTAAAGCAGCTCAACATCAAGGATATGCAGGCCAAGGGGCTCAAGCTTACCGCCGAGGATCTCTACAGCGTGAACCAAGCTAGCCTGAAGGATGCTGTAGCCCAACTCGGCAATGGTTGCACGGGGGCTATGGTATCGCCTACGGGGCTGCTCCTTACGAACCACCACTGTGCCTACAGCTACATACAAGCATTGTCGAGCGTTGCGCATGACTACCTTACCGATGGCTACTGCGCCAAGAACCAGGCCGAAGAGCTACCCTGCCAGGGGCTAACCGTCCGATTCCTCGAGTACATGGATGATGTGACGGACAGCGTGCTTAAGGGGGTGGATGCCGTAATGGATGAATCGGCCCGTGCCGCCCTCGTCGCGAGCAATACTCGTAGGCTGGTGGCGGGCTTGGAGGCCAAGAATCCCAAGCTGAAGTACGATGTAGAACCCCTCTTCTACGGGAATCAGTACTTTCTCTTCGCTTATCAGGAGTTTACCGATATTCGGCTAGTGGTGGCGCCACCCTCGGCCATCGGCAAGTTTGGGGGGGATACTGACAATTGGGTGTGGCCGCGGCATACGGGCGATTTCTCGCTCCTTCGGGTGTATGCAGATTCTGGCAATCAGCCGGCAGATTACTCCCCTGCCAACGTGCCCTACCGCCCTCGGAAAAGCTTTAAGATTTCCACCAAGGGCGTGAAGCCGGGTGAATTCGCCATGGTGTACGGTTACCCAGGGCGAACCCAGCAGTTCCTGGTGTCGCAGGCTGTGGCTGAGGTGGTGAACCACACCGACCCTCGTAACATTGGGCTGCGTGATCAGCGGCTAGCGGTAATGCGTGGCTACATGCAGGGGAACGATACCATCCGCATAAAGTACGCCAGTAAGTACGCCGATGTGGCCAATGCCTGGAAGAAGTGGCAGGGTGAGGTGGATGGGCTAACGAGAAACCACGCCGTGGAAGAGAAGGAGAGCCTAGAACGGAGTTTCAGCGAGTGGGTAAAAGCTGACCCCCAGCGGGTGAAAACCTACGGCTACCTGCTAGATTCTATGGCAGCTGTGTACAGTGAATTAGAACCGTTGAACCTCATTTCCAGCTACCTAAATCAGGGTCTTCGGGGTATAGAATCGCTCGATTTCGCCATGAGTACCTTGGTCAGAGTGCCCGGGTTAACCGAGCGTCCGACATCAGAGGATTTGGCTGCGTTCCAAGAGGAGGCAAATGAGTTCTACAAGGATTACGACCCTCGGGTGGATAGAGAGTTGATGGTGCAGATGCTCAAGGCCTACCGTTCGCTTATACCGAAGGGGAGCAAGGCGGAGATACGCACGTTAGATTCGTTGCTTTCTAGCGGCTCTGTAGAATCTTTGGTAGACCGGCTATTCGCCACCTCCATTTTTACCGATGCGGCTCGCTGTAGCCATTGGTTGGCCGAGGCTCAGGCTGGCAGGGTGGTTTCACTTGCCGATGATCCTCTCCTGGGCATTGCCAGAGCCCTCCGAGCAGAGTACACCACGAGCATCTACCCCCGCTCTAAAGCCCTACAAGATCGGCTTGTACCACTCTATCGCCTGTGGTTGCGGGGGTTGCAGGCTATGAATCCCAAGGCTCTGTACGCGCCCGATGCCAACTTTACCCTACGGCTGGCCTACGGCAAGGTAGAGGGGTACAAGCCTAGGGAGGCTGTGGTCTATACTCCCACAACCACCCTCGATGGCGTAGTAGAGAAGGAGGCTATGGGTGCTTATGATTACGTGGTGCCAGTGCGTCTATGGGAACTCTGGGAGAAGAAGGATTTTGGCCGATGGGGAGAGAACGGCTCTGTACCAGCCTGCTTCCTAGCTAGCATCCACACCACGGGTGGCAACTCAGGCAGCCCCACGCTGAATGCGAAGGGCGAGCTGATAGGGTTGAATTTCGACCGGGTATGGGAGGGTACCATGAGCGATATCATGTTCGACCCCAATCGCTGTCGGAACATAGTGGTGGATATTCGCTACGTGCTGTTCCTGATAGACAAGTACGCCAGGGCAGGGTATCTGGTAGATGAAATGGGAGTGAAGTAAGGGGTATGGACTGCACAATTTGTAGCGCGATTTAGGAGCATTCCGTGTTTGGGCGGGGTACGTTGCGATTCTTACGCACGTCCCGCCCTTTTCATTAAGTAGAGGATTCATAGGTGCTATGAGCAGTTGTATTGACCCATTCATCCCCTGCCGCCGTCCTACCGTAGAGGTTATGGTGGGCGGGGTTGGTATCGGAGGGCAGAATCCCGTGCGGATGCAGAGCATGACTACCACCAAGGGGAGCGATGTGGAGGGGTCGGTACGGCAAACCATAGAGCTGGTGGCGGCAGGCTCAGAGTTGGTGCGTATAACCACCCCCACCGTGGCCGATGCTACGGCTATGAGAGAGGTGCGTAGGGTGCTAAAGGAGCAAGGAATCACAGTTCCCCTAGTGGCCGATATCCACTTTAGCCCGCCCGCGGCGCTGGAGGCTGCACAGTGGGTAGATAAGGTGCGTATCAACCCGGGTAACTACTGCAGCACAAGGGAAACGAACAGTGAGGAGGAGTACCAAGCGGCACTGGTAGACATGCGAGATCGGCTGGCACCGCTTATAGCCATTTGTAGACGGCGGGGTGTAGCTATCCGTATAGGGGTGAATCATGGTTCGTTAGCCCCGAGGGTGGTGGCTCGGTACGGTGCTGGCCCTGAGGGTATGGTGCAGTCGGCACTAGAGGTGGTGGAAATATGCCGACAGCTAGAGTTTCACAGTATTGTTATCTCGTTGAAATCTAGCGTTCCACGTGCTATGGTGGTGGCTAATCGCCTACTTGCCCAGCGGCTCGATGAGCGCGGGTGGAACTACCCTCTGCATCTAGGGGTAACCGAGGCAGGCGAGGGTGAAGATGGACGGGTGAAATCTGCCATTGGGATAGGGGCTCTGCTTGCTGATGGTATAGGCGACACCATACGGGTATCGCTCACCGAGCCCGCCGTGAATGAAATCCCCGTATGCAGATACTTGGTGGAGACAACCGCGAAGTGGCGGGAAGAAGCGTGGCGGGAGGCTGAATGCAGACCGGCAGGCCTCCCTTCTGGCTTGGCGAGTACTGCGCGTAGCAGGCTTCGGAAGTCCACCGTAGCCATACTGCAATGCAGCGGGTTAGCGGTGGTAGATATAGAGGATGCTAGGGTAGATGCCGCATTACTACAGACCCTAGGCTACGTGCAAGACGGCGGGGGGCAATGGCAGGCAAGACCGCAGAGTGCCGACCTCGTGCTATGCGCCCCTAGTACCGATAGAAGCGCTGTACCCCAAGAGCTAAGGGAAAGATTCCTGCTGCCCGAAAGTGAGAATAGCTATTGCCCAATGCTTGGTGCTTGGCGGGCGAAGCGGATAGCGGTGGAGGATGTGCTAGCGAGCCCCGCAATGCTAAGCTCATGGCTCGCCGATGCCCAGCTGGCCATCCTTACAGCCCAGCACCCAGGCATCCACCGCCTACGGGCAGCGCTACACCACTGCACCGCCAGTGGGGTTACGATCCCCATAGTACTGGAGCAGAGGGCGTTGAATTCAGAGCCTGCCGCTCACTACCCCGAGGCTTGCGGGCTTGCATACGGCTCATTGCTGCTCGATGGTTTGGCCGAGGGCGTTGTGCTGCGGGGGGGCGGAGAGAAGCTGTCAATTGCCCTCTCGGTGCTGCAGACCTGCGAGATGCGGCGGGTGAAGGCCGATTTGGTAGCCTGTCCGGGATGCGGGCGGACGCTCTTCGAGCTGCAGGCAACGTTGGCAAAGGTGCGGGCGGCCACAGGGCATCTCAAGCATCTGAAAATAGGGGTGATGGGCTGCATAGTGAACGGTCCAGGCGAGATGATGGATGCTGATTATGGCTACGTGGGTTCTGGCCCCGGGCGGGTTACGCTCTACAAGGGGCAGCGTGTGGTGGCGCGCAATGTGTCCGAGGGGGAGGCTATAGAGCGGCTGGTGGATCTGATTAGGGCAGAGGGGGATTGGGAGGAGAGGGGGTAAATCTGTAGTTATGTTTAAACCATTGATAATAGGAGGATTCTGAAATGCCCGATGTGGAAGATGATGTGCTGATGGACGATGCCCTTTGGCATCTGGAGAGTATACGAGAGAAGGGGCTCCCTGTGGATGAGATAGCAGCGTATAACCACCTGGCTATCTACCTGCGGTGGTGCATAGAACACGATCTGATGGATGGATATTTCCTTACGGAGCACAGCGAGCTGGTGCGTAGGGTAAAGAGCGATCCACTCCATACCGATTTACGAGTCCTTATACGGGATGAATGCGATGGCGTGCTGCTTCGCTGCTACTTCAATGGGCGGGGCGAAACCTTCTCGTGGTACTACTACTATGGCGTGCTGGAAGCCCCGAATTTCCCGTCGGATATTGATGATTACGCGTTGCGTTACTTTGGCCCTGCACGCTACCATTCTGACGAATTCCAGCGGGAGGCCTACCTGTTCATCCCCTATGATGAGGATTACTACCAGGCTATGGCGGCTGTGATACAGGAGAGGTGGAATGGCTGGATGAACCAGGAATTTAGCAATACACCGCCCTCTGAACTCGCGGTGGCCCTAATGCGGTACCTGAACTGCAAGTGCCAGTACTTCCCCCCGATGAAGGACGATGATCCCTTAGTGGCAGCCTACGGGTACGCCCAACGGCTCGGAGTGCGAGAGGGGTATATCCCCATGCTCATTACAGTGGACGAGAACCTCTGGGAATGCCTAGTGATGAACTCTGACCAAGGCAGCATGGGTGAGAAAGACTACGCGTTCAACCCCGAGCGAGTGGCGGCCTACCGGAAGAAGGTGCTTGACCAAGCTGTGAAGGATGGCAAGGCTGTTCTGGACACAATGCTGGAGCAACGACGGGAGGAGGCAGAGGATGATGAGATGGACTGGGAAGGGGAGATCGTAGGGAAGATGGAGGGGGGAAGCCCAAACGGAGGTTTTCTGTCGTTCTGGGATTACGATGCCGAGAAGACCACTCCTGTAATACTCGCCGAGATCCCCGTGAAGCACCCTTGGGAAGTGTTCGCCTACCTACCCTTTGGGGAGTGGAATGAGTGCCCAGGTACTGCCGAGCTGATGGCCGTGGCCAAATACTGGTACCAGCAGTATGGGGCGGTCCCCGCCGTCATGAGCCATGACGAGCTAGAGTTTGCCCTCCCGACCCCCATCCCCAGGGATAAGGCTATGGAGCTTGCCAAGGAGCAGTACGGGTTCTGCCCCGATGTCTTGGAACAGCTAAAGGAAGATGCCAACGTGGGCATGCTGGCCGATACGCTTTGGCAGTCGAAAATGTGGTATTTCTGGTGGGATTAGGGCGCATTGCTATGCGGCCCGCCGCGCCGTTAGATTATGTGTAGCAATCATTCAACAAACCAAGCACGATGGACGAGAAATTGCATCAGCAGATAGACGAGTGGACAGAGGCTGATGAGCATCAGAAGATAGTAGATCTGATAGAGGGGCTGCCAGCAGACGAACGGGATGCAGAGGCCATTGGGCTGTTGGCCAGAGCTTATAACAATCTGGGAAACTATGCCAAGGCTATAGAACTGCTGGAGACCACCCGCGCAGAGGGGGTAGATGTGGCGAATTGGCACTACCGCTATGGCTACGCGCTCTACTACCTCGACCGTGAGCGCGAGGCGTTGCGCTATTTCGAACGGGTGCACGAGCTGACGCCCGATGACGAGGATGCGGTGGAGTTCATCAGTGAGTGCCACGTCCGTGTGCCATTCTGCAGGCGGGTGAACGAGTTCTGGCAGTGGTTTACAGACAATGAGCCTCGCCTTTCTGCCATTACTGAGAGCCGAGAGGAGCAGGGCGAAGAGACCGTAGAGTTCGTGGGTGCCGGGGTAGGATTGCTGGCCGACGGTGTGCACTTCAACCTCGGGGGCGACCACGAGTTCACCTTCTCGGTAGAGGGGCATCCAGCGCACTTCTATCTCTACCCATACGTGGTGGCGAGGATGCCTGAGCAGTTCAAAGGGAAGTGGCACTTCCTCCCTGCGAACCCCGGGCTTCACCACTCGTTCGGCTTCCGGATGTACGATGTGGATGTGAATATGGACCACGTGAGGCTGGGGGTGGAGTATGATAGCGAGGCGAATCTGTTCAACCTTACCTTCTACCACCCAGGGCTTTGCAACCTTGAGGAGGCCCAGGCTCTCAACGCCTTCTGGATCATCCTCGAGCTGATGGTGGGCGAGGGGTTGACCTACCAATACATTGGTGAAGTGCAGCGCACCGATGCCCCCACCCTCGGGATGATCGCCCTCCCCGAGCTGCGTGCCCACATAGAGAAGACCCTCAAGACTCACGGCAAAGAGGTGTTCACTAACCCGCAGGAGGTGTACCACGCCTATGAGCGCAACCCGAAAGAGGAGAGCGACGACCCGCGCGATAGCATAGTGGTGGGGTCTACCTGCTTTATGCCGCTGGTGCGCGAGTACCACGCTGGGGAGACGGGGATCTACGATAGGATAGAGGCGTTCGGGGCTCGGGCAGTATTCCTGGCGCTCTCCTTCGGTGCCGAGGTCTTCTCCACGAGTAAGGAGATTCTCGATTTCCGCTACACCCTGCAAGATCGGATAGAGGAGGAGTTGCTCGCCCCCAGTGGCCTCGGGCTGATGCTCGGGGGGGCCGTCGCGCCTGGTACCATCTTCATCGACATTCTGGCCTATGACTACTACGTGCTGCTCAGTAGGCTGGTGGGGTTGCTGAAGGACTACCCTAAGCTCTCCACCTATTGCGTACAGTTCAGGAAGGGGGGCGAGGTAATACGGCTAACCGAGCGGAAGGAGTAGGGAATGGCGGAAGAGCGGGGTAACGGGCAGAACGAAGAATATATTGAGGCGGGAGGATGCCGAAATGGTGCTGGCTGCTGTAGGGCAACTGACACCTTTCGAGGGCTAACGGCAATGGGGTGATTGTTAGGATTCCCACTTTTCACGCAGCTATCCCTAGGGAGGCACAGCGCGGTTCACCCTTGTTTTCCCGAGATAGCGAAAAAACGGTTAAAATTCTGTATATTTGCGGCCTGTTTGAAAGGGTTCAGCAGAATGGCAATGGACTACAATTTCCGCGAGATAGAGAGGCGTTGGCAGGCGCAGTGGGCGGCAGAGGGAGCGTATAGGGTTGAGGTAGACCCGAGCCGTCCGAAATACTACGTGCTCGATATGTTCCCCTACCCCTCGGGCGCAGGGCTGCACGTGGGGCATCCGTTGGGGTACATAGCCTCTGATATCTACAGTCGCTACAAGCGTCTTCGCGGGTTCAACGTGCTGCACCCCATGGGCTATGATGCCTTTGGGCTGCCCGCCGAGCAGTATGCTATCCAGACCGGGCAGCACCCTGCCGAAACCACCCGCCAGAATGTGGCGCGGTACAGGCAGCAGCTCGAGCAGCTAGGGCTGGGCTATGACTGGAGTAGGGAGTTTCGCACTAGCGACCCAGACTACTATCGCTGGACGCAGTGGGTATTCCTGCGGCTATTTGGGCATTACTACGATACAAAGGCCGATAGAGCGTTGCCTATCAGCCGATTGGAAGGCTACTTTGCCCAGCACGGCTCGGTGGGGAATACTGCCTACGGCACGCTGGATAGGTCTTTTAGCGCAGCCGAGTGGCAAGGCTATAGCCCCGCGGAACGAGAGCGCACGCTGGAGTGCTTCCGGCTGGCCTACAGGGCAGAAACGATGGTGAACTGGTGCGAGGCGCTGGGTACTGTGCTGGCCAACGACGAGGTGAAGGAGGGGGTATCGCTCCGGGGTGGGCATCCTGTGGTGCAGCGGCGCATGGAGCAGTGGTGCCTACGGGTGTCGGCCTACGCAGAGCGGCTGCTCAATGGGCTTGAGACGCTGGAGTGGAGCGAATCGCTCAAGACTATGCAGCGCAACTGGATAGGACGCTCGGTGGGCGCCGAGATCCGCTTTGGCATCCAGGGGCATGCCGGGGTGAATCTGGAGGTATTCACCACGCGCCCCGACACTACGTATGGGGTAACCTTCATGGTGCTAGCCCCTGAGCACGAGCTGGTCGGTAGCATCACTACCCCAGAGCAAAAGGCCGAGATGGATGCCTATCTCGAGCGGGTGGCACGCCGTACCGAGCGCGAGAGGCAGATGGAGGTGAAGCGCCCCACCGGGGTATTCACCGGGAGCTATGCCGTGAACCCGCTAACAGGCAGTGCTATACCGATATGGGTGGGCGACTACGTGCTGGCGGGCTACGGCACGGGGGCTATAATGGCCGTGCCAGCCCACGATTCGCGCGATTTCGCCTTTGCCCGGACGTTCAATCTCCCTATAGTTCAGGTGGTATGCGCCCCTGGCGAGCAGCCCACAGACCCCGCCACCTGGGAGGGGTCGTACGACGCGAAGGAAGGGATTATAGTGAATAGCGGAGGGCTCAACGGGCTGTCGATCACAGAGGCTATCCGCAGGGCGTGCGAGATCTTGGAATCCAAAGGATTAGGTGGGGCAAGGGTAACCTATCGTCTGCGCGATGCCATATTCAGCCGACAGCGCTACTGGGGTGAACCCATCCCGATTTGCTATAGGGATGGAATACCCACACCGCTGAATGATAGCGATTTACCGCTATTACTCCCCAAGGTGGATGCCTATAGGCCTACGGCTGCGGGCGACCCACCACTGGCAAGGGCTAAGGATTGGAAGAGCAGGGAGGGCTACCCGTTGGAAACCAGCACTATGCCAGGCTTTGCGGGTTCTTCGGCCTACTACCTCAGATTCATGGACCCGCACTGCCAGACTGCACTGGTATCGAAGGAGGCTGACGACTATTGGCAAGACGTAGACCTGTACATCGGTGGTACAGAGCATGCTACGGGGCATCTAATCTACTCTCGGTTCTGGAATAAGTTCCTCTTTGACCTGGGGTTGGTATGCAAGGATGAACCGTTCAAACGGCTTGTGAATCAGGGGATGATACAGGGGCGTTCTAACTTCATCTACCGGGTGAAGGGGACGAATCGCTACGTGCCAGTCAGCCAGTCAGAATCGTGCGAAACCACGCCTATCCATGTGGATATAAATCTGGTGCATAGCGATATCCTGGACATTGAGGCGCTACGAGCCAGCAACCCCGAGTATCAGGATGCAGAGTTCGTGCTAGAGGATGGGGTGTACCGCTGCGGCTGGGCGGTGGAGAAGATGAGCAAGTCGATGTTCAATGTGGTGAATCCGGACAGCATAGTGGAGCGCTATGGGGCCGACACGCTGCGCATGTACGAGATGTTCCTTGGCCCACTAGAGCAGTCTAAACCATGGGATACCAATGGGATAGATGGTGTGTACAAGTTCCTGAGGAGATTGTGGAACTACACGCTTTCTGATGCGATTCGCCCGGGTGAGGCCACACCAGAGGAACTCCGAGTGCTCCACCGGACGATAAAGGCTGTAACGGAGGGGATAGAACGGCTGGGATTCAACCTCTGTGTATCCAGCTTCATGGTGGCACTCAACGAATTGCAGGATCTCAAGGGGTGTAGCCAGAGCACGTTGCAGCAGTTGTTGGTGCTGATCTGCCCCTTTGCACCGCACATTGCCGCGGAACTCTGGGGGAGGCTTGGTTTGGCGGGTTCTGTACTTACGGCCAGCTGGCCTGCATGGGACGAGGCCTACCTAGTAGAGGCAACATTTGAATGCCCGGTCTCGTTCAACGGTAAAATGCGGTTCTCCTTCACCCTGGCAAAGGGATTGGATGCCAAGGAGGTAGAGGAACTCGTACTGGCCCTGCCCGACACGCAGAGGTATCTAGCAGGAAAGCCCGTGCGTAAGGTGGTGGTGGTTAAGGATAGGATAGTGAATATCGTCTGCTAGCGTTTTTCGGATTGACGGGGGCAGAAAGAGTTTCCATGAGATGGGGGTAGGGGTGCTGCCGAGCGGAGCGAGTGCTCGCCCTTTCGCGAAGGATAGGAGTGAATATCGTTTTCTAATAGAGCTATGTTAGGCATTAAAGGCGAGGCTTTCAGCCTCCGTACACTGCGTGAGTACCTGGTAATTACCCTGGGGCTACTCACCTACACCATGGGGTGGACTTGCTTCCTGATCCCTATGAAGATTACGGGAGGAGGGGCCTCGGGTATCGGCTCGCTCATCTACTACCTTACGGGCTTCCCTGTGGGCTACAGCTTCCTGATATTCAACGTGCTGCTCATAGGTATCGCTATGAAGGTGGTGGGGGCCAACTTTGGGGTGAAGACCATCTACGCGGTAATAGTGGCCTCGGCGCTGCTGGCGGTGGAGCAGCTGCTTATCACCCAGCCGGTGCTACCCAACGATAGGCTACTATCCTCCATTATCGGGGGGCTAATGTCGGGCTTGGGCATTGGCATCGCCTTTAGCCAGGGGGGGAGCACGGGGGGGACGGATATCGTTGCCATGCTGTGGTGCAAGTACCACAATGTAAGCCCTGGGCGGGTAATTCTCGCCACCGATGCCATTATCATCAGCTCGGCCTTCTTTGTGCTGGCCGACCTCTCATTCACCCAGCGGATAGAGAATATCGTGTACGGCTACCTCGTGATGGCGGTAAACTCCTACGCGATAGACACCTACCTGAACGGTATAAAGCAATCGCTCCAGGTTTTCATCTTCTCCAAGGATTACGAGAAGGTGGCAGACCGTATCACAGCCGATCTGCACAGGGGAGTAACGGTGGTAGACGGTACGGGCTGGTATACCAAAGAGGATACCAAGGTGATTATCACCATGCTGCGTAAGCACGAGGTGAACGACCTCTACAAGCTGGTGAAGCAGGTGGACCCCAAGGCCTTCCTCTCGGTGGCCAGCGTGATGGGGGTGTATGGGCAGGGGTTTGAAAATATACGGTCGTAGGGTGGGCTTGTGATAGAATAGTTTTCGGTAGATTAAATAGTTAGCTGTAAAGGGATATACCTGAGTCGCTTGTGGGCTGTAAACCTAGAGGAGGGTTATGGGACGCGGTGGATTAGAAATGCGACGCGGTGGGTTAAGGGCGCGACGCGGCACGCCACGTCGCTACAAAGGCAACCAAATGGAGTCGCGCTGTTTTCGACGTTTTCACAATACGATATTTTTTGAAGATGCGCTGTAATCGGTCTCTGTGTCTGGGCCTGGTGGTCGCTATTGTTATGTGTATTGTTGCGGGGTGCCAGCAGCCCGACCGTATAAACTCACGGCCTCCCAGCGGTGAGGCTACCGCACCGAAGGCACAGAGGATCACTAGGTTTGATATAGAGTGGTCTGATTACGAGGTAGATACCGTTGATATTCCCCATAATACGGCGCTTTCGGTATTTTTGGCCGAGCAGGGCGTGCCGGCGGCCAAGCGCAACCAGCTGCCCAGCGGTCTGCAGGGTGTTTTCCCGGTGCGTTCTATTCGTGCGGGCCGCCCCACCTACCTGTTTCGTGCGCAGGATTCTAGCCTGGCGTACTGGGTCTACAGCCATACCCCTTCGGTGTATCTGAAGATCGATTTGCAGGGCGATAGTCTGCATGCTACGCTCGATACGCTGGCTACCACCCGTACCGTTCGGCTGCTCCATGCCACTATCGAGTCGTCGCTGTGGAACGCGATGGTTCAGGCCGGGGCTAAGCCCGAGGTGGCGCTGGTGCTATCAGATATCTTTGCCTGGACGGTGGATTTCTTCGCGCTGGGCAAGGGCGACCAGTTCTACGCGGTCTACGAGCAGGAATCGCTCGACTCGGTACCCATCGGTATTGGCACGATCTTCACGGCGCGGTACGTTTCAGACCGGAAGGATACTGTGGCGGCCTACCGCTTTGAGCAGAACGGGGCCTACAGCTACTGGGATGCGCGGGGCAACAGCCTACGGCGGGCGTTCCTGAAGGCGCCGTTGAAATTCTCCCGCATATCCTCGCACTTCAGCTATGCTAGAATGCACCCCATACTCCACACGGTGCGGGCGCACACGGGGGTGGATTATGCAGCTCCAGCGGGTACTCCCGTGATGGCGCTCGGCGATGGCACGGTGATAGAGAGGGGCTATAAGGGGGGGGGAGGCAACACCGTGAAGATTCGGCATAACTCGGTATACACCACGGCCTACCTGCATCTGAAGGGCTATGCCAAGGGGATAGCACCGGGGGTAAGGGTAGCCCAAGGGCAGGTGATAGGCTACGTGGGCAGCACGGGCATGGCCACAGGGCCGCACCTCGACTTCAGGGTGTGGATGAACGGGAAGCCTGTGAATCCCCTCACGCTGAAGTCGCCCTCGGTGGAGCCGATAGGTAGTGAGAATCTCGAGGCTTTCCAACGCGAGGTGCAGCGGCAAGATTCGCTGCTGGCAAGCTACGGGAGGGAGTAGGGGGCTGTTCAAGGTATTCGCCAGTTTCGCTAGGCACCTGCTGAAAGCGCGCTACATCTTATTTCCTAGTAGCGACGTGGTGCGATTAAAAGCGTACCGCGTCGGGATTGCAACGTTCCGCATTGCGATTGAGGCGTTCCGTGTCGCGATTAAAACGAGCCGTATTGCGGTTGGTGTGTGCGTATTGGCGTTGCCCCTTTTGGCAGTGCGCCCGGGCGGGTATCGTTCTGGTGCTTGCCCATTTCGGAATTTTCCTCTACCTTTGTGGCGCAATTGGCACTGGTAGCCCAGGTGGCGGAATTGGTAGACGCGCTGGTCTCAAACACCAGTGGTAGTGATACTGTACCGGTTCGATCCCGGTCCTGGGCACAGGCGGTGCGTTGCGCATCGCCTTTTTTGCATCCCGGCGTTTTTATTCGGAATATCAGCACATCGAAGTTGGATAAGCAGGAGGCACTAGACCGTAGGTACCTGGCCATGGCGCGTATCTGGGCCACCAATAGCTACTGCGTGCGTCGGCAGGTGGGGGCGTTGCTGGTGAAGGATAAGATGATAATCTCGGATGGGTACAACGGTACACCGTCGGGCTTCCCGAATGTGTGCGAGAACCCGGCAGGGGAGACCTACCCCTACGTGCTCCATGCCGAGGCCAACGCCATAACCAAAGTGGCCCGCTCCAGCAATAGCAGCCTTGGCGCAACGCTCTACGTAACCGCCAGCCCCTGCATGGAGTGCGCAAAGCTCATAATACAGGCAGGCATAGTTCGCGTGGTATACGGCGAGCAATACCGTCTGCGCGATGGGCTCGATCTGCTGGAAAGGGCGGGCATAGAGACGGTGTATATAGCGCAGGAGGAGTAAATATGGAAAGCAACACCCCACAGAGTCGTCGTCCGCGGAGGCTATTGGTCTTCGCGGTTTTGCTATTGCTGCTGAATTTGCTACTGCTCGGGATGCTGTTCTACGGGCGATTTTCGCGGAGTGGTGGCGGGTTCAGGATGCTGTTGCCCCAGTCTAAGCTGCAGAGGGTGCTGCGCTTGGTGTCGGCAGCCTATGTGGATTCGGTGTCGCTAGATGACCTTGAGGAGAAGGCGATTCCCGAGGTCATAGGGCAGCTTGACCCGCACTCCAGCTACATTCCCGCGGCGGAGATGGCGCAGGTTGCCGAGCCGCTTCGGGGTGATTTTGATGGGATTGGGGTAACCTTCAACATGCTTACCGACACTGTGATAGTGCAGAGCGTCATCTCAGGAGGCCCGTCAGAGAGGGCGGGGGTGCAGATTGGCGACCGTTTCATCAGGGTGGATACCACCACAATAGCTGGGGTGAAGATGCCGCAGGATTCGGTGGTCCATCTGCTTAGGGGGCCTCGGGGAACGCTGGTTACCGTGCATGCCGAAAGGTCAGGGGTGGAGCAGGAGGTGGTTTTTGAGATTCGGCGGGATAAGATCCCCATCAATAGCGTGGAGATCGCCTACATGGCTACGGAGAAGGTGGGGGTTATCCGGCTCTCCCGCTTTGCCCAGACCACCCCGCAGGATTTCCAGGAGGCGGTGGTTCGGCTTGCAGCCCAAGGGATGGAGGCTCTGGTGCTGGATCTGCGCGATAATGGGGGTGGTTTCCTAGAGGCTGCGAATTTCATTGCGAGCCTTTTCCTACAGCAGGGGCAGCTCATAGTCTACACGGAGGGGCGTGCCTCAGGTCGGCACGATCTGATATGCGAAAGCGAGGGTTCACTGCGCAATATCCCGCTCTCCATAGTAATCAATGAGTTCTCGGCCTCGTCTAGCGAGATTGTGGCGGGCGCCATGCAGGATAATGATAGGGCGCTAATAGTGGGGCGTCGCTCTTTCGGCAAGGGGCTGGTGCAGGAGCAGTTCGAGTTTCCCGATGGCTCGGGGTTGCGGCTTACCACTTCGCGTTACTACACCCCCTCGGGTCGCTGCATTCAGAAGGCCTACACCCTCGGCAACGAGGCGGACTATGAGCAGGAGCTTGCTACGCGGTTTGCGCACGGCGAGCTGCTGGAAGCCGATAGCATTCACCAGGATACTCTGCAGCAATTCCATACAGTGGGCGGGCGAACGGTATACGGTGGGGGCGGGATAATGCCCGATGTTTTCGTGCCGATAGACACTACAGGGGTTACGCCATTCTACCAGCAGGTTACCCGCCGTGTTCTCCACTACCGCTACGCACAGCGCTATGCCGATGCCCATCGTGAGGTGCTAAAGGGGCTGGATAGCCCAGAGGCGATGCGGCGGTGGCTGCAGGAGCACAATGCGTTTGGCGATTTTCTGCAGTACTTGGCCAACCAGGGGATACGGCCCAAAGGACGTATTAGCCCAGAAACCCGCCATCTTCTGGAGATTCAGCTCTTTGCCAACATAGCCCGCTCGGTGCATGATAACGCGTGGTTCTACCTCATGATTCAGGATATCGACACCACGCTGCAGAAGGCCGTGGAGGTGCTGGAGAAGCCGGAGAAGTACCCGCTGGCAGCCGTGTAGGCATCAGCGTTGCGAGCTGTTGGACGTGGGGAGGCTCTCCAAAAGTCCCGTATGGGGTTTACTTATAGGTTATGGGGGGACTTTCTCCCTTCCTGCGAGTAAATAGTTTTTAATCATTCGATTCAATTTATCGAAGACTGTAGCGACTCGGCGTGTCGCGTCGTTTATGTGAGTTTTGCAGAGTGAAGAGCGAGCTAGCTTTTCAGGAAAATGTGCTCGTAGTGCCACTGGAGAAAATCCCGATTGGGCGGGAACATGGAAGGCAGCATGATGGGGCGCTCGGAGCTGATACCCAGGAGGGTTTGGAATGCTGGGGATGATTGGTATTGGGCTAAGCTTGGCGATAGGCGTACCCGAAAGTCTGGGGTAATGGCGAGGAGTCCGAGGTCGAAGGCTCTGTCATAGAGGGGCGATAGGCAGATTCCGTTCGCAGGATTTAGCCTCTCCTGCTTGTTAGCCGCCCATGGGATTATATGGCTTGCCACGAGGAGTTGAGGGATATTGAGCCCGCTGATAGCGCACCGATTCCCATAGTTGGCAAGCACCATCAGCCGGAACACCGCCTGGTTCACACGCTGCTTTACGAGGCCGGTACGGTCATCCCCGACCATATCAGTAAAATCTTGCCGAGTGGGGGATTCCCCAGCGTGGGATACCTCGGACAGCTGCCTTCTTCTGGTGGCAAGCTGGAGTTCCGTTTCGTAAATGAAGGATTCCGGGTCTGAATGGTATAGCTCCCATATGGGTAGGCAGCGGCCTTTCCCCGCCGGCATCCCCTGTATACCTCGGGCTTGCTGATTGGGATCGCAGCTGGCAAAGTTGGCTAGGCGTATGGCGACAGAGCTGGCGGTTCGTCCGAGTAGTTTGGCCATTTCCAGAACCTCTGGCGTGCTGGTGTGGATTTTGCCAAAGGGGAGCTTGATGTAGAGATTGAGGACGAGTTTGAGTTCCTCGTCATCCCAGTATTTCCCGCGCATGGAGGTCTTTGTGCTTTTGTGGGCAAAGGTAAGTATATTCAGCGATGAATCCCAAAACTTCCCTCCTCCTTGCATCTCGCTGAGAAAAGTATTACCTTTGCGGTGCGTAAATGGGAGTATTGTATCCAGGCTATCCGCTGAGTATGAGAGGAGTGCTGATGCGTCTGTTGCCGCACGGGGTGGCGGTGGTGCTGTTTATGGCGATCTCGCTGGCCTACTTTGCCCCCCAGCTCCAGGGGAGGCGGGTGGCGCAGCATGACCGTGAGCAGTGGCTAGGCACTGCGCGTGAACTTATTGACTATCGCGACTCTACGGGGCGTGAGAGCCTCTGGACTACCACCCTCTTCTGCGGTATGCCCAGCATACTGATATCGCAGGGTTACCCCAAGAATGTGGTGGAGATCATCGATAGGGGACTACAATTCCTAGGGCGGCCTGCGAGCTACATATTCCTCACCATGCTGGGGTTCTACATCCTGCTGGTGGTGGTGGGTGTGAATCCTTGGCTGGCGATACCGGGGGCTATAGCCTATGGGCTATCGACCTACTTCCTCATCATCGTGGGGGCGGGGCATAATGCTAAGTCGCATGCGCTCTGCTATGTAGCCCCCATGGTGGCGGGTTTCATCGCGGTGTTCAAGGGCAAGTACTGGGGGGGGGGATTGCTCTTTGCGCTCTCATTGGCGCTCGGGCTAGTGGCTGGGCATCTGCAAATCACCTATTACGGTGGCTTTGTGCTGGCGGCGCTTGCGGTTGGTTATCTCGTCATGGCTATTCGCGGGGGGCGACTGCTGCAGTACGGCAAAGCGGTGGGCGTATTGCTTGTAGCCATGCTGTTCGCCGTGGGGGCGAATTTCAATAGGCTCTACCAGACTTGGGATTACGGGAAGGAGAGTATCCGTGGTAAGAGCGACTTGGTGCAGAAGTCGAAGGCCAACGGGAACGGGCTCGACCGGGAGTATGCCACCGCGTGGAGCTATGGACCAGAGGAGACGTTCAACCTCTTCGTGCCGAATTTCAACGGGGGATCATCGTCACTTGCGCTTGCGCCAGACTCGCATGTGGGGAAATTTCTGGATGCTGCCCGTATAGGCGCGCAGCAGAAGGATCAGCTGCTACATTCCATGCCGGTCTACTGGGGATCACAGCCTATGACAAGTGGTCCGGTGTACCTTGGGGCTGCGGTGGTGTTCCTCTTTGTGCTCGGTCTGTTTCTGCTGCGCGGGGCGGAGAAATGGGCGCTGGTGGCTGTAAGCGCGCTGGCGGTGCTGCTGGCGTGGGGGTATCATTTCGGGTGGCTTACGAATCTGTTCTTTGACTGGGTGCCGGGCTACAATAAGTTCCGGACCGTGTCGATGGTGCTCGTGGTATGCGAGCTCACGGTGCCGTTGCTCGCCTTCTGGGGTCTATCTAAATGGCAGAGGGGCGAGGTGGATGACCGCCGGCTGCAGCGGGGTTTGCTATGGGCAACGGTGCTCTCTGGCGGAGTTGCGTTGCTGCTATTGGTACTCGGGCCAGCGATGGCTAACTTTGTAGGACCGCATGATGCCCAGTATGTGCAGTCTGGATTCCCACAGGAACTCATGGATGCGCTGCGGGCTGATAGGGTGGGGCTGATGCGGATGGATGCCTTCCGCAGCCTGCTGTTTGTGCTGGTGACGGCAGGGTGCGTATTCCTGCTATTACGGAAAAAACTTAAGCTGCAGTGGTTTGGAGTGCTACTTACTGCGGTGGTGTTGGTAGATATGTGGGTGGTGGATAAGCGGTACGATGGGGTGCATTGGGAGTCGGCTGCGGAGTATGAAAAACCATTCACTCCTAGCCAGGCAGATGCGGCTATACTGCGCGATACGGGGTACTACCGGGTATACAACACGACGGTGAGTCCGTTTAACGATGCCAGCACCTCCTACTTCCATAGGTCGGTAGGGGGCTACCATGGGGCAAAAATGCGCAGATTCCAGGAATTTGTAGATCGGTACGGTGGGAGCGAGCTACTCCTTAATCTGCTGAATGTAAAGTACGTGATAGCGCGGGGGAGTGATGGGCAGCCGACGGCGCAGTTCAACCCCCGGGCATTCGGGAGCGCCTGGCTGGTGGATAGCGTGTTGGCCGTGCAGGGGGCCGACGCCGAGCTGGATGCGCTAGAAAGTGTCGATCTGCAGCGGGTGGCTGTGGTGGATGCCAGCCGTTTTCCGCTGAAGGATAGGCAGTATGCTCCGCATGAAGGGGACACCATCGCGCTGACGCAGTTCTCGCCCGACAGGATGGTTTACCGTGCGACTACCCAAGCGGGGAGGTACGCTGTGCTCTCTGATGTCTACTACCCTAAGGGTTGGCGAGCCTTGCTAGATGGTGGTGAAGTGCCGATGGCACGAGTAGACTACCTGCTGCGCGGGGTGGAGATACCCGCTGGGATACATAGGCTAGAGTTAAGCTTCACGTTGCCGAGCTTCTACTGGGGGCAGTGGGTTGATTTTGGATTCGGGCTAGTAATGGTGCTAGTCTTGTTGGGCTGGTGTGCGTATGAGGGGAGGAGGAGCTGGCTGGCTGTAAGGGGTTGAGAGTTTTCGGTTACACCCCTCTGTATTGCAATGAATGCTTGAGCGTATGTCCGCAAGTGGTGGTTGGCGATTGAGGAGCAGCTTTATCTCATCGGTCATTAGTACGACGATAGTCCTCTACATGCTGGGACTCTTGGCGCTAGTGCTGGTGAATATCCATCGTCTCTCGGAGTACGTGAAGGAGAATCTAGGGATCTCGGTGGTGTTGGCAGAGAATGTGAAGCAGGTGGATGCTGAATTCCTCCGTAAGACGATAGATGCCACCCCGTGGGTGAAGGAGTCGTACTACGTGAGCAAGGACGAGGCAGCAGAGGAGCTGGAGAAAAGCCTAGGCCAGGATTTTTTAACCCTGCTGAAGTATAATCCACTTTCCCCCTCCATAGAGCTGAAGGTACGAGCGCCCTGGGCTAATAATGATAGCCTGAGCCTGATAGCCGAATCGCTAGTGGCCTCTCCACTGGTTTCTGATGTGCACTATGAACCCAATCTGGTGGATCTGGTGAATGCCAACGCACGGCGCTTTAGCGGGCTGTTGCTATCTTTCAGCGCGTTGATGTGCTTCATTGCGATTGTGCTGATCAACAATACGATACGAATCTCCATATACGCCCGTCGGTTCATAATCAAGACCATGCAGCTGGTGGGAGCAACGCCGGGCTTTGTGCGCCGTCCGTTCCTAGTGCGGGCAGCACGGCATGGGCTGGTGGCATCGGTGCTAGCCTTTGGGCTACTCCTAGAGACGGTGTACCTGGTGCAGGGCGAATTCTACGAGCTGGTGAATCTGCGCCAGTATGCCATCCTAGGGCTCGTGGGGGCATTCATATTGCTTTCTGGAGTGATTATCAACGTGCTTACCACCTATTTTGCAGTGAATAAGTACCTCCAAATCTCGGTGGAGAGGCTGTACTACTAGATGGTGGTTTTGGCCCGTATGGTGGGCGCTTGAATATTCCAATCGTAACAGACACTTCTTAATTGTGGAGTAAACGCATGGGCAAACGTGAAGAAAAGCCGCAGGTGGCTCCTGACCGGGAGGGGAAATTCCCTCTAGGTTCGGTGAACTATAAGATGCTGGCTATTGGTTTCGGGGTGATAGTGCTGGGATTCATTCTGATGGCTGGCGGAGGTTCTGATGATCCTAAAGTTTTTAACCCTGCAATATTTGGTTTTCGGCGCATTACGCTGGCCCCCATAGTGGTGTTGCTAGGGTTTCTCTTCGAGATAGTGGCGATAATGTACCGTGGGAAAAAGCGTTAGTTTTTTTGAAAGCGCGGTTAGTAGAGTGCAGACTAGGTAAGGAGTGGGCAGAGAATGACGGTTTGGCAGGCGATAATACTCGGAGTGCTACAGGGGGCTACGGAATTCCTCCCGGTGAGCAGCAGTGGGCACATAGAGCTGGGCAAGGCCCTTTTGGGTGTGGATGCCGAGAGCGACATGGCGTTTACCATCGCGCTGCATGGTGCTACGGTGCTAAGTACTATAGTGGCGCTGTGGCCTGAAATATGGCAGCTGCTGCGGGGAGTATTCCGTTTTCGTTGGAACGATGAGATGCAGTATCTGGTCAAGATCGTGCTCTCTATGGTGCCCGTAGCATTGGTGGGGCTGCTGGCCAAGGACTGCGTGGAATCCCTATTCAATGGAAACCTGCTGGTGGTGGGGCTGTCTCTGCTAATAACGGCGCTGCTGCTCTGGTTGGCATCTCGGGTTGGGGAGAGGCAGAAGGATGCTGCGGGTTCTGTGTATTCACTCCAGAGGCAACCGAGCTACCTCACGGCGTTTGTGATGGGGATTGGGCAGGCTTTTGCTGTGCTACCAGGCCTTTCGCGCAGCGGGACGACAATAAGTCTTGGGCTCTGCATGAGGGCTGACCGGAGAGGAGTGGCGCAGTTCTCCTTTCTGATGGTGCTCCCCCCCATCATAGGGATGAACATACTGGAGGCGATGCACGGGTTTGGCGAAATGACACTTGGGGTGGCGCCGTTGCTCGCGGGTGTGCTGTCTGCGTTTCTGGTGGGCTATGCTGCCTGCCGGTGGATGATAGCGCTCGTTCGTCGGGGTAGGCTCGGCTGGTTTGCGCTGTACTGCGCGGTGGTGGGCGGTATTACGGTGGTACTAACGCTGCTGCGCTAGTGGGGTACGAGGAGCTACTGACCTACTACCCTGGCAAAGATCTGGCGCAGGGGCACATCTTTCTGGTGGATAAACCGCTAGGGTGGACCTCATTCAATGTGGTGGGCAAGGTGCGGCATCTGCTGCGTAGATACCTTGGGCTAAGGTCAATAAAGGTAGGACATGCAGGAACTTTAGACCCGTTGGCCACGGGGCTCATGGTGGTGTGTGTAGGTAGGGCTACCAAGCTTGCCGGGATGCTCACCGGGGAGGATAAGCGCTATTTGGCTACATTCACCCTGGGGGCCACCACGGCGTCGTATGATCGGGAGACTGCGGTGGATGCGGAGTATAGCGTGGAGCACATTACTCCAGAGGCAATAATACGGGCGGCAGAATCGTTCTTGGGTGTATATCAGCAAGTACCACCTCTATTTTCGGCAAAACGTGTGGAGGGGAAACGAGCCTACGAGGTGGCGCGTAAAGGGCGTGAGGTAGAGCTCCTCCCGGTACCTGTTACCATTAAGCGGTTCTGCGTGCTTGGGGTTGAGATGCCGAATGTGGAGGCCGATGTGGTGTGCAGCAAGGGAACTTACATCAGGGCGTTAGCGCGGGATTTTGGGCAGAGGTTGGGGTGTGGGGCCCATCTGAATGCGCTCAGGCGAACGGCGAGCGGTGGGTTCTCTTTGCAAGATGCGATGTCTCCCGAGGAACTCGAGCAATTCTTGAGATTAGTGGGTGAGGGGCAGCCAAAGTTTGATTGACGGGGCAACGTTGCCAGAAGAGGCTCGCTTGCCTATATATTCTGTACCAGGGCAATAGGGAATTAGGAGGGTGTTATATAAACGAGGGTTATGAAGCTATCGCAATTTCAATTCGATTTACCACAGGAGCTAGTAGCGCGTTATCCTACCGAAGAGCGTGATAAGGCTCGGCTAATGGTGGGAACTCGGCGGAATGGGAAGATTGAGCATAAGCAGTTTAAAGATCTGCTGCATTACTTGGGCGATGGCGATACGCTGGTGATGAATGATACCAAGGTGTTCCCCGCCCGCCTGCATGGGAAGAAGGAGAAAACCCAAGCGGACATAGAGGTGTTTCTCCTGCGAGAGCTGAATGCGGAGAGTCGGCTGTGGGACGTGTTGGTAGATCCCGCACGGAAAATCCGCATAGGGAATAAGCTCTACTTTGGCGAGGGAGACATGATGGTGGCGGAAGTGGTGGATAATACCACGAGCCGTGGAAGAACGCTGCGATTCCTGTACGATGGGCCCCACGAGGAGTTCCGAGCACGGCTCTTCGAGTTGGGTGAAACGCCGCTGCCCAAATCGGTAGGTCGTCCGCCCGAGCCAGTGGATGTGGAGCGTTACCAGACGATATACGCAGAGCATGAGGGGGCTGTGGCAGCCCCTACTGCGGGACTGCATATTAGCCGCGAGCTTCTGAAGCGTCTGCAGATTAAGGGGGTGAATCTGGGATTTATTACTCTGCACGTAGGGCTGGGGAATTTCCGCAGGATAGAGGTAGAGGATCTCTCTAAGCATAAGGCCGATGCGGAGCAGATAGTGATAACGCAAGCGGCGGCGGATCTCATCAACAACACGCTGGACAAGGGTAAGCAGGTATGCGCGGTGGGTACAACGGTAGTACGAACGCTGGAGAGTTCGGTAACTACAGACAACCGGGTTCTAAGCTTTTCTGGCTGGACGAATAAATTCATATTCCCCCCCTACGCGGTGCAGCTCCCCACGATGCTGGTTACCAACTTCCACCTGCCCTGCACAGCGCAGATGATGACGGTGGCGTCGTTCACTGGGTATGAGTTCATGCGTGAGATGTACGAGATAGCGGTGCGAGAAAAGTACCAGTTTGGCACGTATGGCGATGCTATGCTCGTGCTGTAGGTGATTTTGGGATTTTTGGAGGAATGATACCCGACAACGAACGAGCACGCCCTTTTATATTCGCCGATGGTTTCCAGGGTTCTACCTTATTATAGATATTGTAAGTTGTTGGATATTAGGACGGTAAGTATTTTAATTGTGGTATTCGGTTGGCGATTTGAGGCGAGGAGGCTTGAGGGGAAGAGAGCTTGCAATTGATGCTCGTTACGCTACGAGTAGAACAATTGAAAATAAATACGTACCTTAGCGTCCAGAAATCAAGGTAGGGAGTTAGAATGGCTGAGTACAGCAAGGTGCTTCAGGAGGTACTACACTATGGTAGGGAACTCGCAGTTCGCTATCGCAGTAAGAATGTAGCCCCAGATCATCTACTGCTAGCGTTGCTTAAAGTGCGTGGCAGCACGGTTCGCCAGGTACTCGATGAGCGGATGCGGGTGGATCTGGATCGTCTGCAGACGAGCCTGAGCAGCTATATCCAGGAGCGGGCAGATGGAGAACGGGACGATTCTGAGCCCGTGGGGCTATCGCGTGAGGCTAAGCAGGTATTCCACGATGCCTACCATGAGGCGGTAAAGACGAACTCCATGCTGGTTACCGAGATCCACCTCCTGCTGGGCATCCTGCTGAATGAGGATGAGCATGCCTGCCGTTTGTTACGAGAGATGGATGTGGATTACCAAGCGTTTCGGCTAGAGTCCAGAGAGCTAGACCCTAACAATGGTGACGAGGGATCTGATGAGCGTTCTCGCCTTTCCCACGAGGGGGATTCTCTGGGCGGGCTGAACAGGGAGGAGGAAGAGGAGGATGATTCCAGATTCTCGTTTAAGGATTACTGCGTGAATCTCACGGAGCTTGCGCGTCGGCAGAAGCTGGACCATGTGGTTGGGCGTGCTGAGGAGTTGGCCCGTATGGAGCAAATACTCTGCCGGCGTCGTAAGAATAATGTGGTGCTAATAGGTGAGCCTGGCGTGGGGAAGACCGCGCTGGTGGAGGGGTTGGCCCAAAAGATTGCGAACGGCGATGTACCGTTACCCCTACGAGACAAGGAGATAGTGCAGCTAGATATGGCGGCCATGGTGGCAGGCACGAAGTATAGGGGCGAGTTTGAGAATCGGATGAAAGGGTTGGTGGAGACGATAAAGAAGAATCCCAACATTATCGTTTTCATGGATGAGCTCCATACGCTGGTGGGCATGGGGTCTGCGAGCGGTTCGCTTGATGGTGCTAACATCCTGAAACCAGCCCTCTCACGGGGCGAGATCCAAGTAATAGGTGCAACGACGCTAGATGAATACAGAGAACGCATAGAGAATGACGGGGCGCTAGAGCGGCGATTTCAGAGCATCATGGTAGAGCCAATGGGGGATGCTGAGACTGTGGAATTACTGCAGAGCGTGAGCAAGGCCTACGAGGCGTTCCACAACGTGCGCTATACCCCCGAGGCATTGCGAGAGTGCGTTGCGCTTACAACCCGCTACGTAACAGGGCGCGAGCAACCCGATAAGGCGATAGATGCACTCGATGAAACGGGGGCAAGGGTGGCACTCCGTTCACAGGATAAGCCGCCTACACGCGTGCGTTTTTTCCTAGAGCAGATACAGCATTGCCGAGAGGAGCTACAGGTGGCCGAGCAGGATGGAAACACAGCCGTGGCAGAAGATATAAAGCGCCGTAAGCTCGCCCTGACGGAAGACATGGAGCAGGCACTAGGAGGATGGGAAGAGGCGCGTCGGCGCAATGCCCCCCTGGTGGAGGCGCACGATGTGGCCGATACGGTGGCGCTTATGGCCAACCTACCACTAAGGCGCGTGGAGCAAACCGAGGGGGAGCGTCTGCTGAATCTGGAGCAAGAGCTCAAGAATTCTGTGATTGGGCAGGATGAGGCTGTAGGGGTGGTGGCTCGGGCAATACGGCGCAACAGATCGGGGATGCGAGATCCTAAGCGTCCCATAGGCACGTTTCTATTCCTAGGTCCAACGGGCGTGGGCAAGACCTACTTGGCTCAGGAGCTGGCTGATTACCTCTTTGGCGGTGCTGATAACCTGATACGGGTAGATATGGGTGAATTCCAGCAGGGATTTAACGTATCACGGCTCATCGGGCCTCCTCCAGGGTATCTGGGCTACAATGAGGGGGGGCAGCTCACCGAACGGGTTCGTAGGCATCCCTACTCTGTGGTGCTTTTTGATGAGATAGAGAAGGCTTCGCCAGAGGTATATAACCTACTCCTACAGATGCTGGATGAGGGGCGTATGGCCGATGCTAAGGGGCGCAAGGTGAATTTCCGCAACACGGTGATCATCATGACCTCCAATGTTGGAAGTCGGGAGCTGAGCGAGTACGGAGACGGTGTCGGCTTCTTAACCCAGCACCGTAGGAGCGTGCTTGACCAAGATCGCCAACGGTTTATAACCAAGGCTCTAGAACGGAGATTCCCGCCAGAATTCCTCAATAGGGTAGACGAACTCGTGTATTTCAACAGCCTGAATCCAAAGGCGATGGAGCGTATCCTAGAGGTGAATCTTCGGAGGATGGAGGCGCAGCTTTCAGAGGAGGGGGTAGCGTTTGACCTCTCAAAGTCTGCCAGGGAGTTTGTACTGAGCCAAAGTTTCGACGCGAAGTACGGTGCTAGACCGCTTCGGCGAGCGCTGCAGCGCTACGTGGAGGATACGTTAGCCGAAATTTTACTACGGCAGCGGCTACAGCGCGGCAATAGGGTTCTGCTAGATTACAACGAGGAGAAGGGTATGTACGCGGAGGTTGAGGAACTTTCTCCTGAAATTCCAGAGGCGAGGAAGGCTCTTCCAATGGTGGAATGACCCAGAGGGTGAACCAGGGGGCGGAGTAATCTGTTCTCTAGAAGAAACTATAAAATATTTGGAAAGATGGCAAGGAATGTAAAGTTCGGGGGTAACCCAGTAGAGCTTCTGGGTACAGAGGTGAAGGTGGGCGATAAGGCACAGGGCTTCACTTGTGTGGGTATGGATCTCAAGTCCGTATCATTGGCCGACTATGAGGGCAAGGTTCGGGTGTTGAGCGTATTCCCCTCGATAGATACCCCAGTGTGCTCTTTGCAGGCTGGCAAATTCAATGCCCAGGCGGGTGAGCTTGGCGATAGGGTGCAGATTTTCACCATTTCTTGCGATTTACCGTTTGCATTGGGTCGCTACTGCGGTGCCCACGGGGTGAAGAATATGGTGATGCTCTCAGACCACCTGGATCTCGACTTTGGGATGAAGTACGGTTTTGTGCTGAGTGGGCTTCGCCTGCTGGCACGCGGCGTGGTGGTGGTAGATAAGACGGGCGTGGTGCGGTATGCAGAATATGTGCCCGATGTGGCCAATGAACCCAATTACGACCAGGTGATGGAGGTGGTGAAGGGCCTCTTGTAAATAGATGCAGTACAGGGTGGTGGAGCGATCTGCCACTCTCTTTTTACCTGCGATCTGTATGGAGCATTGCAGGGCTAACCGACTAAACCATAAGCTCTACGATATGAAACTATTGGAAGGCAAAACGGCAGTGATAACCGGGGCAGCTCGGGGTATAGGGAAGGCTATAGCATTGACGTTTGCACGCGAGGGGGCCAATGTGGCTTTCTCAGATATGGTGCGTAACGAGGCCTTTGAACAGACCGAGAAGGAGCTCAATGCGCTAGGGGTGAAGGCTAAAGGCTATACGAGCGATGCGAGTAGCTTGACCGATAGCGAAAAGTTCATAGACGAGGTGGCGGCGGACTTCGGTCGTATTGATGTGCTGGTGAACAATGCTGGGATAACCCGTGATGCGCTGCTTATGCGGATGACAGAAGAGCAGTGGGATCTGGTGCTGAAGGTGAACCTTAAGTCGGCCTTTAACCTCACAAAGGCTGTTCAGAAGGTCATGCTCAAGCAGAAGTTTGGCAGTATCATTAATATGAGTTCTGTGGTGGGCGTGGCTGGCAACGCGGGGCAGTCCAACTATTCTGCCTCTAAGGCTGGGATGATCGGCTTTACCAAATCGATAGCCCAGGAGCTGGGGTCTCGCAATATCCGAACGAATGCCATTGCGCCCGGGTTCATTATCACCGATATGACTGGGGTGCTTTCTGAAGAGGTGCGCAAGGGCTTTGAGGCGCGTATCCCACTCAGGCGGGGTGGTACGCCGCAGGATGTGGCCAATGTGGCACTATTCCTTGCCTCTGATCTGTCCAGCTATGTAAATGGACAGGTGATTAATGTGTGCGGTGGAATGACGATGTAGCACTCCACGCGGGAGGTTAGTAGGCCCTGAGGGTAGTATGCCCCCGGGGCCTATTTTTGTCCTTTGGTTACGGAGCGGAGAAGGACGGTAGCGTGGGAGGCAGAATTGATGCGGGGCATTGCAATTATTTTGCTACCTTTGCCTTTGAATTGCTGGGGGCTATCCACAAGTTAGTTGATTTGGTAGCCTACCCAACCATACAGGGCGTCTCTATGGATAGTAGAGGTACGGAACGGGGTGAAGCGCATTAGAGCAGGCAGCACGTGAATGGAGAGGCGCTGGAAGATGATAGTTTGTCGAACGGTAAAAAAATCACTGCCATGAAGCTAAATCCTGAGCAGCAGGCCCGCGAGGCCGAGATCGCGGACCGTTCGTTCTACCATACCATTCGCCAGCACAGCTGGGAGGAACTCGGTAACAGGGTGTACGATAGCACCTCGCGTGACGTGGAACGGGCGTTGCGCCATGCGGGGGATGCCGATTTGCACGACTTCGCCGCATTGATTTCACCCGCTGCAGAGCCGTACCTAGAGCCTATGGCCCGTGAAAGTGAGCGGTTGACAAGGAAGCGCTTCGGGAGGGCAATATCGTTATATGTGCCGCTCTACCTGTCTAACTCGTGCTCAAACAGCTGCGTATACTGCGGCTATAGCTACCAGAATAGGATCGTCAGAAAAACGCTAACGCAAGAGGAAATACTCTCTGAGGCTGAGAGTATACGAGCTCTAGGTTTTGAACACATCCTGCTGCTTACAGGCGAGCATGATCGGGTATCGGGTTTCGATTATCTGCGCGAAGCGATAAAACTCTTACGTCCAATATTCCCCCAGATCTCAATAGAGGTGCAGCCTATGAGCTCTACGGAGTATGCCATACTCGAGCGAGAAGGGCTGAATGCGGTGTACGTGTACCAAGAAACCTATAATGAGGCTCGCTACCCCGCCTACCACCTTGCGGGTAAAAAGGCAGACTATCGTTATAGGCTCGAGACCCCGGATAGGATAGGAGCTGCAGGTGTGCATCGCATAGGACTGGGAGCATTGCTGGGGCTTGAGGATTGGCGCGTGGAGTCGCTCTGTGTAGCCATGCACCTCCGCCACTTGCAGGGCCTTTACTGGAAGAGCAAATACTCTGTGGCCTTCCCGCGGCTAAGGCCGCATGCGGGTTGCTTTGAACCGCAATTCCACGTGAAGGATAGGAACTTGATGCAGATTATAACGGCCTACCGTCTCTTTGATGAGAACCTGGAGATGTCGCTCACCACACGAGAGTCGGCCTTTTTCAGGGATCACGCTTTCCCGTTGGGTATCACCTCTTTGAGTGCTGGTTCGCACACAGAACCAGGAGGGTACGCCAAGCCGAACAAAGAGCTGGAGCAGTTCCAGATATCTGACGCACGCTCGCCCGAAGAGGTGGAGAGGATGCTAGTAGCCAAGGGATTCGATCCCGTGTGGAAGGACTGGGATCGGGTGCTACAGTAGATCTGGTGTAGGTGTGGGAGCAATGCTCGGGAGAATAAGCTAGGAACAATGGCTGGTGTAGTGGATTTTCACCTTGCTAGAGTGGGCATCGTTTGGAGTGCGGCAGTGGGAATGTGTGGTTCTATACAGATAAAATTAACCAGAAAAGCTAGCGATGGAGTCCGTATTCCGTGAACGCTATGCCCGTAGCCTCCCTTTGGACGGTATGGGCGAGGGAGGGCTAGAGCGGTTACGGGGAGCGTGTGTGGCCGTGGTGGGGGCAGGCGGGTTGGGATCTGCCGTGCTGCCGTTGCTCGTATCCCAGTTTGTGGGGCGAATAGTGCTGATTGATAATGATACGGTGTCACTATCGAACCTCCCGAGGCAGACCCTCTACGGTACGCCAGATGTGGGATTGGACAAGGTAGACCTTGCAGCTCAGCGGCTCATGCACCTGAATGCTGATGTGCGGGTGGAACCTTTAAAAATGCGGCTATCGGCAGATAATATCCATGCAATAGACGAAGTAGATCTCCTGCTGGATTGCACGGATAATTTTGATACGCAATACCTTATAGATGATTATGCTACGGAACAGTCTATACCAGTAGTATGGGGGGCTGTTGACTGGTATGCTGGGCAGGTGGCAGTGTTCCACGGCGTTCGGGGTACTACCCTCCGTGGAGTATTCCCAGAACCTAAGGCTAGGGTGCATGGTGCTGATGCCGTTTACCCTCCTGCTGTCCAGTGGGTTGGTAGCGTTATGGCCAGCGAGGCTATCGGTTGGTTGCTCGGTAATGCCAAGCTCGATGGCCGATTGCTACAGATGGATATGAAGGGGTATAGCGTGGAGATGTTTGAGCTGTAGAGGGGGCGCATGCGTAGAAGTGGGTGTAGAATCTATGCTGAGGCAAAGCCGCTCTAGGGTCTGAGGAAACGGGGGGGGCCTCTCGCAGGAGGAACTGTAGTCGGGAGGTTCTGATATGGTTAGACCGTCTTTTCGGGTAGTGCCATTTTTCAGCTCCAGCAGGTGATTGCAGAACGAATTGCGCTTGTGAATAGGTGGATGTGCATAGGGGAGAGGTTTTTCGTATTTTTGAAAAATTCAGACGGATCTATTCGGTAATCTGTTCATGAGTAAGGAATCTGCTATGCCTCACCTCCTTCTGGTCACCTACTATTGGCCCCCCTGTGGCGGAGCTGGCGTACAGCGCTGGCTGAAGATGGTCAAGTACCTCGTACCCCTGGGCTGGCGGGTTACGGTGTATACGCCGAGCAACCCAGCCTTTCCCGATAGGGATGAGAGCTTGGCAGGAAGTATTCCTGAGGGGGTAGAGCTTGTCAATCGGCCTATACTCGAGCCACTACGCCTATTGGAGCATTTGAAATCCAAGGGGAGGTCCTCAGTGGGAGTTGGCCTGCTTAGCCAGGAGCGGAACACGCGTTCGTTGTTTTCGTGGCTTATCCTGTGGGTTCGGGCGAATTGTTTCATTCCCGATGCCCGTTTCCTTTGGATTCGCCCCTCGGTACGCTATCTAACCAGATGGTTAAAGGCTAATCCGGCGGATGTGTTGGTTACCACAGGGCCTCCCCACTCCATGCACCTCATAGGGCGCGGGCTGCACCGACAGACGAATATCCCGTGGCTGGCTGATTTCCGCGATCCTTGGGTGAATATCGACTATGCGCAACATTTACCCATAACTCGCTGGGCGCGCTCTAGGCACAGGCATCTAGAGAATGCTGTGCTGCGGGAAGCTACAGCCGTATCGACGGTTTCGCCAGGTACGTTCAGAGAGTTTGAGGATCGGGTGAAGGGGAGTATCTATATGATACCCAACGGTTACGATTCGGAGGACTTTCAGAATTCCATTCTTTACACCCCGAGGACGTGTGTAAATATACTCCATCTCGGCTCGTTGAATGCTGACCGCAATCCAGTGCTGCTATGGCAGGCATTGTCATTAATGCGCGAGAGAGGATTACGGCCCGATTCAGTAAAGGTTGAATTCGTGGGTTCTGTGGATGCTAAGGTTCGCCAGTCTGTGGTAGAGAATGGGGTAGAGGGGTTTGTGGAATTCCATTCGCCCATTCTCCACAGCGCAGTGCCTGCTAGGCTGGCGACTGCGAGTTTACTCCTATTGAGCATTAATGATGCGCCACGCAGCAAGGATATTCTCACCGGGAAGATCTTTGAATACTTGGCGGCTCGTAGACCTATAGTGGTGCTTGGCCCCAAGGATGGCGATGCTGCAAAGTTGGTAGAGGGTACCCGTTCTGGAGCGACGTTTGCCAGCGATGATGCTGAGAAGTTGGCAGATTATCTCCAATTGGCTCTCGAGCAGGAGGCGCACGGCGGAATCCCCAGCACCAACGGTGATATTTCAGCCTATTCGCGCGAGGGGTTAGCCAGGCGAATGGACGGGGTATTGCGGAGCATGATAGCTAAGTAGAACAGCCTGAAAAGTTCTAATTTTCGAAAGGAAAGTGGATTTTAAGTACGGAAATACGGATCGTAACGAGGTTTTTCCTATTCTGATTCCGCAAGTCTCGCAGCTTCGTTTCCGTTATCGCTAGAAATTTTCTACCTTTGCGGCAACTTTATACACATACACAAATCGTAATGAGATCCAAGTTACTGTTCCTCTTGGCAATCGCGGTATTGCCATTCGTATTCGCTTGCAACACAGCCAAGCAGAACTACGAAACTGTGCAGGGCGACCAGATGGGTACCAGAATCTACACGCTAGACAACGGGCTAAAGGTCTACCTCTCAGTGAACTCTGATGAACCCCGTATCCAGGCTAATATTGCCGTGCGGGTGGGTAGCAAGAATGATCCGGCAGAGACCACGGGGCTTTCCCACTACCTAGAACACCTCATGTTCAAGGGTACGCCACGCTACGGCACCATGAACTACGAGGCCGAGAAGCCCTATCTTGACCAGATTGAGGCTCTCTACGAGGAGTACCGCCAGCTCACCGACCCAGCGGAGCGTGCAGCCAAGTACCATGAGATCGATAGCGTCTCATACCTGGCCTCGCAGTACTCCATTCCAAACGAGTATGATAAGCTTATGTCAGCTATCGGCGCGCAGGGAACCAACGCCTATACCTCATTTGACCAGACGGTGTACGTGGAGAATATCCCTTCGAACCAGGTAGAAAACTGGGCCAAAATCCAGGCCGACCGCTTCCAGCACATGGTGATTAGAGGTTTTCACACCGAGCTAGAAGCCGTGTACGAGGAAAAGAACACCACAATGGATAGGGATGGTGATCGCCTCCTCGACTCTCTTATCGCCAATCTTTACCCTGAGCATCCTTACGGTACCCAGACCACCATTGGTACGCAGGAACACCTCAAGAACCCCTCCATCACCAATATTAAGAAGCATTACGACACCTACTATCGCCCGAATAACGTGGCGATCTGCATGGCTGGAGATTTCAATCCAGACTCTGTAATGGCCATCATCAGGAAGTACTTTGGCGAATGGCAACCCAACCCCAACATCCCTCGGCTGGATGTTCAACCGCTAGGGCCACTTACGCAAGTGTACGAGGCAAACGTATATGGTACTCAGGCAGAAGAACTCTACATAGGATGGCGTATCCCTGGTGCTGCAGACCCTGATAATGCGATGCTCACGGTAGTAGCCAATCTCCTCTACAATGGCACTGCGGGGCTTATAGATGTTGATGTGGTTCAGAAACTCAAGGCTCTTTCGGCCTTTGCGGGCAACCTGGGCATGGTAGATTATGATGCCTTTATACTAGGCGGCTCGCCGCTAGAAGGGCAGAAGCTTGAGGATCTGCGCAACCTGCTACTGGAGGAGGTGAAAAAGCTCAAAGCAGGCGATTTCTCCGAAGAGCTGCTTTCCTCTATAGTGAACAATGAGCGTGCCGATCTTATGCGGAATCTCGAGTCCAACAATGGGCGTGTGAGCACAATGGTGAGCGCTTTCTTGGCGCAGCTTCCCTGGGCTGACGTGGTGAACCGCGTGGATAAAATGAAGTCTGTGACCAAGGAGCAGGTGGTAGCTTGGGCGAATAAGTATCTGGTTGATAACGGTTATGTAGTGAGCTACAAACGTCTAGGCGAAAATACCTCACGCCAAGAGATCGAGAAGCCAAAGATCACCCCCATCCAGATGAATCGCGACACAGTGAGTGAATTTGTGCGCGAGGTGCAGCTTTCTCAACCAGCTCCAATTGAGCCGAAGTTTGTAGATTTCACAAAAGATCTGCAGGTCTACCCGTTGCGCGATAGCGTAGAGGTTCTCCAGACGCAGAATACCACCAACGGGCTTTTCAGTGTACAGTACATTTTCCCGCTGGGGACTAACCACAGCCGTACCATAGAGCTGGCGGCTGGCTACATGGATGTGCTTTCAGATGAGGAAATGAGCCTCGAGGCGTTCAATGCTAAGCTCTACAGCCTTGCAGCGAGCTATTCACTTAGGGTTTCAGATCGTGAGGCGCGCATCTACGTTAGTGGACTGAACGAGAATATTGAAGAGACGCTGGCTCTGGTAGAAAAGCACCTGAAGACCCTACTCCCAGATTCCGCCCTCTATGCCGATTATGCGGAGAGCACGCTAAAGGAACGGGCAGATGCCAAGCTCGATATGAATATGATGTTTTCGGGTGTAAGGAGCTATGCCTACTATGGTCCTGAGAACCCATTCAACTCCGTACTATCCAATCAGGAGCTTAAAGGGCTAGATCCGCAGAAGCTTGTAGATGAGGTGAAGAGCCTCTTCAGCCTACCCCACAAGGTGGTTTACTACAGCCCCGATGGGCAAGAGAAGGCGGTGAAGGTGCTGACGGCCGCCCACCCTGCGCCAGAGCAGCTCATGCCTAGCCCAAAGCTGCTGCACAGTTTCGAGTATCGTAAGCCTTCTACCACAGAGGTTTTCGTTGCTAGCTATCCTAGCGCGCAGGTCTTCTTCTCGCACTATGCCCACACTGGCAAGTATTACAGCTTAGATATGCAGCCATCCGTCAACCTCTTCAATGAGTATTTCGGTGGTTCTATGAATGCCATAGTCTTCCAGGAGATACGGGAGGCGAGAGCCTTGGCTTACAGCGCCAGCGCCCGTTTCAGTGTGCCCACTCGCCTAGATCGGCCATATGCAATGACAAGTTTTGTGGGTACGCAGGCCGACAAGCTTGGTGACGCTATTACGGCGATGAATGAGATCCTGGCCAACATGCCGCTTTCCGAAAAATCGTTCAAGGTTGCCCAGGATGCCATAATGGCGAACTTGAGGACTGATCGCTACTCCGCTCGGCAAATCCCCAACTACTGGCTTAGTCTGCAGAAGTTAGGCCTCTCTTCAGATCCGAGGATTGAGCTTTTCGCCAAAGTGCCAACGCTCACCCTAACCGATATAGAGGCCTTCCAGAAGGAGAACATCAAGCCTTTGGTGTACAACTATGCAGTGCTGGGCGATCTTAAGAAGCTCAACCAAAAGCCACTTCAGCAGCTTGGCCCAGTAAAGATTCTCACCCAAGAACAGATATTCGGCTACTAATCCTATTTTTCTCAGCCTTTAAAGCCCTCTCGGTGCGCCGAGAGGGCTTTTTTTACGGAAAGAAGCGGAAACTTTTGGCTGGCCGTCTAAAGCGATTTGTAACATAGTTTACACCCTAACAGCGCATTGGTTATATGCTGAAGAAAACCCAATGTAAATATAGCCAGTTGTGTTTGTAAATAATAATTCTTTCCTTACCTTTGTGGCAGTATTCAATCCATTACTGTATGAACACTCGTTCGCTACTTGCACAGCTTTTACGCTATATGGGGCCGCGTCGAGCCTTTTACCCCTGGGCGCTAGCCTTCTCTTTCCTCGGGAATCTGGTGGGTATGCTACCATTCATTTTCTTGTGGTTGGTAGCAAGATCCCTGCTCTCCGAAGGGCCAGAGAATCCAGAGATACTCACATATGCTTGGTGGGCTTTTGGGACTGCTGTTGCGGGGTTGCTGCTCTATTTCACTGGCCTTACCTTTTCGCATATTGCAGCTTTCCGCGTAGAACGGAACATGCGCTACGCGGCCATGCAGCGAGCTGTGAGTATGCCGCTAGGTTTTTACACGAAGAATACCGTCGGGCGGATGCGTAAGATCATAGATGATAATGCTAGCATTACGCATACGTTTACGGCGCACCAGCTGCCCGATCTGGTGGGCGCCATCACCCTCTTGCTGGTCACCTTTATCCTGACCTTTACTATCGACTGGCGGATGGGGTTGCTCTGCATGGTGCCGCTCTCGGTTGCGCTTCTCATCTTTGGCGTATTCATGAACACGAGCGATAATCGCGGCAAGATGCAAGAGTATATGGGCAAGCTGGAGGATATGAATACCGAGGCGGTGGAATACGTGCGCGGGATACCCGTGGTAAAGACCTTTCAGCAGACTGTATACAGCTTCAAGCGATTCTATACCGCTATCAAGAGCTACCGCGATTGGGCTACGACCTACACCGTCAGCCTCCGGGCTCCCATGGTGGTCTACCTCGTAGTAGTCAACAGCTTCCCGCTCCTTTTGATCCCACAGGCTATCATTCTGATTATCTGGGGAAACCCGTGGCATCTGGTGGTGGTGAATCTGCTCTTTTACGTACTCATAACGCCCTTCTATAGCCAGACGCTGATGAAGATCATGAACCTGAGCTATGGCTACCAGCAGACTCAGGAGGCGCTAGAGCGGATAGATGGGCTTTTTTCTGATACCAAGCCGCTAGAGGTGCAGGGTACGCCGGCTATACCCAAAGAGTTCAGCATTGCGCTGCGTGATGTGAGCTTTTCGTATACAAAGGATGCGCCCAGGGTACTTGCAGACTTCTCCCTTGCCATTCCCCAGGGGAAACTCTGCGCATTGGTAGGCCCATCAGGAGGCGGAAAGACCACCGTCGCCCGCCTCATTGCAAGATTCTGGGAGGTGGATAAGGGGAGCATCGCAATAGGAGGAGTAGACATCCGCCAGATCCCTCAGCAGGAATTGATGCGATGCGTAGCCATAGTATTTCAGAATCCCCATCTGTTCAAGACCACCATTCGGGAGAATCTGCTACTGGCCAATCCGCAAGCCACAGAGCAGCAAATCTCGGAGGCACTTGAACTCGCCCAGTGCCAAGATATTATAGCCAAATTCCCGCAAGGAGTTGACACCCCGCTGGGGGCCAATGGCGTTTACCTCTCTGGGGGCGAGACCCAGCGAATAGCCATAGCCCAGGCCATACTGAAAGATGCCCCCATTATCCTGCTCGATGAAGCCACTGCATTTGCCGATCCTGAGAATGAGCAGCTGATTCAGCAAGGATTGCAGCGACTGACCCGTGGAAAGACCGTGGTGATGATAGCCCACCGACTCTCCTCAGTTCGGGAGGCAGACCAGATAGTGGTTCTGCAAGAAGGGAGAATAGAGGAGCAGGGAACGCACCAAGAGCTCTTGGGCAAAGGAGGACTCTACGCCCGCATGTACGACGATTACACCAAGGCGGCCCAGTGGTCTCTATAGCCATTGCTGCATTCCAGTCCGTTGATGTCTACCGAATTGAGATAAGAATTTTCAATACCCATGATACACTATCTTCAGCACAGATTAGCCACCGACCGCGAGGGGGCTATAATCCTCATAAAAGGGGCTATTTTTACCACGCTACAGCATTTTTCCCTCTTCCTTCCAGTGATGCTGGTCTACCTCTTTATCGACAGCATTCTGCGTAATGTCCAGTTGGGTATAGCACCTGGGGTTGCCGATTTCTGGCTGTATGTAGGCCTGGCCGTGGTGGCAGCGTTGGCCATTGGTGTCCTCTCCGTGTTCCACTACAATAGCACCTACCTTGCCGTATACTCCGAGGGGATGAATCGGCGTGTCCATTTGGCCGAGACGCTCCGTAAGCTCCCGCTCTCGTTCTTCGCCCAGCGGAATCTCTCAGATCTCACCTCCACGGTGATGAAGGATGCCCAGGATCTCGAACAGATCTTCTCGCATGCAGTGCCCCAGCTTATTGCTGCGCTTGTCGTTATCCTTGTTGCTTTCGTGGGACTGCTTTTCTACAGCTGGCAGCTTACCCTTGCGCTCTTCTGGGTTATCATCTTAGCGCTCATCCTCTTCTGGTTTAGCAAGCGGAAGATGAATGCGATTCACAAGGCTCAGCAGGGGCGGACGCTTGCCGTTACAGAGCGGATAGAGGAGGGGATAGATGGGGCCAATGAGATCAAGTCGTTCAACCTGCAGCAGCATTACCTGAAGGAATTGGAGGGCGACCTAGAGCGCTATGAGCAGGGGCAGAATCACGGAGAGCTGCAACTGGCCGTGATAGTAGGTTCACTCACCTCGCTGCTGAAGCTCGGGATGCCCACCCTGGTACTCGTTGGGACAATTCTAATGGCGAATGGTTCACTGGACCTGCTTACTTTCTTGCTCTTCATCGTAGTAGCCTCTATGATCTTTGAGCCCATAGTGGAGGTGATGAACCAGGCCTCACTGCTCTTCTACCTCGACACGAGGATCGAGCGTACCCGCCAGATCTTCGAGCGTCCGCAGCAGCAGGGAATGACGGGAGTGGAGGTGAAGGATTACACCCTAGAGTTTAGGCATGTAGATTTCTCCTACGAGGCGGGAGTTCCCGTGTTGCACAATGTGAGCTTTACGGCCAAGCAGGGCGAAATAACCGCGTTGGTAGGCCCCTCTGGCGGGGGAAAGAGCACCGCGGCACGCCTAGCCGCAAGGTTTTGGGATGTAACGGGAGGGAGTATAACCCTCGGGGGGGTAGATATCTCCACCATCGACCCTGAGGAGCTCCTTCAGCATTATTCCATCGTATTCCAGGATGTGGTGCTCTTCAACGCCTCGCTGATGGATAATATCCGCATCGGGCGGCGAAGTGCTACCGACGAGGAGGTGCTAGCCGCTGCCAAGCTAGCCCAGTGCGATGAGTTCGCCCTTTCATTGCCCGCGGGCTACCAAACCGTGATTGGGGAGAATGGCAGCACGCTCTCAGGCGGTGAGCGGCAGCGGCTCTCCATTGCCCGGGCCATACTGAAAAATGCGCCGATTATCCTGCTCGACGAGGCTACCGCTTCACTCGATGTGGAGAATGAAACGAAAATTCAGGAGGCCCTCAGCACATTGGTGAAGGGAAAGACGGTGCTCATCATAGCCCATCGGATGCGCACGGTAGCCAGAGCCAATAGGGTAGTGGTACTGCGAGGCGGCGAGTGCGTAGAGCAGGGTGCGCCAGCAGAGCTTAAGGCGCAGAATGGCGAGTTCGCGCATATGGTGGAGGTACAAATGCAGACCGTGTAGGTGTCGAGCGCAAGCGCATAGAGTGCAGAATTCACAAGAAAGCGGGGGCGTGGCTCAAGCCACGCCCCCGCTTTTTGAATATGCATTGAGACCTTTGCCAAAATCTCTACATGCGCCCCCGCTGTGGCGGAATCCCGTTACATTCTTGCGGTTAAAGGGATTAAATCAGTCGTCTACATTTATCGAAGACTGTGTCGCGATGCAGCGAGCGGCATTGTTTAAGAGTTTTTTGCCAGAAGTCACACATGGGGTGGTTTAAGCCAAGGGCTATTGTTTTTTCCCCTTCAGCCAGTCCAGCACCTGCCCGGCGTGGTCATCCGTCGTCACCTTGCTGAAGATCTGCAGGATTCTCCCGTCTTCTCCTATGAGGAACGAGACGCGCGCCATGCCCATGTACTCCCGGCCAGCCATCTTCTTTTTCTGCCATACTCCGTAGGCCTCGGCCACAGCATGCGTGGTGTCTGCCAGTAGGCGGAATGGGAGGTTATGCTTGGCGATGAATCCGATGTGCGAGCGTTCGCTCTGCGGGCTCACGCCTAGCACCTCTACCCCATTGGCTTTCAGCTCCGCAAACCCATCACGCAGGCTGCAGGCCTCGGCGGTGCACCCGGGCGTATTGTCTTTCGGGTAGAAGTACAGCAAGAGCTTTTTACCACGGAAGTCCTTGAGCGACAACATATTGCCCTTTTCATCTGTGGTTGCGAAGTCGGGGGCAGCATCGCCGGGTTGCAGTGTTAGGTTTACCATCTCTTCAGCTTGCTTTACTGTATCGTGTAACAAGCTGGGATGCCCAATTGTTCGTGCGGCCACCGCGAGGGGGGCTACCACCATGCAGGAGGCGTAGAGCGCCGTCCGGAAGATTGAAAATCGCATACGCATTATTTATTTGGTTTATTGGTTAGATAGAGATCTTGCATATTATGGATGTCGTTATCATTCAGATTATTTACTCACCTCTATATGAGAATAGGAGGCGGGGCATTTCTGAGAGATGGGAGACTTTATAAACCGTTCAAAATCTGACAGATTCGATAAGTTGATCCCATCCTCTCCAAAAGTGGCTAAAGTCAGTTTATCCTGTAATTTATTGGTTTCCTCAAGGATGCTATTGTATATCGTGCTATTAATCGCTTGAAGAATATCAATGAATTTCATCTTAAATTCGATGATATGCTCCAGAATTGTTCCATTAATGATTGTTACCGATTCATTGAGCCGCTCCATTTCATCTAGCCGTGAGTGTTCTCGTACACATTTCCCCCAGTTTTTCCCTACGAGAACCTTAGAAACTTGCCCATTCTCCACCATCCTGTAGTCGGCCAGGTTCAGCACATTATTCTTCATGGTTCACACCTCGCTTTCGTTGTGGATCACAGAGCACTGCCCGCGAGAGATGTTGCCAAAGCGACATACCTCCCCCCCTCGCCTATATCCCCCCTCTACAGGAGCGTATAGCCGGCATTCAAAAATCAGAATCCAATAGAACCCTGGGGCTAGAACCCCTTGGGAGGCTAGAGGGATTTACCGTATAACGGTTTTGTTGGCCAAATTGTTTTATCCAACGTGCAGAAATTCAATTTCCCCTAGAATTCGCAGTGCCCCGGTGTCCTGGGGAAGGGGATCACGTCGCGGATGTTGCCCATGCCGGTGATGAAGAGCATCAGCCGCTCAAAGCCCAGCCCGAAGCCGCTGTGCGGAGCCGTGCCGAACCGGCGGGTGTCTAGGTACCACCATACATCCTTCTCGGGGATACCCAGGGCATCTATCTTGCTCTTGAGCTTAGTGTAGTCGCTCTCGCGCTCGCTGCCGCCGATGATTTCACCGATTTTCGGGAATAGCACATCCATGGCCCGCACCGTCTTGCCGTCCTCGTTCTGCTTCATGTAGAAGGCCTTGATCTCAGCCGGGTAGTCGGTTAGTATTACGGGTTTGTGGAAATGCTCTTCCACCAGGTAGCGCTCATGCTCGCTCTGCAGGTCTACCCCCCATTTCACGGGGAACTCCCATTTCCGGTTGGCCTGTTCCAGAATCCCGATGGCCTCCGTGTAGCCGAGCCGCACGAATTCATGCTCGAGCACGAAGTGCAGGCGCTCTAGGAGCTCCTTGTCCCAGTTGTCATTCAGGAACTTGAGGTCATCCTCGCAGTGCTCTAGTGCGTAGCGGGTGAGGTATTTGAGCATCTCCTCGGCGAGGTCCATATTGTCATGGATATCGTAGAAAGCCATTTCGGGCTCTATCATCCAGAACTCCGCGAGGTGCCGGGGCGTATTGGAATTTTCAGCCCTGAAGGTCGGCCCGAAGGTGTAGATTTCCCCTAGGGCCAGCGCCCCGAGCTCGCCCTCCAGCTGCCCGCTCACCGTGAGGCTCGTCATTTTGCCAAAGAAATCCTCAGCCCAATTCACCCGCCCATCCTCGGTGGTAGGCGGATTCTGTGGGGGGAGGGTGGTAACCCGAAACATAGCCCCCGCCCCCTCGGCATCGCTACTCGTGATGAGAGGAGTGTGTAAATAGTAGAATCCCTTGGAGTGGAAGAACTCGTGGATGGCGTAAGACATGGCATGCCGTAGCCGCAGTATAGCCCCGAAGGTGTTGGTGCGCGGGCGGAGGTAGGCGATTTCGCGCAGGAATTCGAGCGAATGCCCCTTCTTCTGCAATGGGTAGGCCTGAGGATCGGCCGTTCCGAGCAGCTCTATCCTTGCGGCCTGCAATTCCACACGCTGCTGCTGCCCGGGCGATTCTACCACATTGCCATCTACCCGAATGCAGGCCCCCGTGGTGATCTGCCGAAGCAGCTCCTCGCTGAAGAGGGTTACATCTACCACTACCTGGAGGTTGGCGATGGTAGAGCCATCGTTGAGCGCGATGAAAGCCACCGCCTTATTGCCGCGTTTAGAGCGTACCCAGCCCATTACCGTTAGCTGCTGCCCTGGCGTACCAGCCTGTAGCACAGCCTTTACCTTCGTCTGATCTTTACGCATGGTTCACGTAGGAATATATGTCTGCCCTCCTTCTAGGGCTGCCGCCCCATGGTTCTCGGCAGCACCGCGAAGGTAGGAAATTTTCCGCAAAGCGCGCGGTTCTTAGTAGCGACGTGGTGGCGTATTGCATCGTGCCGGGTCTTAGTAGCGACGTGGCGTGCCGCGTTGCGCCCCCAAAACGCCGCATTGCGCCCCAAAAAATCACCGCGTTGCGCCCCCAAATCTCCCCCCCGCATCGTTTTTCTAGCGTACCCCTTCGCTCCCAAATCGTTCCATTGCGCTTACTCCCCGAATCGGCACTCGAGCCCTCCAGACACCCAGCGACCCGGTAGCGGTATATTGCCGAAGTCTATCCGCTTGGCATTGAGGATGTTCTCCGCCTGCCCGAAAAGGGTAATCCAGCGGTAGGTGTAGCTTAGCCGCAGGTCTATGGATAGTGCGTGCGGGTATTCTCTCGACTCCCCGCTGGTAAAATCTACGTAGTGCCCCCTCCGGTGGCTATAGTGCCCTGCTAGCACGGCAGCAAACCCATAGATAGCGGGCGTTGAGAGCTGGACATTGGCCTGGTGGTCAGGCTTATCGAGGGTGTAGGAGGCCGCAGGGCTGGTGTTTGGAGAGCTTATTTGCATGTACGAGTAGCTGGCCTGCAGCGACTTTACCCATCGGAGGTCAGGGTAGTAGGACCCCGCAACCTCTACGCCGTAGGCATCTACCTCAGCGCGGTTTGAGGCTCGCCATAGGTTGGACGTTGGGCTGGTGAGCGCCCAGTCTATAATATCGCGCCCCTGCCGATAGTAGCCCGAGAGGTTGGCCGAAAGCCGCCCGGCGGTGTACTGCGCCCCCATCTCGTAGGTGAGTGAATACTCAGGCTTTAGCGAGGAATTGCCCTGCTGGGTGGCGCTGCTGTAGTAGAGGTCGGTGAAGGTTGGCAGTCGGTAGGCACGGTTTACCGCTAGGTAGAGCTTGATGTTGGCGGGGAACAGGTAGGCCAGATCGACACCGTAGCCCGAGATGAAATCGAAGCTAGAGTTCTGAGTGGTAGAGATCCCCGCGCTGGCCGATAATCCCCTCCATTGGATAGCCTCTTGGGCTGCTATTGAAATGGTAGTGCGGCTGGCGAAATGCGTGTAGCCAAACCCGCTTACGCCCCGTATGGCGCGCCAGCGGCTTATGGATTCGCCGAGGTTGGTGCTGAGGATCTCATCGTGCCGTGCATTGAGGCTCAGGGTGGTATGCGCTATTCCCATGCGTGCGCCCACCAGTAGGCGACCTTCGTAGAGGTTGGTGCTGTGGTAGTTATCGCCCTTGTACCAGGATGGGCGGGCGTGGCGGAACAGCTCGAACCGATCCTTGTGATTCCGGTAGCCGCCCACCGCGTCGAAGGTGAAGAGCCCAATGCGCCCTGAGTAGCGTAGGCTGCCGATGATGGCGTGCGTGGACTCATACTGCTCGGGGAACTTTGGGGTGTAGAACGCATTAGCCCCGAAATCCTTGGTCTGGAAACCCGCCTGCACTGACACGTGCCCCAGGTTGGTTTGGATATCGGTGGTAACCAGAGCTTCGCTTCGGTGGAAATCAGTATTTGCCATGTATCCCGCGCTGTGCGTGGTGCCCGCGAAGCCCGTAACCCCGAGCCTGCCAGCCTGATGGGCAAGGGTGAGAGCCGCATCGGTGAGGCCGTACTGCCCCGCGAGGGCCTTTAGATGCCCCGTGAGGGGCTTTGCCTGCTTGGTCACGATGTTAATGGCCCCCGCGAAGGCCCCAGGACCATAGAGGCGAGCACCGCTGGGGGTGAGGATCTCTATGTAGTCTATAGCCTCTGGCCGCACCGGGAGATTCAGGTTGTGATGCCCCGTTTGCGCATCGGTAAAATCCACACCGTTGAGCAGGAGGAGAACCTGGTCGAATCCGCCCCCACGCACCGAGAGGTCGGCCTGTACCCCGTGGATGCCCCGGGCGCGTATATCCAGCTCGGGTATGGCAGCCAGCAGGTCGGGCAGGGTGAGTACCGAGGGGAGCTGTAGCTCGCTGGCAGGCACTACACGCACAGCAGCAGCCCCCTTGCCCAGTATGGCCCGTTGGGTGGCGAGCTCCACCACCACAGAGTCTATGCGATGGTCGAGCAGATTCTGCTGCGAATTCTCCTGCGAGAAGGCTTGATGACCAGAGAGTAGAAGAACGCAGAATCCTAGGAGTGTCCCCAGGCGCCGTACCCAGGCTTTGGGGTGGGGGATCGTCTTTTGGCAAGCCGCCCAACAGCTGATGAAAGTACGGTAGGAATTCTGGATAGCCAATGAATTTCTCATAGAGTAGTGTGTATTTTTACTCCAAAAGTGCAAGGCGTAGCCCGCCGCAAAGGTAGGGATTTTATTGGTTGTGGCACGGTTGAATGGATGGGTAGCCGAATAATCCCAAGAAATCAGGGAGTTAGGATAAAAACTGAATGCTAACCCCTTGCCAGCCCATATTTTCCCACACACCCGCGCATCATCCTTCCCATCCATGTCCTCGGCAGCCCCGCGTAAACGATGCGGCCCACTTAATCGCGACGCGCCGCGTCGCTACAAACACCGGAGAGCCCGCCATCGGGCCCACGTGGGGGGGCGGGCTCTCGCTGCGCTCGGCACCGCCCCTACCAAGAACGCGATGGCCAATCTCGCCAATTGGTAGAACGGTGATTCTCTGCGGCAGGCCTACAAAACGACGCGGTGCGCCGCGTCGTGGTAAGACGCATGCGTGAAGAATGTTTCTAATCATGCACTCCCAGTTCTAGTGGCAATGCGTTTTTTTGCGGGGAGGCCTGCGCGGCGTTTTTTGCCCCTGGCGGGTGCCTGCGGGCGGCGGGGCTTTTGGGCGTG
>LIIK01000109.1 GCA_001421095.1 Candidatus [Bacteroides] periocalifornicus | reverse complement strand
GGGAGCTTCTCCCATTCACCGATAACGTTGAAACGCACCCCTTGGGCTATCAACTCGCGGATCTCCCCTTTTAGGGTCGAGGAGAGGAGTTCCAGTAACATCGAGACCTCTACCTTCGGGCGCTTCCAGTTTTCCGTGCTAAAGGTGTAAAGGGTGAGATAACGCACCCCCAAGTCAATGCTCGCCTCCACACTCTCCCGAACAGGACGTCGCCCATTCTGATGCCCAAAAGTGCGTTCTTTTCCCCGCTCTTTTGCCCAACGACCGTTACCATC
>LIIK01000073.1 GCA_001421095.1 Candidatus [Bacteroides] periocalifornicus | reverse complement strand
GCTATGTGGAATGACGCTGTATGGCTTGGGAGGGAGAAGGCGGGAGAAAGAGGGAATACAGTTGGCTGATTAAGACATTATGTCATTGCAAGCGGTCGCCCTTTCGTACCTCAAATAATATGTAGCCCATTTCCGAATCACAGGAAAGACCTATCCCGCAAGGTTGGACTCATTCCGAACTCAGAAATGGGCNACAAGTGAGTTTACTTAAAATTATAGCCGACGGAGATGTTGAGCGTGTAGTTGCGCGCCGTGGCATTCGTGGCATTCGGATAGACCGGCAAGTGGTCGTGCACGTTGCGCAGTCCGAGCCGGTAGTCTAACCCTACAGCGAAGTGCCGATAGACGAATTCCACGTCAATCAGGGCGCCGAAATCTGTGCGATTAAACGCCTTGATGCTCCGCTCCGGGCGGATCCCGTGCATGGTGCCGTTGAAGACGTCGCTCTTGAGAAACTCGTCAGGATAGACTAGGTTNATATCGCCGCCGAGGCCATAGCCCAAATATCCGCCGAGGCCAACGCTGAGGCGTGNCTTCTCATCAATCGATCGTTTGTAACGCACTTGCAGCGGGATGTCGAGGTAGTCCAGCCCGGCATTCATGTAGACGGGAGCGTTCGGCATAGGCCTGAAACCACTCCAATTTTCTTTGGGCCCAAGTTGCCCGTAGATCAGCCCGGAGCCTTTCCGCGCATAACCTACGCCAAGGCGAAACCCGAAGGACGAGGGCAGGTAATATTCCGCCATCAGGCTAGCCGATGGCCCAGCCAGATATTCCTCCGAGTTCTCCTGTCCCAAATCCGAGATGGCCCACCCGACGCGTGCACCGAAATTCAACTGCGCCTTTGCAGGCGTTACTCCACAAACGGCCATCGCTGNGACGACCATCATTGCTNCTAAAATTCTTGCTGTGTTCATTGTTTATTGGGTTTGATATTACGGCGCCAAAACTGAAGATATAGCATGGNAAANAANGGGAAAAGGGGCAAAAATCTCGTTACAAGCCGATGCTGNGTATCAGTCGGTTGCAAAAAAGTGCGTTACGCGNAGGCTTCTCATTTCCATCTTTATCAGCTGTTTAAGCGAGAATGAAAATCGAGGCCGTTTTGGGGGCTTTTTGTCNCCGAAATCAGTCCAAACTCCGNAGGAAGCGGGCCAGCGATTGCGNGCCATCTACCCCCAAAGCCTTACGGAGCCGGTAGCGCCACTGNCGCGCCGTCGTGTCGTCGGTCAGGCCGAGCAGGAAGGCCTCGACTTTGGTGTCGGTGTCGAAGAAAGAGAGTAGGCAATGTCGCTGGTAGGTGTCCCACTTTTCGGAGCCGATCTTTTCCGTGAAGAAGGCGTAGGCGCAGGGGTAGAGCGCTCGGATGTCTTTCTCCAAAGCCGACCAATCTCGGGCCGACAGCGTTGTCTTTGAAGCTGCCCCTTGCTCTATCACGCGGACGATCTTTTTCCCGACGGATGAAGATCGGAGTATCTGCCCCTTCTTTTCCGCCAGGGCCTCCTCAAGCGCTTCGATCTTTTCCTTCTGCGCCCGGTAATGACTGGCCTCCGACTCTTGCCGCTCATCCAGCGTGCTTTTCATCTCGTTCATCTGCACCGTGAGGAAGCGGATCTCGTTCTCTTTTTGGCGAAGCGCCTCCTGCTGCCTGCGAATTCGGCGGTTTTTGGCGCGTCGGAACATCAGAAGCCCGATGGCCGCGCATACCGAAAGGATGACAATCGCGAGTGTGCGATATAGAATGGCCACCTGTAGGCGGATGTTTTCGTTCTCCAGCTGCGACTTATCATATCGTTGCTCCACCTCATACACATGGCTCCTATTTTGTTCCGCATAGGTGGAATCTAAGTAGTCTATATACTGTTCTAAATAATCAATCGCCTTACGATAGTTGCCGTCCGCCTTTTCAATCAAAAAATGCAACCGAAAAACCTCCCCCTTAGTATTTTCTGAAATTGCTTTTTCCACGTATTCCCGTGCTTTAGTATATTCCTTTTTTCGAATGCAAACATCAGCCAAAGCAAAATAAGTAGGCCAAGGATCATTGTCGTCCAGATGGGTACTAAGAGATGTTTCGGCTTCATCCAGCCTTCCCATTTCACGATAAACGACTCCAAAATCGGCGGATATGGCACGAATGACGATAGAATCACCGGCCAAGCCGGCGATGGAATCCGCCTTTTGGAGTACGGAGAGCGCTTCGGTCGTTCGGCCCTCTTCCAAATAGCAATACACAGCATCTCTCAGCGCCAACGCCTGACTGCGTNTGTTNCCGGATCGCGCATGAAAACCTGCCGCCTCGTTGTATTTTTCGATGGCAAGGTCAAAGAGTTCCTTCTGTAAATACAGATCAGCCAAATAGCTCGATAAATAGCCCGCCAGAGAATAATCGTCGGTCTCAGCAACGAATGAAAGTCCGTCCTTATACGTATTAACCGCAGCATCGTAATCGCCATCATCTTTTTGAGAGCGCCCGGTGTAGAGCCGGATCTCGGCCCGCTCCNGCGGCGTCCCTTTGCGATCGTAATAGGCCTGCGCTTTGAGCCATTGACGCGTAGAAAGTGGGTTGTTCGCACGCNTNGCCTTCTGCTGCTCATCNCGCACCCGCCCCAGCANCATNCACCAATGGGCNTATGANTTTTCNTTCATNAGNTGNTGNTCGCCCATGTTTTCCAACATNGCCCGTGCGCTGTCGGGGTGCTCCTTCATCATCGTTTCGATCTGTTTCATCTCGCGATTCGCCCGATGACTATCGCACGANTAGAAGAAAAGCATACCGATCAACGCCCCGATCCATCCTATATATATCCTTCTCATTTGGCCATTTTTTTCGAGAGTGGGCGCGAAAATAGCGGTTTGACGAAAAGGCTAAACGGGTGATCACGTATATAGCGCACGCATCTTCACCCCTTCATCAGCCCCTGGAGTTTCGGGTCCGCTTTAATGCGGGCGATTTCGGAGTCCACGAGCGAGAGGATCTCCTGCTTGATTTGGCGATAGTTCGCGTCGATGGAGGCCTTCATCGTGTCGTTACCTGCAGCGTCGCGGAAGTCGGCTATGACGGGGATTGGGCGGTAGGACTTCATCTCAGCGGACACTTTGGCGGTATCAACCACGATCTCCGCGTGGAAGATCTTCTGCTCGATGCGTTCGTCGAAGTTGTCGGACACGGCGCCGACAAACATGCCCTGCGTCAGGTTGCTGATCTTCGACGCCGGAATCAGGCTGTCCATTTGCGTGTTGATGGAGGTAGAAACGTCCTGCCGATTG
>LIIK01000108.1 GCA_001421095.1 Candidatus [Bacteroides] periocalifornicus | reverse complement strand
CCTGCTCGTAGCCGTTGGGACAGAGGAGGCGCAAAAGAAGGTGGAACTCCTCATCGGGCCACAAGCCCCACGCTTTGAAATGGTGAACGAGGAGTATGTGCTTGAAACGCTCCTTGTTACGAACAAAGAGGTGGTCAATGAGACGCTTGCGAAGATTCAGCTCGAGGCAGGGTGTCGTTTCGTAGTGACCCGCATTCGGCGTAGTGGGATTGATATCTCCTCCTCGCCTGGGATGCAGCTGAAGTTTGGGGATAAGGTGACGGTCGCGGCATATCGGAGT
>LIIK01000016.1 GCA_001421095.1 Candidatus [Bacteroides] periocalifornicus | reverse complement strand
AGAGAAGAATATCATTGTCTATCAGTTCGCTAGGATATTCTTCATGGTCATATGCAGGGTGGTAGAGTGCGGTGGAATGCGGGGGAATGGCATATTTTTCCCGAATTCTGGCGTTATTGATGGATGGGGGCGAATGGGGATTTTGGTGGGGGCGATGCCAGAGTTCCGCATGGCGCTTTTTTTGGGGGGGAATATTAGGGTAGCGGCGTACCGCATTGCGATGGAGGGGACGCAGAAACGGAGGTATTTCGCATCGGCCTAAACGAAAGAGGCTGAGAGGTGTGTTTAAAACACTAAAACTGCAAGCAATGAGTGGGATACAGGAGAAGAAGATCCACGAGCTAGTGGAGAAGCGGAAGGAAGCGCGGCAAGCAGGTGGCGAGAAGCGGGTGGCGGAGCAGCATGAGAAGGGGAAATACACGGCGAGAGAACGTATAGCCATGCTCCTGGATGAGGGGAGCTTTGAGGAGTTCGACATGTTCGTAACCCACCGGTGCACGGACTTCGGCATGGATCCAGAGAAGGCGACCCTGGGCGACGGGGTGGTTACAGGGCATGGCACCATAGGCGGTAGAGTGGTCTACGTCTATTCGCAGGATTTCACCATCTACGGCGGCTCGCTTTCCTACACCTGCGCGCAGAAGATCTGCAAGGTGATGGATATGGCGCTTAAGAACGGGGCGCCCGTTATCGGGATCATCGATAGCGGCGGGGCGCGAATCCAGGAGGGGGTCGGAAGCCTGGTGGGCTACTCGGAGATCTTTGAACGCAATATTAAAGCTAGCGGTGTGGTGCCGCAGATAAGCATGATCCTGGGCCCCTGCGCAGGCGGCGCGGTCTATTCCCCTGCGCTCACGGACTTCATTTTGATGAATAAGGGCACGAGCAACATGTTTGTGACGGGTCCGAAGGTGGTGAAGACCGTAACGGGCGAACAGATAACCGCAGAGGCGCTCGGGGGGGCTACTATGCACTCGAGCAAGTCTGGGGTGGCTTCGCTGGTGAGCGAGACCGAGGAAGAGGCTTTCGCCATGGTGCGCGAGCTCATCTCGTACATCCCGCAGAACAATCTGGAGGATGCGCCCCGGGAGGTGTGCAACGATAGGATCGACCGGCTGGAAGAGAGCCTGAATGCGATAATCCCCGAGGATTCGAATAAGCCCTACGATGTGATGGAGGTGATCCACGCGGTGGTGGACGATGGCCGGTTCTTTGAGATCCACTCGAACTACGCGAAGAACATCGTGGTGGGTTTCGCACGGCTCGATGGCATGTCGGTGGGTATTGTGGCGAATCAGCCCAGTGTGATGGCGGGGGTTTTGGATATCAATGCGTCTCGCAAGGCGGCGCGCTTTGTGCGTTTTTGCGATGCGTTCAACATCCCACTGGTGACGCTGGTGGATGTACCCGGTTTTCTCCCCGGGAGCGGGCAGGAGTATGGGGCACTCATCCAGCACGGTGCGAAGCTGCTGTTTGCCTACGGTGAGGCTACGGTTCCCAAGGTTACGGTGATACTCCGCAAGGCCTACGGTGGGGCCTACATAGTGATGAGCAGCAAGGGGCTTCAGGGCGATGTGAACTATGTGTGGCCGTCGGCGGAGATTGCCGTGATGGGGCCTAATGGTGCCATAGAGATCCTCTACGGCAAGGAGCTCAAGGCCCTAGAGAGCGAGGAGGTGCGCAAGCAATTCATAGCCGAGAAGACCGCGGAGTACGTGGAAAAATTTGCGAATCCCTACACTGCGGCTCGTAATGGCTATGTAGATGATGTGATACAGCCCAGCAATACGCGCTTTAGGGTGGTTCGGGCACTGCAAATGCTGCAGAGCAAGAAGGATCTGATGCCACCCAAGAAGCATACGAATCTCCCTCTATAGCATAGTGGTATGAATACTCAGTACGTACTCCAGCCCGATGGTGGGCTATTGGCTGTGGAGGATACCATGGCGGTGAGCCAGATGGAGGCCTCAACACAAAGCGTACAGGAGAAATTCCTGGAGCATGACCCCGATGGTATAGGGATTACGGTGATAGCCATGAGCGTGGTGCTTAGCGCGCTGGCTGTGCTTAGCATCGTCTTCATCCTAGTGAGTCGGCTGGTGAATATGAAGTGGGGTAGCTCGGCTACACCGGGCGTGGCTAAGGAGGCTAAACGCATGCCGCGGCCCAAGGATCGCGATGCTGTGGTGGTGGCCATCTCTATGGCGCTCCATGAGCATGCGTTGAACCTGCGCGATGAGGAGATGGTGAACCTTACGATAGAGCAGATCTCGCGCCGCTATTCACCCTGGAGCAGCAAGGTCTACACGGTGCTGAATAATAGGCTCATGCGGTAACAAGGGTATTTTCAATCCGTATGGCCATGTTCGCTAGCACTAGGAAAAGGCTCAAAGGGGTCTACCGTATGGCAGCGTAGGGCTTGCGGTGTTTTCGTTCAATTTAGACTGTTACGATTGTGGAAAAGTACACCTACAAGATAGATAACGTTACCTACGAGGTGAACGTGAAGGAAGTGACGGACTCGGGGGCAGAGGTTGAGGTGAATGGTGTTCCCTACCATGTGGACATCCCAATGGCGGGCACGGCATCTAAGCCAGTGGTTCCCCGCCCAGCACCCAAGGCAGAAACACCCAACGCGACTCCAGTGGCAAAACGAGCGGGTGCCGGCGCAGTGGGTGCTGGTGCCATTGTCTCCCCTCTGCCGGGTGTAATTCTCACGGTGAAGTGCAAGGAGGGCGATGCGGTGAAGCAGGGCGATGTGCTCCTGGTGCTGGAGGCGATGAAGATGGAGAATAGCATAGAGGCAGATAGGGATGGGCATGTGGTGAAGCTGCACGTGGCGGTGAACGACCAGGTGATGGAGGGCGATCCGCTGGTAACGCTGGGGGAATAGGCCATGCTGAACATTCTTCTTGATTCTCAGGGTTTCTTCGGCTTTCTGGCCGAGCACCTGGGTATATTCTGGAATATCACGGGATTGGCCAACATGGAGTGGCCGAACCTGATAATGATCCTGGTAGCGTGCGGGTTTCTCTACCTGGGCGTGGCCAAAGAGTTTGAGCCGCTGCTGCTAGTGCCGATTGGCTTCGGTATCATACTCGGCAATATTCCTTTCGTAGAGGGCTACCAGATAGGGATCTACGAGCCGGGTTCTGTGCTTAGCTACCTCTATTTCGGGGTGGTGAAGGGCTTCTACCCCCCATTGATATTCTTGGGGATAGGGGCGATGACAGACTTCTCAAACCTGATAGCGAACCCTAAGCTCCTGCTGATAGGGGCGGCTGCGCAGTTCGGCATTTTCGGAGCCTACATCATTGCTATCCTCACGGGCGAATTCTCGTTTGCCGAGGCTGGGGCTATAGGGATTATTGGGGGGGCCGATGGTCCAACGGCTATCTTCCTCTCCTCTAAGCTGGCGCCTGAGCTCATGGGGGCTATCGCCATCTCGGCCTACTCCTATATGGCCTTGATCCCCGTATTCCAGCCACCGCTCATGCGGCTCCTTACCACCAAGAAAGAGAGGGTGATACGTATGCGCCCGCCCCGCAAGGTGAGCAAGCTGGAGAAGGTGATGTTCCCGATTATAGGGGTGCTGCTTACCCTGCTGTTGGTGCCGTCTGGACTCCCGCTGCTCGGGATGCTATTCTTCGGCAACCTGCTAAAGGAAAGCGGGGTAACGAAACGGCTGGCTGATACGGCTAAAGGGCCGCTCATCGACATCGTCACCATGCTACTGGGGCTTACTGTGGGGGCCTCCACGCAGGCTGTGCGCATGGTGGCTGACCCTGTGACTGGGGAGATGGTGAACAAGGGCTTCCTATCTACCCGCTCGCTGCTCATCTTCTGCCTGGGGGCCTTCTCTTTCCTGCTGGCCACGGCCTCGGGAATCCTTTTCGTCAAGTTCATGAACCTGTTCCTGAAGAAGGGCAACAAGATCAACCCGCTCATTGGCAATGCGGGGGTCTCGGCTGTGCCAGACAGTGCCCGTATTTCGCAGGTCATTGGGTTGGAGTACGATAAAACCAACCACCTCCTCATGCACGCTATGGGGCCGAATGTGGCTGGGGTTATCGGTAGCGCGGTGGCGGCTGGGGTGCTTTTGAGCTTCCTGCAGTAAGATTGGGGAGGAACATCCGCAGGGGTGTTCCTCCCGTTTTTTTTCGTTTTTTACGGAGTGCATTCATTCAAGGATCTGCGTAATATGGAAAGTGCTAAGAAGGGTGAAAGGCTGGGCTTTGCTACCCGAGCTATACATGCGGGGCATATTAAGAATCAGTATGGTGCATTGGCAACCCCAATCTACCAGACTTCGACCTTTGTGTTCGACTCTGCTGAGCAGGGTGGTCGGCGCTTTGCGCTGGAGGAGGGGGGGTATATCTATACCCGTCTCGGCAATCCGAATGCTACGGAAATAGAGCAGCGACTGGCCAACCTCGAGGGGGCTGAGGATTGCGTCTCTACGTCTAGCGGCATGGGGGCGATAACGGCGGCGCTCTGGACAAGCCTGTCGGCAGGCGGGCATGTGGTGGCAGCGCAGACCCTCTACGGTTGCACCTTTGCCTTTTTGAATCACGGGCTGACGCGGTTTGGTGTGGAGACGACTTTTGTGGATACGCGCGATCCCCAAAATGTGCTAGAGGCTCTTCGCCCGAACACCAAGGTGGTGTATCTGGAAACCCCGGCCAATCCCAATATGTATATTACCGATATTGAGGTGATTGCTAAGGGGGTGCATGCGGTGAACCCTGCCATCCAGATTTACGTGGACAACACCTACTGCACTCCATACCTACAACGCCCGCTAGAGCTTGGGGCCGATGTGGTGGTGCATTCCGCAACCAAGTACCTCAATGGGCACGGCGATGTGGTGGCGGGCTTTGTGGTGGGTAAGCATGAGTTCATAGAGCAGGTACGGTTTGTGGGGATAAAGGATATGACTGGGGCCTGCCTAGGGCCCTTTGAGGCCTACCTAATCGGGCGCGGGATGAAAACCCTCCCTATCCGTATGGATCGGCACTGCGCCAATGCGCAGCAGGTGGCAGAGTTCCTAGAAAAGCATCCAAAGGTAGAGTCTGTGCAATACCCTGGGCTGAAGAGCTTTGCGCAGTATGATTTGGCCAAGCGGCAAATGGCACTCCCAGGGGCAATGATCGCCTTTGAGCTCAAGGGGGGGATGGAGGCTGGTAAACGGCTTATGAATGCGGTGAAGCTGTGCTCGTTGGCCGTGAGCCTTGGCGATACCGAGACCCTTATCCAACACCCTGCCAGCATGACGCACTCCCCTTACACCCCAGAGGAACGGGCGGCTAGCCATATTACCGATGGGCTGGTGCGCCTATCTGTGGGGCTGGAGGATGCCAAGGATATAATAGCTGACTTAGAGCTTGGGCTAGAAGCCTGCTAGCACCGAAAACAGCGGAGGTTGGAGGATTCTATGCAACAGAATGGGAGAATGCGGCTGCTGGCTCGGCTGGCACTGCTATTGGTCGCCATAATTTGGGGAAGCACGCTGGTGGTGAGCAAGAGTACCACGGGTACTATTCACCCCAACCTGCTCATTGCCCTGCGTTTCTTGATTTCGGTGGTGGTGCTTGGATTGGTATTCCTGCCGAGATTGAAGCGGATCGACTGGGGGTATGTGAGGAGCGGGGCTATTATCGGTTTGTTCCTATTTTTGGCGCATTCTGCCCAAACCATAGGGGTTACGGATGCCGAGGGAATGCCCGGGAGGAGTGGTTTCCTCTCGGCAGCCTACTGCGTCATAGTGCCGTTTTTGGTGTGGGCGGTGAACAGGGTGCGACCAGATAGGTACAATATCATAGCTGCTGTGCTGTGCATCACAGGGATAGGGTTCGTATCGTTTGGCGAGGTGCCGTCTGAACAGCTGGCTGCAAGCAGCGTGGTGGGATTCACGCTACCCGATGCTTTAGCCCTATTGAGCGGAATTTTCTTCGCGGCGCATATTGTTACAATTGAGCGTTTTAGCCGGGGGAAGGATCCCATTCTCATCACCATCATGCAGTTCGTGTTCGCGGGAATTTTTGCCGCTATTACAGTTATGGTGCAGGATCCCCACTGCCTGGCGACGGCGCAGTGGAGTGTGGCTACTCCAGCTATCTTCTACCTAGCGGTAGTGGCCACGGCCATAGCCCTGCTGCTACAGAACCTTGGGCAGAAGTACACCGATCCCAGCAGCGCGGCAATCATTCTCGGCACGGAATCGATATTCTGCGTAGTGTTCGGCGTGTTCGTCTCTGATGAGAAGGTTACCCCTATGCTGGCTGTCGGTTTTGTGTTGATATTCCTCGCCATCATCGTCTCGGAAACCAAGCTGAGCTTTTTGCACAGCGCAAAGGGTGCAGCCTTGAGGGCGAAAGACTAGCGCCTCATTTGCACGGGGAGCAAAGGGTAATCGGCGCAGGTTGGACATGCGAGCAATCGGCTAGGCTGGGTATTAAACGAACGCTGCGTACTATGGCCATGAGGAGTGTTTTGTTTTTTACACTCTGCGCGTTGCTTGGGTTGGCGGGTTGTTGCAAGCATGATGATGGTGGAGGCCGCGAGCCAATCCCCTACACCTCTCAGATCCCGATGTTGGCTTGGATAGGTATTCCGCAGGGCTGGAGTATAGAGCATTACCAAGCTCTTCGGGATGCTGGTTTTACGCACCAACTGCTCTCAGGGTACGGGAGCCTACGAATGGTGGAGGATGCCCTAGAGAAATCTGCAAAGGTTGGGGTTAAGTGCCTGGTAGCCTGCCCAGAGATGAGTACGGATACGGAGGCTGCCATCGGGAGGCTCAAGAACCACCCTGCCCTGGCGGGTTACACGACCGTCGATGAGCCTAAGATGGGGGATCTCTCGCGAACGGCGGCTATTATGCGGAAGTATCAAGCGTGCGATCCGAGAGGGATTAGCTACGTGAATCTGCTGTCGTTCGATACGAGGGAATCGGTGATGGGCGCACCGTTCAACGAATATTTCAACAGGGCAACGCGCGAGCTGCCGCTACAGATGCTCTCCTGCACTTTTTACCCCATTGTGCAGCGCGATGGGGAGAGTGAACGCAGGGTTAATGGGCGCTGGTACGAGAATCTAGAACGCTTTTCGGCTAAGGCTAGGCAGCTACAAATACCGCTCTGGGCGTTTGTTTTGACATCCTCCTTCCACCATTCGACGGGTGGTGGAGGCTATCCAGCGCCTACGCTCTCTGACCTGCGCTTGCAAATCTATACGAATCTGGCGTATGGCGTGCAGATGTTGCAGTACTACACCTACTCTACTCCTAAAGAGGCCCCCCACTATGAGGCTCCCATAATGCCCGATGGCTCAAAGCGTGCAACATATGACCTGATTAGGCGAGTGAACCAGGAGGTTATAAAACTCTCGGGGGTCTTTGTGGGGGCTAGGGTGGTGGATGTTTGGCATACTGGAACGCATCTGCCACGGGGGACAAAGGCTCTGGTGCTGCCCACGCCATTTAGACGGCTGGTTACGGGGGAAGGCGGAGCCTTGGTATCGTATCTGGAGAATGGGGGGCGTAACTATCTGATGGTTGTCAACCATAGTTGCGTAAAGCGGCTCGCTGTGGAAATAGAGGCGAGTGCGGGAGTCAGAGAGGTGGATGCCGAGGTCTGTCTACGGGAGGTGAATTGGGACGAGGTGCGAAGGTACGAGCTTGAGGCTGGCGGTATGCGCCTTTTTGCTTGGGAGTAATGGATCTGTGCGCTAGGTATAAGTAGTTTACCGCGATTGTTTTTGGCTATGCGTCGTTCCTAATTTCCCCAGTAATGGGGATTTTTTATACCCAAAGGTCACCCTACCTTTGCAACTGGAAATAATTTATACTGATTCGATACAGTAGGCGCAGGCATCTGGATTCATGGGCGTATCCTTTACGTTGCGAGGTGTTTCCCATTGCATTTTAGGGCTGCGGGTGCGATTCCAAGACATCTACAAAACGCGCTTAAACGATGCGGTGTGTCGCAGCGCTACGGTCGTTGGTAAATGGAATCGCTTGACTAAAACCAGTTTAGCTGCAAGAGAGGCCCCCCTATAATGATTGAACGAGTACGGGACTTTTGCGGGAGTTTAATCCTAATTCTTCCTATTTATCGGTGTATTTCTACAGATTTTCTTCTTTTCTGCAGTTCATTGTATTGGCCGTTCTGCTTGTAGCGCCGGTGTACGGACAGCGTGCCAGGCTGCAAGGGACTGTGGTGGATGCCTCTACTGGTATGCCACTGCAAGGAGCACATGTCTACTTGCAGTCGGCAGGCATTGGCACGGTAACCTTTCCCGATGGGCGTTTCACCATCTCTAGGGTGCCGCTGGGCGAGTGCCGTCTGGTGGCAAGCTACATGGGTTATGTGCCTTGCAAACTGGTGTTTACGCTAAGGGGCGATACCATCCTCTCCATTCCTCTTTCACCCGCTTCGTTGGCTGTGCCCGAGGTGCAGATAGTGGCTCGGCGTGCGGAGAGAAACGGCAGCGCGCTGCAGGTGGGGCAGGAGGCTTTGGAGTACATTCAACCGAATTCGCTGGGCGATGTGCTACAGTTCCTGCCAGGCCATTTGTCCACCGATGGCAAGCTCCACGAGGTGCAACAGGTGCAGCTTCGCCAGGCTGGCTCTGATGAGAATACGGCGCTCGGCACTGCAATCGTGGAAGATGGTGTGCCGATATCGAACAATGCCAATCTTCAGCTACTGACGGCTGACCAGAAGAGCCGAGAGCGAAGCTTGGTGAACCGGGGGATCGACCTCCGCATGCTCAGCACTGACCACTACCAGGAGGTAGAGGTGGTGCGGGGAATAGCAAGCGCCCGCTATGGCGACCTCACGGCTGGGATGATTGCGCTCAAGCCCAAGCGCGGCGTTAGCCCCTGGACTGTGCGCGCCAAGAGCGATCCCCTTACCAAGCTGGGCTACTTGGGCAAGGGATTCCCCGTGGGGCGCGGCACGCTGTATACGGGCGTGGAGTTTACCTATGCAACCCCCGACGAGCGGACGGTGCTGGAGAGCTACAGCCGTTACTCGGGGCAGGCTAATTATACGGTGGCGCTGGCGCTGGGCGATACGCCTCTAGAGCTGGGTATTCGGGCGAGCTACGTGGGAACGCTACAGCGGGATAGGCACGATGCGGATCTGGTGAAACGGATGGATACGTACCGTGCGCATTACACACGCTATCGGCTGAGTGCCAATGTCAAGATAACGCCAGGATTTCGGTGGTTGCATACGGTGGCCCTGCAGCTAGCGGGCGACTACACCGAGGATGTGCTCCGCCGGGCGAAAACGGTGGTGCTGCATGGAAGCGTTGCGCTACCCATCAACCAGCAGGCCGGAGAGCATGAGGGGATCTATCTGCCCTACGAATACCTGTCGAACTACTCCTTGGTCAGTAAGCCTTCGTTAGGCTATGCCAAGTTAGAACTTACTACTCCGTATGAGCTGTTTAGTGGACAGCACACCCTGAATGCGGGTACGGAATTCAGGATTGAGAAGAATCTAGGTGCTGGGGCTTGCTATTCTATTTCTACACCTCCTGCGCCAGGTTCTCCTACCAGCTCGCGACCTAGGCGTTATAGCGATGTACCAGCCTACATCCCCTTGTCAGCATGGCTAGAGGGAATCGCCCGTTGGAGGAAGCCGTGGGGAGGAACTGAGCTTTCAATCGGCTTACGTCTTTCCGATCTGCTGAATGTGGATGCACGCTATCACCAGCTTCGTAGAGCCTACCTAGAACCCCGCATAAATGCAGCCTACACCTTCCCATGCATTGCCTTCCGTGGGTATGAGGGAACTCTTACGCTAAGGGGAGGGTGGGGGCTACAGACCAAGTGGCCAACTCTGGACATGCTATCGCCAGAGTTGGCCTATTTTGATTTCCTGTCGCTCAACTACTTCTCGCAAAATCCTGCGAATCGGCTTCTGATCATAACTACCTTCATAGAGGATCGTCGCAGTTTCTCGTTGCGGGCAAGTACGGTGGCAAAGTGGGAGGTAGGTCTTGAGATGCATTTAGGCCCGGCATCGCTTAGCGCAACCCTATTCAGAGAGACGCTTAATAGTGGTTTTACATACCGACCCTACTATCTTCCCTACACGTATAACGACTATAGCCAGAAGCCCTATACTGGTGGGGGAAAACCCAGCATAGAGGATCTTACGGCCGTACCAGAGCATCGTTTGGAGGTAGTAACCCGACCTAGCAATGGGGAGCGAACGGTGAAGCAAGGCATTGAATATCGCCTTAGTCTTCCCAAACTCCGGTGGCTTCAGACCTCTGTAGAGCTCTCTGGCGCATGGTTTCGCACGGTCTATGATACGAGTGAACCCGTGGAATACCGCCCATCGCACACCTCCGTGGGAGGGCGTCCATACCCGTATGTCGGTATTTATGCCTGGTCTGGAGGCAGCCAACAGCAACTTAGCTCTACCCAACTCTGGTTCAACACCCATCTTTCAGCTGTTCGTTTAGTGTTTACCACCATGCTGCAGGCGGTGTGGTTTACAGAGTACCGCACCTTACCTACCGATGGTATGCCGCTTTACTATAGAGATTTAGATGGAAGTTTAGTGCCATTCACCCCAGATATGGCTTCACACTCCGAGCTTAGACATCTGGTGCGAACCTACTCTGAGGGGTACTTCGATCCAGATAGAGAACCCTTTGAACTCACGGTAAATTTAAAGGTGACCAAGGAGATAGGCAGGTTTGCCCGCCTTTCGTTTTTTGTCAATAGAATAGCCGGTCTAATGCCCGATTACCGAGCCAAGTACAACCTGCTTATACGCCGCAGCTACTCTCCCTTTTTTGGAGCAGAAGTGAAGCTGATAATTTGAACCGACTTTGTGCAGTTAGCCTTTGGTCATAGGGAGGCTAAAAATCAGAATTTGGACTATAAATCCCATTCATCATGCTAAAAATCAACTTAAAAACTGCATTCGTAGCCATTCTACTGGGGCTAGCGGCTCTGGTAGGCTGCCAGCGGGAGGATTTAATGCCTAAAGAGGCCTCGCTCCGTGTAGAGCTGATTCCTCCCAAAGGAATAGAACCCATAGAGCTCGATAGTATCTGGGTGCGTGTGCGTAATGTGCGTAGTGGTCATGTGGATAGTACGTTAAGCCGCGTAGGGCAGCCGATACTCTATACTCTAGAGGTTGGGAATTATGACTTCTATGCGCATGGGCATCAGGTGGGGGAGCGTACTATTCGTCTATGGCAGGCAGTGGCCAACACCTATGCCGTACAGCCTAATGGGAGCCCCTTAGCGTTGCAGCTAGAGGAGTCCGTGGTGCAGAATCCTGACTATAAGGGTGAAGGGAAAGATGCGGAGTTGTTGGTAGCGATAATCCCCCCAGTGGAGGTTGCCTATCTTTCCCTACAGGGTCTCACCGTGAAAGCAATCAGTTCGGCTACAGGGGATGCCAAATTGTCAAATCTTGATGCTAAGGGTCGGGCAAGGTTATTGCTGTCCGAAGGTGTGTACAGGGTTGAGGTTTACGGGAGTCTTGAGGATGAAAATGGGCGGAGGATTGAGCTTTTCGGTGCGATTGACGATGTGGAAATGCCAAAGCAAGGGGGAATATCTACGCAGATTACCCTGCTACGTACAGAGCCGAGCCCCGAAGGAGACGGCATGCTATCCGTTCAGCTGCAGTGGCCTGTTGATAAGATGAATTTTAGCCGCAAAGGGCATAGTGTCAAATTTCGCAAGCTCCCCAATGGTAAACAGATAGAGGTAGCTACAGATTCTATAGGACGAGTGGAGGCTCGTCTTCCCTTCGGTACATACCTAGTGGAGGCGGAAGCCGCTGGTGTGGACGATTCGCAGGTACGTGTACAAACGTTCAGATCGAAACCGCTAGAAGTGAAACACCTACAGGATGGAACGGCTGTGCAAGTTCCATTATCTGTTGCTAGCATTGTGAGCGGATTGGTATTCAAAGAGATCTACTACACGTGTTGCGATAGAAGCTACCAGGTTGAGCATTATGTTGAGCTTTACAATAACACCCCCTACACCCTCTACGTAGACGGTGTTTCGTTCTGCACCACCTACTCTAATACCATGCTCACCAAGTCGAGTAATTTTTTCCCTGAGTACATAGGTTCAGATAGGGTAGTACCGGGGTGTATCTTCACCATCCCGGGGAACGGGCGTGAGCATCCGTTGGCCCCTGGGAAAACTGTTCTTCTGGCCAATCAGGGCTTGAACCACCATGCTATTAATCCGCTGAGTCCTGTAGATCTTAGCGGGGCTGATTTTGAGTGGTATGACGATGATCCCCATGATGTAGACGTGCCTGAGGTCCCGAATCTTATCAAATACTACAGCTTCTCTCGTACCGTAACCCCGCTCCACTCAAGGGGGTATGAGGGCTTCTTTATTATGAAGGGGGAAGGCGATATGGAGAGCTTTCTAAAAAGGTATGAGGCAACGGGCAAATTTCCCAATGGTAGCACGGCGCATTTCTATGCCATAGATCAGCGCTACATACTCGATGGGGTGCAGTGTGCAGCCCCTCAAGGTCCCCGATGCTTAGTGTTTACTCCAACAGTTGATGCGGGCTGGTCATACTGCAATTACGCATTTATAGCCAAGACTGTACGCCGAAAGGTGGCAGGAAAGGATGGTGATCGCTATATCCTCATGGATACAAACAACTCCACCGTCGATTTCATACCCAATGCAGAGCCGAGTCCAAGGGTGGTAAAAGAGTAGGATTGCCATGCTACGAGTACTCCTAGCCGTTTTTCTGTGCCTACCGACTTGTGGCATCGTAGTATTTGGGCAGCAGATCGGGAGCTTTGCTGATACGTGGGACAGCTCTTCGGTGGCGGGGTTCTCCCTCTGGCCGCTGGCTGATACCCTGCGGAAAAATCTTCTACAGGTAGAGGCCGGGTATCGGTATCGTCGTTCGCCAAGCCCTCTTTACCTCCCGTATGCTGGGAGGCAAGCTTCTACGAGCATACTCCAGTCGCAGGGGGTGTTATGTACACCGCGCTGGGCTGTACATGGTAAGGCAGGCTACCAACGTGCGATACAGAGGGGAGTATATGGTAGTTTAGCTTCTAGTCCTGGACTCTTCTACCCCTACCTAGTGACGGTTGGCTTGCCTAGGCGAGAGGTGAAGGAGGGCTACTCGTTGGCTGGAAATTTCGGCTACAAGCTGGGTTCATTGGCCTTGGGACTTGGAGGGGATTATAGCGGAATTACGCATTTTAGTCGGGAAGATCCTCGTGTGAGGGGACGGAGTGGTGACCTTGGGCTACACGTGGCCAGCTCTTTGCTACTCGGGCTGTTTATGGCCAGCATGGAGTTGGAGTTTCGATACCTGCACGAGGCTCTCTCAGTGCAAACAGAGGTAGGCGATAGGATGGATACTTACTACTACGCACTAGGCCTCGGGCTCTATGACCATTATCTCAGCATTCCACAGAAATCTTTTAGCCAGCAATACAGCCGAGCTGCTTGGTTGGCCCGTGGGCAACTACAAGCAACTGCTAGTGGCGTACATACTCTGTGGGCAGAGTTGGAAAGTAGTACTACTGGTTCTGATAATGGTAAACTCCCCGTGGTAAGCGCTACCAGAGGTTTAGGTGTGAACATTAGGGCTAGTAGCAAGATGGTTTTTGCCGATCTCAGACTCATGTTTCAGGGAGGGTATCGGCTGGCTCGTCGCCTAGGCTACGAGGTCCTTTACGATGCTGTTACTGTGCATGTGGCACCATCTATAGTGGAGATGCGCGAGTACGCCCGTTTCACGAGTTGGAGAGGCGTTCGACATGTATATAGTGCAGGAGCGTTGCTATCCTATCGGTGGTCTTGGGGTGATGGCAGACTGGGAGTTGTTGGCTATGGTGTGCGAACCAGATCGACGAGCTTGGTGACTAGGTATTACTGGCTTGCTCGGCAGGTGGGTGGAAAGCTTGGGCTAGGCATTGATGTGCCATTGGCAGCGTGGCGATTATCCCTCGATGCAAATTACCGCATGCATCTGGGAGCGATTTCTCAGCTAATTCCGCTAGCCGATGGCATCCCTCCTCAATCGGAAGAGTTAGGTCTACTCCAGTATCTAGGTAGGAGCTTCTGGGGAATTGGAGGTGGAGTAGGGATTGCCCGCCAGTTGGCATCAGAGCAAACTCTCGGGCTTAGGGTCAACTTGGGCTATTTCACTTCTCGGGGACAGTCATCCTATGAGGAGCGGATTTCGTTGGCATTGTGGTATACCCTGGGTTCCTAGAACCCAATGGAGAGGTAGGGGTAAAGGATAATCCATTTCTATACGAAAATCAGTAAATCTACAGGTTCAGATTTTTTTTGAAACCACACTTATCATGTTAAAAAGAAAAATACCGTGTAGGACTTGTCAGAACGCATGGTTGCACTCCTCGCTATGCCTGTCGGTTTTGTTTCAACTAGTTTCTTAATTCAGGAGTCATGAAAAGAATATTTTTACTAGCAAGTACGGTGCTGTTGCTCTTAGCAACAAGCATTGGCACGTTGGCTCAAAAGCCTTGGGATACGGCACTCTCTACCATGGGGGTACGCGCATCCTCTGTGGGCGGTATACGTTGCCCGAATAGGGATAAACAAGAGGGGCTAGTACCTATAGGTGAGACAGATTATCTAGCCTTTGGAATCTGGGAGGGAGCTAAAGTAGAGTTCAATCTCAAGCTTTTTGATGTAGAGTTGCCAGGTTATCCCGAGGAGGTCTATAAACCCGAGGAACCGATCACGGATGCTGTGAATCGGAATGGTTACCTTGCGCGTATAGCTCCCGACGGGCAGGTGAAGTGGAGCATATCTACCATTGATGGGGAGGTGGTCGATATAAAGGCTGCGGCAGAGGGCGAAAAGAGCTACGTAGTGTTTACGGTGCGGCCTACTTGGCGTAAGCAGCGAGAAGCAGCTGATCATACGCTATTTATCTTAAAGAGTAGCCAGGGTGATGTCCGGGCGGTAAACCAGAACTTTGCCATTGCACCTAGCGCAGCGGCCTTCCAAAGGCCAATCTACGTCTATGCTGTAGAGATTGGGGAGAATGGAGAGCTTGGAGAACCATGGGAATTGGCAAGACGTAAGGCTGTAGTAGGCTCTAGTCCTAGGATGTGGTTCTCGCTCGGCGACATGGTGGTGAAAAACGGAGAGGTAACGTTAGCGGCCTACTACACCTGCAGTACTATAGAGTTGGGCGAAGCGTCTAAGCTCTTTACACACACTGTACATACTAGCAATCTCCTCCCAGAGCTATTGGTGGTTCGCTATAAGGATGCTATAGTGCAAAAGACTTGGGTGGTTGAGTCGCCCAATGCGCAGCGAGAGGAGAGTGTCCATCGTATCATCGTTGCGCACGATGCGGTATACGTGTCGGTATCCCTAGTTGGCGATGGTATCAACACCTATAGGGTGAAACTCTTTGGGCACGAGGTAGAGTTGGCAGAATCCTGCGTAGTACGCTTGCTATTGAAGCTCGACTACGATCTAACTGCACCCGTGTGGGCGACCCGTTTGCCTGGCGATTGCGAGGCTAGCGGAATGGCAGAGGTGGGCTCTGAGGTATACGTGGTAGGAACCTACGGCACAGAGGTTAGCTGGGGGAGTAGCCACTGGACAGACCCTGACGAGAAGGATATTGAGGCGGCGGCCTACTGGGGCGTGCTAGATGCTGCCGATGGGCATCTACTCCGTGGAACTAGTATGGTAGCGGGCTATGCCCACGGGCAGGGGCTTGCTGTGGTTGACGGTAAGGTCTACACTATGCTGGTGTATGCCGGGCAATCTTTTGGGAACACACCAGACCCTGCCCGTTCCTTCATTAACTTCGAGGGGACTAGGGTGGAAGTGGATTTGTGCGATAGTGAATCAGACTGGGCTATAGGACTAGCCTGCCATAGCACCGCGGGAGAATTCATTGCATTTTTGCCTGCGCTCTTCTCTAAAAGCTACCTGCAAGTGCCAGTGGCTGGCCCGGTGCCTAGCCGAAACGGAAAGTTATTGGGCTTTGCCAACCAGACGGGAGGGGGCGGCGTGTCCACGGGGGACGTGGAGAGCATGGGAAAACCATTTGCAACGCCTGCTAATCAAGGCTACGGTGGCTTTGACTGTGTGGATCAATTCCTAACCTTTGTGCGTCCCCAGCATCGGCTTACTGTGACGGTAGTGGGTAAAGCTCCAGGAGCAAAGATCACCGTGCTACAGAATGGTAAGCAAATTCATTCTGGCTCAACAGCACTTGAGGTTGGCGATGAGATAACCGTACAGGTTAAGGTTCTAGGTTTTGCCTATCGAGTCGATGTTACGGGTGCGACCCCAGTGCAGGGTAAGCAGAATACCTATACGGTGAACGGAGATGTGGAGGTAAAGGTTACCTACACACGCGATGCTAGACTATGGGCAAAGATTGCCTATACTTACGATTTGGGCGATTTTCAGAATCTTGAGATATTCTCCGATTACTGGGATGACTACCTACGCCAAAAGATAGCAGAGATACCCCAGGGCGATACGCTCACGATATACCGAACGGGACTTCCAGATGGCTATAGGCTAAGCTCTCTTACAGTAACAGGAGCTACAGAAAAGCGAGTTGTCCCCGTGGATACTAGCCATCCGCAAAAGAAAGGTTGGAGTGAGATGCATGTCTATTCTGTGGATGCCGGGGCTGCTGAAGTAAAGGTTGAGTCCGAAATAGCCAAGGATGAGAGTAAGTGGAAGAGCCTGAAATATCCCACAACTGCCCATGATGCCGAAGGTAATGAGTATTCGCTAACCGTAGAAGTGAAGGGAAAGACTGTAAATCCAGGCGATAAGCTACTGGTAGGTACACAGTTCACCGTGGTGGTGAAGGGCAAGGCGGGTAGCTATCCCAGTATAAGCTGTTCTGGCGCAGTGGAAGTACCCGAAAAGTACGGTACTGACAATGCGGTGTGGCCGTTCACATACAAGATTCAGGAAGATGCGGAAGTTACGGTCAACTCCTTTGTAGCCAAGCGTGTTCCCCTTACCTTTAAGGAGCACGGGAAGGGGAAGCTTCTGGTGTATAATGAAGCGGTGGAGGACACGGCTCATATCCTTCAGGGTCCGAAAGTGGAGGTAGATTGGAATGGGCGGCTTTTGGCAAAGGCGTTGCCCGATTCAGGTTATGCGGCCTATACCAGTGCGCAGCCAACGCTTGCCCAGCCTGGCGTTAGCGCAACAGGTCTGGTAGACGAGGGGCAAGGAGTATTTCGACTGCGGGCGACCCAGAAGGCTGAGCTAGCCGTATGGTTCAAACGGCAGAATTATCTGCTTACCGTCAAGGAAAAACTTGGTGTATCCGTACTTGTCCGTCGGGGCAATGATACTATTGATAATTCTACAGTCCTGCATTTTGCTGATACTATTACCATCCTCGTGGATAATAGCCTGCCCGACGAGCAGCTCGTTACATCCATTGTGGTAGAGGGGGCAAAACCCACTGGCAAAGAGAACGAATACAGGGTGATGGGTAACGTGATCGTATCAACACCCACCGTTTCGGTAGTACCAGTGCTGCTGAAGGGGACGCCTGTGGGCTTCTATACGGTGGGTTGGGTTTTGGCAAAAGAGAGCAAGCAGGTTAGAGTAGATGGCGCAGACCAAACAGTATTGTTGCCACTAGGAGTGGAGGTAACATTAAGCGTGGCAGTACCCGAGGGAGACTATCGGTTAAAGAGCGTGGAGCCTAGTTACGCCTTGCTACAAGCTGATAATCCGAATGAATACAAGTTCACACTAGTCGCCTCCACCACCGTGCAGGTCAATATTGCGTTGATACCGCGCAATCCGCTCTCGATTAAGAGGCAGGGGCCTGGAAAACTAGTTGTAACCTATACGGAGCCAGGCCTTCCTAAAACCTCCACAGAGCTTGGGAAGGCAGAAGATGAACTCAATCTTCTCGAGGGGACTTTGGTAAGTGTATTGGCCTCCCCTGCCCCCCACTTCCAGGTAGAGCAGCTCCAGGTGGGCCAGAATCTGGGATTCCCAAACGGAGGGCTGTTCACCCTCAGCCAGCCCGTGGCGGTGTCCGTCATCTTCGCCCGCATAGCCTACAGAGTAAAGGAGCTGGCGATTCGGGGTGGCGGAAAGATCATCCTCTCGCGCCACCACCTCCAGCAGGCCCTCCAGCCGAACGACACGGTGCTCGATGGCGACACCCTAACCCTCAAGCTGCAGGCATCCGAGGGGTTTGAGCTGGTACCCAACAGCCTGCGCATAGAGGGGCTGAAGGCCACGGAAACGGCTGGGGAGTATACCGTAGAGGGCAACGTGAGGGTGAAGGCCGACTTCCGGGCCACTGGGGTAGTGAATCCTGTGGCGGATGTCCGGCCCCCAAAATTGCTAACCAACCTGGTAGCCGAGACCGCAGTGATTACCCATGCCGAAGCCCTGAGGGCCTATAGCGTAGTGGGCATCAGTGGAACGGTACACCTCACGGGGAGGTGCGGAGGAGGCGCAGAGTGCAGAATCCCTGTGCACTCGCTGCCCTCAGGCATCTACCTGCTCAGGCTTCAGATGGACGACGGGCAGACCCTCATCCTGCGGTTTAATAAGGAGTAGGCGTGCCAGAGGAGAATACGGGGCAATATACCCGCGCCTAGCGCGGCAGTAGAGTGCAGAAGAAGGGGTGATGCGCCGGAAAAGACGCATCACCCCTTCTCTGCATTGTGAGCCCCAAACCCAAACTAGGGATGTGTGTTTTATTTGTAGATGAATGCTTTGCCCATTATTACGATTAAAATAGTTTTAATCAATCGATTACAATAGATCGAGTACCATTTTACAGCTCCGTTCCGCATCGCGCATTGCCCTTTTTCAGCATTCTCTCATCATAGTAGATGGTGGCATTGCGCGTAGGCTATGGCCTCGGTCATACTGCTAACCCCGAGCTTTTCGTAGAGCGAGTTGCGGTACTTTTTTACCGAATCGACCGATTTGCGCATCAGCCTTGCGGTGTCCTCTACGGAGAGCCCTCTGCTGGCGAGCCGAATCACGGTTACCTCCTTCTCGTCTAGGGCTAGGGGGGCGCAGGGTTCTATACACCGTAGCTGGCGATTGTAGTACCAGCGTTGCGGGCTGCCCGCTTTCCGTAGGTAGGCCTCGTGGATTTTATCGGTATGCGGCAGCGCAAAGGTGCGGGATGAGAGCCAGACGTTGCCCTCCCTATCTAAAGCCAAAGGCGTGCACTGGTGGTAGATGAGCGCGGGCTGGTCAGCCTTGGTTGCTCGGAGATTTAGATTGTACGATAGGGTGAATAGGCAGCGATCCTCAAGGGGTTGAGCCGCCAGGAATTGGTAGCTAATCTGGGAGACTTCCATCAGGAATTCCAGGCACTCCTCGGGGATGTGATCGGCGTAGAATTGGCAGGGGCCGAGGTCAGAATCATCGTGCTTTCCCCCAGTAAGCGCCAGCGGGTTCTTTGAAACGTAGACAAACCGCTGCGTGTTGAGGTCCACCACGTAGGTCGGCATGTAGGAGAGCCTTGCCGCGGCTTCTACACCCTGCAGGATCATGGGGAGCTTTTTATAGTCTTCCTCGGTGACTTTTGGGCGTAAAAAAGCGGGAGCAAGGAGATTTTCGAGCATTGCAAACGGCTATTTTCTGGCGGCAAAGGTAGCAAAAATGTGGGCGTAGACGGATTGCATTTCCAATACGTAATAATTCTATATAGTATAACTATTTATTTAATAGAACCTTACATAGAATTCGATTTGAGGTTTCTTCCAAATTCCGAAAAATTACCCATTCGGGTAATTCCCGATCCAAACCGATGCGGTAATTTCGCAGCGCTTATAGGCAACGCCCGCTAATACGTAGTGGCGGGTATAGGTTCGAGGATGGCTGGTAGGAGGCACGATTCCTGCTAGCGGGTATGGCTTCGTGCGCTGTGCCACACGCTACAGCTTGGTGTGTAATCCGAAAAAAAGCTGAAATCTGCTAGGGTAGTCCTGTGGATAACGTTGGGTTTTACAATGAATTACATGATACCTATTTTACAGGAGTACCTCCTCCTCGATTTCCAAACCAAACGTCTCATATCACAGTATAAAGCCGAACTTATATGAAAAACATTCTTGTAATCTCGCTCTCCATGCTCCTGGTGTTGGCAGGCAGGGTGCTTGCCCAGGATTCTACCACCGTTACCCTCCGTGGAACGGTGCTCGACGCCAACGGTTACCCCGTGGAGTTCGCCACCGTGAGCCTGGCCGACACGGTGTGCAAGGCCGGGGCCATTACCGACGCGAAAGGCGCCTTCACCATGCGGATCCCCCGGGGCCGGCAGACGATCCATGTGCAGTGCCTAGGCTACGAGGAGCAGGATATACCCGCCGAAATCACAGGCGATACGAGCATGCCGCAGGTATTCCTTAAGCCCTCGAGCAAGGAGATAGACGCGGTGGTGGTGAATGCCAAGCGCCCGCTGGTGACGCGTGCCGTAGACCGCGTGATACTCGATGCCCGCAGCCTGGCGAAGCTGGGTGGAACAGCCATAGACCTGCTACGCCATACGCCCGGGCTAAGGGTTAGCCTAGATGGCGGTGTAGAGATGGTGGGGAAGGGGCAACTGATAGTGCTGGTGAACGGACGCCAGCTACGGATGAATGGCGCGGAGCTTGCCGCCTACCTCCGCAATCTCCAGGCCTCCGAAGTGGAAACGATAGAGGTGATGGAGACCTCGCCCGCCAAGTACTCTGCGGAGGGCAACGCGGGGGTCATCAATATCGTAGAGCGCAAGCACCTGTCAGACTACCTTGGGGGCGCGGTGCAAGATCAGCACTATGTGGATTATGCGCACATGAATGAGCCCTACCTCACCCTAAAGGCCAAGCTGGGCAAGCTCCTCCTCTACTCCAAGGTGAGTGGCGGGCTAGGCTGGCGGGAGTACCATACCGAGACCACGCGCCGATTCGCAGGGCAGGAGTGGGCTACCAACCAGAAGAAACGGGTGGATAACCGGTACTTGAATGCCAAGGTCGGGGCAGACTATGACATTACCGAAACCCTCTCTGCGGGCGCCTACTACGCATTCCTCAAGTTTATCCCCAATGAGGAGATAGACGATGAGGCCACCTTCACCACCCCGGGGCGCACCGGGAAGTACAGCGGGCACAATAGCGCGAGCTACGATGTGGTTCGGCACAATGCCAATCTGCACCTTACCAAGGCGTTTGCAGGGAATCGTTCCCTGAGCCTGGAGGCCGATTACCTCCTTTACACCCTGCAGCACAGGGGACAGTACAGCGCGCAGGGGGCTAGCGGCTATCGCTTTGACAATAGGCTGAATAGGAAAATCCCCACCTACTCGGCACGGGTCGATTTTGAGAGCCCCGTGGGCGAGCAGGTAAAGCTGGAGGTAGGCGCTTCGTATGTGTATACGCAAACGCAGGATTCGGCAGACTACCTAGCGCGCCCTGCGCTCCCTGACCAGCATGATCGGTTTCGCTACACCGAGGGGGTCGCAGCCCTCTATGCCGATGCTACGGTCTTCCTGCACAGCAAGCTGGCGTTGAAGCTCGGGCTGCGCGATGAGTTTACCACTACCCGCGGGGTTCAGAGCGGCGACAGGCACGATGGGTTTAGCCGTTCGTATAATAACCTATTCCCCACCCTCTACCTGCGGTATGCCCCAGCGGACAGGCACGTGTTCACCCTGAGCGGCTCTACCCGCATAGGGCGACCCTCCTTCGTTTCGGTAAACCCTTTCTCCTAACTATAACGATGCCTACTCCGTGTGGGTCGGTAACCCTCAGCTCCGCCCCTCGCTTTCGTACAATACCTCGCTTACCTACACCTACAATAATAACCTCACCGCCTCTTTCTCGCACCGCTACGTAGGGAACAGCATCGTCCGCTTTGGCATCACCGACCCCGCCACCTCGGTAACCACCTCCATTTGGCGTAATGCGGCTACTACCCAGGCCTTTATACTACAGGCTAGCTACACCTGGAATCCTGCATTCTGGCTTGAGGGGAGGCTCTCGCCAGCGGTCTACTACCTGAGTTCCCGAGGGAATCGCCCAGAGCTCAGACCATACGTAGGGGGCTGGAGCTATTTTGTGGAGGGTGCCGCAACATTCTACTTCATGCGTTCGCAGATCCTGGCTGCCGAGGTGGAGGCTACTGAATCTGGTGCTGAGCGCTACGCAAACACCGAGGGAACCCGACGGTTCACGCTAGCGGCAGAGCTGGTATGCAGGCTCTTCAACCGGCGGCTCCGGCTGAGCGCAGGGGTGATGAACCTGACGGCAGCCGACCGCATAAGCACCGAAATCTCCCGAAATGGCAATACGATAACCACTACATCGCGCCAGCCCCGAACGTTCCAGTTTGCCATAACCTACCATTTCGGTGGTGCGGTGCGTAGGGCCGGCATGTACAATTCGATGAACAGCGAGACTGTCAACCGGCTGAGCAATTAGCGGAAATGGGTAGAACCCGTTGAAAACCAGTATAGGGGACTCTTCGGAGTCCCCTTTTTGATGCCTTGAGTCGGGCTGGCTAGCAAGGCCATTCTGCATGGTCAAAACTAGACCAACTCCCCACCTCCGCCGTACCATCGCCGTACCTCCTCTAGTGCATCCTCGGATTTCGTAGCGAAATCCGAAGATGAAGCGGCCCAGGTACGGCGATGGTACGGCGGAGGTGGGGAGCATATAGCCCCGAGGTGGGCGCGTAGCGCACCCCGGGAGCTACTTTAGGGGTAGGGGATCAGAGCTAGCAGTTTCTCTTGCTTATTATTCAGAATATCAGTGCAATGCGCCCATTTTTGCCCCAATTTGAGGGTTGGGAGGGCAGAGCGGCGAGGATGTTTTTTTTAGAATCGTGAATCATTAACAGATAGCGAGTTACGAGAATCTTGAAAATATTTTTACTACCTTGTGATGTTTAGTAGTGAAATTTGCTTTATATTTGCATTGTGAAACTAATGGATGGAAACTAATAGGAGGCGATGCTATGAAACGGGCGGTACAGGTAAGTCTTGGGGGGCGGAATTTGACCCTGGAAGAGGATGCTTGGGCGGCGCTGGATAGCTACCTACAGCAGGTGCAGGGCAGGGTAGGGGGGAGCGTGAATGCCGAGGAGGTGATGGCCGATGTGGAGGCGCGGATAGGCGATTACTTCTGGGAGTGGCGGGGGGCCAAGGGGCTAGTGGTTACCCTGGAAGAGGTGAACCGTGTGATTCGGATAATGGGGCAGGCCGATGAGTACGGGAATGCAGACACCCCTCCCCGTCGGGCGAGTGCCAGCTGGGGCGGGCGTAGTCGTCGGCTATACCGAGACACGCGGAATCAGGTGCTCGGGGGCGTATGCAGCGGGCTGGCCTACTACACCGGGCTCGATGTGGTGCTGGTGCGGGTGCTCTCTGGGCTCGGGCTGCTGCTGGGCTCGGCCACGTTCTGGATCTATCTTGTGCTTTGGATAGCACTGCCGGCAGCCCGAACGCCAGCGGAGCGCCTGGAGATGAAGGGGATCCCGATAACGCCGGAGAACCTGCAGCGTGAGGCGTTCTAGGCATCGCTATGCGAACCTGTAAGAGTATGGTTGGATTAAAATCTGAATAGAATCATGGAACGGATGCTTTTGGCTTTTCTAGATCGTCGGCGCAGCGCGCATCGCCCTCGCTACGGTATCGTTACGGTACGGATCTACCCGGGTACTCGCTGGGCCGCAGCGCGCTAGGCCAGCATGGCGTAGCGTATGGAGGATGGGGTTTCAAACAGGAGAATGGGGCAGAGGTGCTTGCCCAGCCCAGCCAGGGTTAGCCGTTGGCCCAAGGTTTAGTCAATAAGGGAGGATTTGGCCATGAGTGAGATGAATGTGGAGAATGTGATAACGCAGATGCGTAGGGGGGTGCTAGAGCTTTGCATACTCAGCGCGCTGCAGCGGGGCGATGCCTACACCACCGATCTGGTGAATGCCCTGAAGGAGGCGGAGATGATAGTGGTGGAAGGCTCGGTTTACCCCCTTCTTTCGCGCCTCAAGAACCAGGGATACCTGGGCTATCGTTGGGAGGAATCCCAGCAGGGGCCTCCGCGCAAGTACTACAGCCTTACGCCGCAGGGCATAGCCTACTTCGATATACTGCAAAAGGCCTGGTACGCCACGGTAGAGACGGTGAACACGCTGCTTGCCAGTAACGGCGAAACAGGGGCAAAAACTACGGAGGAATAGCCATGGAAAAGGTGATGCACATCAGTTTAGGTGGATACAGCTTTACTGTAGACCAGGAAGGCTACCAGCTGCTACGCGGCTATTTGGATTCGCTCATCGCCCGCTTTGGCAGTGGGGCAGAGGGGCGCGAGGTGCTGCAAAGCATAGAGGAGCGTCTGGCCGAGCTCCTCTCTGGCACGCCGGGCTTTGCTGTCGGCTGTCTGACTGCCGATGCGGTGCGCAGCGCGATAGAGCAGATAGGGACACCTGATGACATCGCGCCCGAGGCGGTGGTGAATGACCACGAGCAGGCTGAGCGCTACCACCAGCGGCTTCGCCTCTATCGTGATCCCGACCATCGGGTGTTCGGGGGTGTATGCGCGGGCCTAGGGCTGCGGGTCGGGGTTTCGCCTTGGATTTTCCGGCTGCTATTCATCGTGGGTACATGCATGTATGGCGCTGGCATTCTGGTGTATATAGTGCTGTGGTTGGCTATTCCCAAGGCGGTTACCCCGTTGCAGAAAATGGAGATGAAGGGTGAGCCGCTCACCTTCGACCGTCTGCAGGATGAGATCCGTTCGCAGTACCAGAATCTTCGGGGCGAGGCGCGAGACGGGCGGCGTATGGGGGGGCGGTCAGAGAATGTATTCCTTGGGCTCCTGAGCCTGCTGGGTACAGCGCTCCTGGGCTTGCTGCGTGTCCTGGTGATGGTGGTGGGTGCGACTTTGGTGGTGGCCAGTGCCGTGGGCGCGGTGGGCATGCTGATAGGGGCGTTCGCCATGGTGCGGCGGTTCGATACGGAATTGCTCGGCGATTTTGGGCAGACGTTGGGCTCGATTGTCGGCACCTACGGGCTTTCGATACCTTGGGTGCTGCTCATAGAGCTGGTGGTGCTTATCCCGTTGGGCTTTCTCTTCGTGCTGGGCTTGCGCTGCCTCACGCGCTTTCGGGTGAACAGGGTGGCGAGCCTCATAGCCCTGGGCGTGTGGGTGGCTGCGCTAGTTGGGCTCGGGGTGCTTGCTGTCCATTATGATACCGGGGCGTTCTACAATACGCAGACGGTTTCGCGGGAGTACCCCCTCCGTGTAAGGCCGGGTGATACAGTAACGCTAGTGGGGGTGGGGAAAGCTCTGGGGAAAACGGACGGGAAGAGGCCGAGGAAGAGTCTCTCGTTCAGACAGCTCTACGGGGGGATGGTGAAGGTGGAGGAGATGGATAGGCTCGTGGAGCTGGAGGTGCGGGCTACTGATGACTCCGTGGGCACTCTGCAGGTGAAACGGCAGTCCTTCTCGCTCTTCTCGGCAGACCAGTTCAGCCTTAACCATCAGGTGCGCTATAGGCCTACGCTCAGCGGCGATACCATACGATTCCCCATGCGCTATAGCATGCGGCAAATGCCCAGTGGCTACGTTTGCTGGGTGAGCTGCCGGCTGTATCTACCCGAGGGCGTGTACCTGCGGGTAGACCCCACGGCGGTCGACTTGATCGAGAATGATGGGGATGTGTGGTTCTATCGGGACATCGATTCCAACGGGGGGCTTTGGGTAGCTCGAAATGGTGTGCTGCACAAAATGCGGGATAAGGGAAAGCCCGCATCTCTAGAGGATGAGGATGATTGGGTAGACGATGTGGACGATGATTGGAGCGAGCAGGACTGATGGGGCGAAAGCGGGTGAACGGTACGCCGCCCTCTGCACCATGGGCGGGCAGGAAGAATCCCTGCTTGGCATCTGGTGAACAGGATTGAAAAAAAATGCCTGGGCAAAGCCAGGCGCTATAGAAGAGAAAGGGATAGAAAATACTCTAGTTTACACCACTTTCAGCGGTGCTAGGGGGTTGCTGGTACTTCTACCAGGGCCCCCTGGCCTGTGTCTGGACGCAGGTACCAGAGGTACCCCTGCGGGCGTGCGTATCCCAGCTCTTGCAGCAGCTGGCAGTAGCGGGCTACCTGGCGGCTATGGGAGGCTTGCGGGCGCCCGAACTTAAAGTCTACCACCAGGGTTTCTGATTCAGAAATGGCAATCCTATCCGGACGGTGGGTTTGCCCGTCTTGGGCTAGGATATCCCGCTCTGCGATGGCGGTGTAATCGCCAGAGAATAGGTGGGCAAGCGGCGGCTCTCCTGCCATTTGGCCGATGGTGGCTATGAGTTGGCTGGCAGCCTCGGGTTTTAGCATCCCGCTAGCCGACAGGGCAGCGATACCCGCGGCGATATCCTCGGCCTTATTGGCAGCCTGTAGCAGGGCGTGCAACGATTCGCCCAGGGTTCTGGCGGCACGGCGACGCGTGGCCTGCTCGTACTCCAGAGTATTGCGTTCGGGAATGGATATCCGAATGGGGAGCGGGGTGGTGGCGAAGAGGGGGCGCTCTTCCCGGGATGGCGGGCGAATCGCAATCGGGGTGTCGGAGGGGGCTGAAGGGGTTGCGGAAAACCTTCCCAGGCTGTATTTTACGTGGGTATCGGCCTCTTCCTCGCAGTCCCAACCAATGGCAGCGAGCGCTGATTCTAGCAGCTGGGTGTAGGTGCGCCCGTTGGTTTTCTTGCCCGCTTGGGTGCTTTTCACGGAGGATTTCTCGGTCTTTTTCCCCTTGGGGGCGTAGATTATCGAGAGCCAGTCTTTGGCCCGGGTAAAGGCAACGTAAAGGAGATTTAGGGCGTCTGCCCCGGCTAGGCAATGCTCCTCGAGTACCGCAGGTGCATGGAGGGGGCTATTGCTGTTACCATTGCCGAGCGAGAGGCGTGTAGGCAGCAGTAGATTCTCCAGCTCTGGCCCAACGGGGGGAGCCCAGATAATTTCGGTTTGCAGGGAGGGGAGGGCTATTATATCCCAATCTACCTCTGGGCATATTACCGCCTTGAATTCCAGCCCTTTCGCCTTGTGGATAGTGAGCACATTCACCGAGCTGCTCGACTGGCTAAGGGGCAGCATCCGCTTGCTGGCATCCTGCTCTTGGTAGCGCTGGATGAATGCCGCTAGGGTGCTTCCCTGCTCTGAGGGGAAACTGTGCACCATATCGCGAAGGGCTGAGAGGTAGGGGAGTTCCCCGGGCGAGGTGGGTAGCTTTAGCCCCTCGGCAATGGCATCGAAGGCCTCGAGTATCGGGAGCGAGCGGAGGCGGCGCAGCCACGCTAGCGTACTATCCACCATGCTGTTGTGGGGTTTGGGAGGAGTGCAGTCATGCCGGGAAGTGCTGGGGGAAAGCTGCGGGGACTGGTGGGATGCTTTTCGCGGGGAGAGCCCCATGAGTCTGGATGCCCACTCTAGGGGAGAGAATCCCTGTAGCGAATCGAGGTGGCGGGCTATTAGGGCGGTGTCTACGTGGGAGTGTACGCCTGCTACAGCGCGTAGGGCTGCAAGCATGAACTGAACGTTTGGCGAGAGGTCGAGTAGCAGGGCCTCTTGGCTCACCACGCCGTATTTATTGGCGCGCTGGGTATTGTGGGCTAGAATGGCGTTGGCAATGGGTACTGCAGATTTGCTACGGCGCACGAGTATGGCTATATCGCTGGGGGCTAGACCTTCAGTGTCTATAAGGTGGTCTATTTGCTGGAGGGTGAGCTCTACGACGGCTTGGGAGATCGCCCTCTCTTCCTCTGCGGTAGCATTCTCCAGGGGGCTGACTTCGGGCTCTTTGGCTAGTAGCAGTTCCACGTGCCCAGCATCTACATCTTCCCGAGGCGATTTTTGCTGGAGCCCCTCGTAGGCGGCGCGGAGCGTGGTGGTGAATTGGGAAAGGGTTTGGTCTACGGCCCTTTTCAACTCTGGGTAGGCTTCTATAGCCTCGTATTCTGGAGGGTAGGCTTTGTTGGCCTTCTCTGCGCAGAATGCGATGAGATTCTCTAGTGCCTTGGAGAATAGTTGGTTATTGAATTTCACCACGGAGGGCGAGCTCCGGTAGTTGTACTCTAGCACGTGCTTATCGATGCCGAATACCCTAGCGAACTCCTCGGGGATGTCTCTGGCTAGGAGCTGCCAATCGCCGCCCCGCCATCGGTAAATGGCCTGCTTCACATCGCCCACCAGGAGCGAGATGCCTCCTTGCGCGAGGCTGTTGTGGACCAAGGGGGCGAGTAGGCGCCAATGGAGGCGGGAGGTGTCTTGGAATTCATCGATCAGGAGGCTGTCATACCTCGTCCCCATTTTCTCGTAGACGAAGGATAGGTCATCACCCCCGCTAAGCGCCACTAGCAGCGAGGTGGTGTCGGCCAGCAGCAGCGAGTGCTGTTCGAGTTCGGCAGTGTTGATGCACTCCCGTAGGTCGTGGAGCATGCCTAGGTGGGGGAGTAGATTGCGGGTGCGGGTAGCGGTGCAGTAGAGGGCGCAAAGGCGGATGTAGCTGACTATAAACTCTCGGTAGGGGGTAAGCAGGTGCTGCTCTACGATGCCTATGAGGGCGCTACGCCCCTGTATGCTTTTGGCGAACCACAGCTCGCCATCATGGCAGGCGGCTATGGCGCGGCTACCCAGCTCTGGGAGGTCGCCCTCGGTGTGGGCGAGTACCTTGGCTACCGATTTGTCCCAATGCGATGTCCCGTTGCTACTGTAGCTGAAGACGTCTGTAGCAATCCCGAATTGTAGGCGTAGATTCTCGAGCACTTCGGCCTGCTGCTTCAGGGAGTTCAGCGCCTCGCGGGCAGTCTCGGTGAGGTATTTGCGTAGCGGAACGAGCAGGGTGGGCGAGAAGAACTCCGCGCGCTTTTCGGGCGCCATGAGCTGAAACACGGGTTGGAATAGCTGCTGGGCCCGTTTCTGCACGGCGGGCACTAGATGCCAGGGCTGTCCGTTCTCTAGGTTTTCTAGGATTAGGGTGCGAATCCAGGAGAAAATGGCACTCTCAGGATCAAGATTGCTGAGCAGGCGTACAATTCCGTCGTCTATTAGGCGTTCTTGGTCTAGCATCACACGGGTGTCGCCAGGTACCCCAATCTCCCAGAATAGGCTTTTGCCCATGCGCTCTACAAAGCTATCGATGGTGCTTACCCCCAGCTGGGAGTAGTGGTGGAGTATCGCTTTAAGGCAACGTGCGGCCCGCGCTCTCAGGGTGGCTACGCCAAGGCCAGTGGCAGCGGCGAGGTCTGGCAGCATGGGGGAGGATTCCGCTTTTACCAGAGAGTAGAGCGTGCCTACAATGCGGCTTTTCAGCTCTGCGGTTGCCTTGTTCGTAAAGGTGACGCAAAGCGTGGAGGCGTACCGGGTGGGCATCCACGGGGTAGTGGGGGAGTCTGCGGAGGGTGCGGCCGAGTCAGCCAGGAGGTGGGTCAGGTACTCTAGCACCAGGGTGTGGGTCTTGCCAGAGCCGGCACTGGCATCGTAGAGCTTTAGGCTAGCCATAGACTATGAGAGGGTTAACTAGTACAGGGCATGCTGGGGAATCGGGCAGAATCTATTTTATCCGTTGGTGTACAATATTGCCCCTTTGCCCTGCAAAGATAGTGCTATTACCACAATGTTGGGCTTTTACCCTAGGTTATTTCGCCTATTTGGTGTTCCTTTGCAACGGGATTTTTTGAGGGAGCTAGCGCATGGAACAACGCTACCTACTACCCTCACCGCTAGATGTTCTAGAGAATTTGGCAAAAAAAAAGAGGGCATGATAGTAGCCCTCGTTATCCTTCTTAAACTGTACTTACTAAAGTGGAGCGTTACCGTCGTCATCCAAGATTCTTACTGCAGCTGCTGGGATGCCTCCTCTTGCCGCTAGCAGGGTGGGCTGCCTCCGATTCAGTGCCACGAGATCCTAGGGTCGACTACCTACTGCAGTTCTCTACCCGGATAAAGTGGCCTGATATCCGCGACCAGCAGAAATTCTACATCGAGATCATCGGGGCGCAGAATCTTGTAGCCCGCCAGCTAGAGAAGGCGGTGCGGCATAGGAAGATTCACGGTAAGCCAGTGGAGATCATTTACACCTTCGACTGGTCTAACCGTAGCACCAAAGGGCGTCCGCACGTGGTCTACGTTACCCCGTCGGCGATGCCGCAGCTCCCGGAGATGTATGAATTCTTCAACGACTACCCAGTGCTAATCATCAGCGAGCGGCCGGCTTTCGACCCCGGGTGGATGATCGCCTTCGAGAAGAGCACCTTTGCGGGCAAACCGGATCAGTGGTCCTACTCGATCAATGCGGGTAACATAGAAGAGCATGCCCACCTCATACTCCCCAGTTTCTTGCGGTTGGCATCCCATGTGCGTGCCCCGCGGAAACCCGTTACCCAGCAGGCGCTCTTGGATAGCTACGAGGGGCAACTCCGGCGCGCCAACGAGCAGCTGATCGCCGTCAATGCCTACCTCGCCAAGCTCTCAGACACGCTTTACCAGCAGCGTTTGGCTATCGATAGCCTCTACGCTTTAGAGTCTCGCTACCAGGCAGAAGCTCAGCAGAGTCCAGATTCTGCGCAGGCTGCATTTCGCCTTGCGCTCAAGGCACTGCCACAGGAGGGAGAAGAGCTGCTAGAGCCTGAGGAGGCTGTGGAGGTAGCCCCTGTGCATGGCGGGGCTACGGCATCGGCAGAGTCTGGTGGGGCAAGTCGTGCGCTGGGCATTGTGGCGTTGATCTCGCTCCTCTCGGCAGCCACTGTATTCACGATATCCCAGTTTTTCGGAACATCCACCGTTGGGCGGGTATTATCACGTTGTTCGGCCCTAGTGGCTGCATTGCCCGTGGCGGTACGCAGGCGCAAGAAGGATGCCGTGCCCAACCAGCACGCCGCCAGCACTAGCCAGAGTGAATTCCTGGCCAACGTATCGCATGAATTGCGAACACCGCTCAATGCTATAGTGGGCTATTCGCAGTATGTGGCTTCGCTCCCGAGTGAGAACCCAGAGGTTAAGGAGAGCCTAGAAGTGATCAACCAGAATGCCTTTAGCCTCATGCGTGTTATGGATAGCATGATAACGCTGGCGAATCTTCGGGCCACGGAGGTGCGTCCCCATCCCACAGAGTGCCGGCTATCCACCCTTTTCGAGGGGCTGTTCTCGCAGGGTACAAGGATGGTGCATCGGATGAAGCGCCAAGACCTCGTGTCATTGCGCTATGAGATAGCCCCTGGGGTAAGGCCAACTCTACGGGTCGATGTGGAGAAGCTCACGGCGGTGCTGGAGATTCTCCTGGGGTGCGCCATTCAGAATGCAGAGCAAGGGGTAGTGGTGTACGGTGCGGAGAATCCTGGGAGCAATCCATCCCAACTGCGTTTTTACATCCGCTATGTGGGCGAGCGGCTTACCATGTCGCCGGTGCGCCCGATAGGGGAGGCCTCATCAGATTTACCCCTAACCCCGAACGGTAGCGTAGAATTACAGGTTGCGCAGAGGCTGCTTGCCGTGCTGGGAACTACGCTTGCACTCACCTCACGGGGATCCCTAGAGCAGGAGCTTACGTTTGCGGTGGGAGGGAAGGTAGTAGCTGGTGTGTAAAGAGGCTGGATTCCTGATATTTACAGTTCGCTCATCAGGACAATTCCATAGCTAAAGGTTGGTGAATCCGAGGGCATTTTAATGGGAGTGTTTAGTGTAGAAGTGCGCCTGGGGCAACCCTGGCGTTTTTTGTGCGCCATGGCGGCCTCTGTAACAAACAGCACCACTTGCACGTTTATAACGTATACTATACTTTCAGGGCGATGATACCCATTTTCATATTTACGGCAGTAGATCCAGAAAGACCCGAATTTTCCCGTGTCTATGAAATTGCTGCGCAGAGCACTTTTGCAATATTCAATACTCTCATCCTAAGCGATCTCCATATGCCCACCTTTGATATCACATCGTTTTTCATCGCAGGGGAAGACTGGACACTGGGGCTGGAGATACCCAACCCAGAGTTCGCCAATATTACCGATGTGTTTGACGATGAGGATACCGATAGCCAGGAAAAGGTGCACATGGGCAATGTACGGCTGTGCGATCTGCTTGCAGGGGAGGGTAGCCACTTGATTTACAATTACGATATCCTCTCTGACCGAGCGCTTCATATTACGCTTACGGCCGTGGTAGAAGGCGACAGTGTGCCGCCAGAGGGACGCTGCCTTTCAGGATGTGGCGAGGCCCCAGAGTTCACCAACGATCTGGTAACCCAATCTGACAGCGATATTAAGGCGATTCTTGACGATCTCCGTCGGGAGGATACGGGCGACTGATGGATTATCTCATTGCGCTCTACGGGCCCACGTCTGTTGGCAAAACAGCATTGAGCATAGCCTTGGCCAACCTGTGGCACTGCCCAATAGTGTCGGCAGACAGCCGGCAGGTATACCGAGAATTGCGTATAGGCGTAGCACGCCCCTCGCCTGGGGAACTGGAGGCGGCAGAGCATCATTTTATAGCCGACCGTAGCGTGCGGCAGCGGTTTTCCTGCGGGCAATTCGAAGAGGAGGCGTTGCAGCGGTTGGCCGAAATTTTCCAGCGAGGGCATGTGGCCATCCTCACTGGGGGGTCTATGCTCTATCTCGATGCACTCACCAAGGGGATTGCGCCACTCCCAGAGCCAGATATCGCGCTGCGTAAGACCCTTACCGCCAGGCTGAATTCGGAGGGTGTTGGGGCGCTGGCGGCCGAATTGCGAGAGCGTGACCCAGCCACCTGGGCCTGCATCGACAGGCAGAATGGCGCGCGTGTGCTGCGGGCGCTAGAGGTTACGCTCCAGACGGGAACACCCTTCAGCGAGTGGATGGAACTTAAGCCTAAACCCAGGCCCTTTACCGTGGTAAATGTAGGGCTACGGCGCGAGTGGCCTGAGCTTACCGAACGTATAGGGCTGAGGGTGGAGCAGATGCTGGCCGATGGGCTGGTGGAGGAGGTGGAGGGACTCTTGCCCTACCGAGAGCTGCAACCCCTTAAAAGTGTGGGCTACTCTGAGATATTCAGCTATATCGACGGCCTACTCACCCTCCAGCAGGCCACCGAGGCTATCCGTGTGAATACTAGGAGATACGCCAAGCGGCAAATGCGTTGGTGGCAGAGGGATGCCTCCATTGCTTGGTTTCTTCCCTCCCAGTTCCGTGAGATAGCGCAGTACGTGGATTCACGGCTCGTTTAGTTTCTGGCTGTTTGGAGTTTATCGCATTTGAATTTCTAGTTCGCCTAACCGAATTTGTCATGCGTAAGATGCTATTCACCGTAATTGTTCCCGTTTACAACCGTCCTCAGGAGCTGGCAGAGCTTCTTCAATCGTTGGCAGACCAATCTGTGCGCAATTTCCAGGTGGTGGTGGTGGATGATGGTTCCACAATACGGAGCGATGAGCTTATAGAGCAGTACGCCCCCCAGTTCCCGATTCGCTATATTTACCAGGAGAATGCTGGCCCAGCCGCCGCAAGGAATACCGGGGCGAAAGCTGTAGGAAACGAAACGGACTGGCTCGTATTCTTTGACTCGGACTGCCTTATCCCGATCAACTATTTTGCCCAGGCAGAGGAGTTGCTGGCTTCGCGTACCAACATTGCCCTTTTTGGAGGACCTGATGATGCCCATCCGAGCTTCACTCCACTGCAGAAGGCTATAAGCTATGCCATGACCTCACCGTTCACCACCGGGGGCATAAGGGGAGGGGGCGAGCGAACGGATCGTTTCTACCCCCGCACGTTCAATATGGGGGTGCGCAGCTGGGCGTTTCAGCAGGTGGGTGGCTTTGCAGCCATGCGCTATGGCGAGGATGTGGATTTTAGCATGCGGGTTATAGCCGCTGGACACAAGGCCGCACTACTGCCGCAGCTCTTTGTGTACCATAAGCGTAGAGATACGCTGTGGGCCTTCTACCGCCAGGTGTGGCACTCTGGGCAGGCCCGGGTAACGCTGAGCAAGAGGCACAGGGGAACATTACGACTGGTTCACCTTTTCCCTTCGCTGGCCGTTCTGCTGCTTATAGCCACGTTGGCATTGAGTTTTTCGCCGTACATCGTATGGGCCTACCTGGTGATACTGGCATACGCATTGCTCATCTTTTTCCACGCATGGCGAACTATGGGGAGCGTGCAGGTGGCCTTTCGCGCGCTGTTTGCCTGTGCCACCATGATCATCGCTTACGGATTGGGCTTCATATTCGCGGCAATCGGGTTAGAATCAGACGATTCGTTGTAGAGTGTCGTTACCCATATTCGCCTGTTAAGCTCGGTGGAATAGACAAAGCGCACGGCAGTCCAAAAGGAATGATCACCGAGTGGATGATCGGCTCCTTCTGTTGCCGTGCGCTTTAATCCACATTCGCTCCCAGCCATTCTAGCTCGGGGGCTAGTAGTCATACGAATCTGAGCCGTCTTGCTATGCAGGGCGGTTTTTTCTTTGTTCTACCGAATCCCGGAGTGCTGTAGCCGACTGAACAGTGTGTGTGGATTGCAATTCCAAGACCACAGCAGAAGTCCCGCAAGTGGCCAACCTTTTATAGGAGGGCTTTCCCCCTCTAGCGGGTAAAGAGTTTTTAGTCAATCGATTCAAGTTCTCGAAGACTGTAGCGACGCAGCGTGCCGCACCGTTTATGTGAGTTTTGCAGAGGTCTTAGGGGAGGAGTTTTTGCGCATACGCAGGATAAGTGCGCAACGCTGCCGCCTCCCCGTCGCCAATGGAGCCGGGAAGTGGCAAGTCTGCTCTATGCGCAGCTATGCAATGGCAATGTAGGGGGGGATGCCAAACAGGGTGGAGGTGGGTGGTTTGGCAAGCTAGGAATGGAGGGAAATCTTGGATGATTCTCCCTGCCTGTGGGAGCTATAGGATTCGAACCTATGACCCTCTGCTTGTAGGGCAGACGCTCTGAACCAGCTGAGCTAAGCTCCCAACTCCTGCAAATCGACTGCAAAGGTAGGTACTTTTTTCGAATTAGCAATATGGCACTGAAAAATTTTCACAGAGTAGCTCCCTAGCCTACGGTGCGACTACTCTTCGCCCACCACGTATACATCCTCGTTCGGACGGCTCATGTAGTAGCTTTCGCGTGCAAATTTTTCAAGGTTTTCCCGGTCGGTTCGCAGCTCGTGGAGGCGTTGTCGCTCGGCGGCAATCCGTTTGGTGTAGTACTCCCGCTGTGTGCGTAGAGCATGCACGCGCCTCCGTGAGCCGAGCACGCTCAGAATGCTGTAGGAATCGAAAAAGGAGATCCACACTAAGAATACTACCAGCAGCACCACGTAGATGTTCTGCTGCATGGCGCGTGCCAGTCGTAATGCTATGGCTCTTACAATCTGCATGGTAGTACGCTGAGCTGTGGGGAAGATTCGCGCGTTGTGCTGCGAGTAGATTCCCTAGTGTGGGCTTACGTGGCTAGCTACTTTTTAGCGTTTTTGGCGTGCTCGGCAGCGTACTCCTCGTTGAGACCTTTGAGAACTTCGGCGGTTATCGATAGCCGAGGGTCGGCGTACAACGTCCCCACGCTTAGGATGTAGTTATAGCCGTGACTTTGGTTGTAGCGGTTTATAAAACCCTGAATGGCAGCCGTTACCTTGCGTAGCCGCACCTGCTCCTCCTCCAGCAGCTGCTGGCGTTTGCTTTCCTGGAGCTGCAGTAGACGCGCCTGCTCCTGCCCAAGTTCTTCCTGTAGCTTTTGCGCTTCTGAGCGGGTGAGCAGCCCTTTCTCCACGTTGCTCTGGAATTCTGCGGCTCGGCGTTGCAGGCTCTGCCCCTTTTCGTTGAGCTCTTTCTCCGCGCTGGCGTTGAGGGAGGCCATCTCCTTCTCCATGGCGAAGTAGTAGTCGTACCCGTGCATCAGCGAGTCCATATCTACCCAGGCGATCCTCAGCCCCACCGTGGGGAGTGGGTTGCTAGGCTCGGTCATCTCCACCTGTTCGCCCATTTGCCCCTCGGTGGGTGCTGCTGTGGAATCTGCAGTTTGGGATTCCGCAGGGGTTTTAGCCCCATCGTTCGAGTGGCAGGCCGCCAAGCCCATGAGCGCGCCGCATGCTAGCACCAGCGCAATGCTACGTAGAATCTTCATTATGGTCGATTTGCTTCTGATGTTATCGCCTCTCCTTGCAGAGGTTCGGGGCAAAGGTACAACAAATCCAGCATTCTGGCAAGCCGAGGCTCTCTACCTGCGATCTTGCTGTTGGATTCTCCCACCCTGCCGTACTGCTATATGCCCGCTCCCATCCCGATTTTCCTCTGCGGAATCTGTTGGTCTGTCCCTAAAAATCCTCCTTTTCGTTGGAGCTGTTCTCCCGGTGGCTCGTAGCTGGGGAGCAGAGCTATTCTGATCTTTTCGTGGTCCCGTGTGATGGGGTATTCGCCTTTTTGTGGCTAGGCCTGTTGGCGGGGCGTGGCTTGCCATGATGGTGGTCGCTGGGCTTCCCCTGATGCCTCTGCGGGCTGGCATGGTGCCCCTGGCTGCCGCCACCACCCCGACGCTGGGGAGGCGTACTCCGCTTGCCCCGATGGTCGTCGTTGGTATAGGGGGTGACCCTCTCGAGGGTGATGCTCGGGATGGGGGCGCCTAGGTGGGCCTCTACCTGGCGGAGAGCCTCGGCATCATCAGCCGATACCAGCGTTAGAGCCTCACCGCTTTGGGCTGCTCGCGCGGTACGCCCCACTCTGTGTACGTAGGCCTCGGCGGTCTGGGGAACATTGAAATTCACCACAAGATCTACATCCTCTATGTCAATGCCTCTGGCCACAATATCGGTGGCTACCAGTATTCGTTTTTCATGGGCCTTAAAGGCTTGCAGTGCCTGCTCACGTTCGCCCTGTTCGAGGTCTGAGTGGATGCTTACTACCTGTAGCCCGCGCCGATGTAGCTGTATGGCCAATTCCCTTACAGTCGTTTTCTTTTCGGCGAATATGATGGCGCTCTTCACATCGCTGCGCTGCGCGAAGAATTCTACCAGGGCAGGTATCTTGCTGCTAGCCCCCAGCAGTGTTTTCTGCTGCTTTATGCGTTCAGCGGGTTTAGATACCGCGAGGCTGATCATCTCTGGCTGGTGGAGTATCTTCTCTGCGAGCCGCTTCACCTCTGGGGGCATGGTGGCTGAGAAGAGCAACGTCTGCTTCCTACCGTGAAGCTCCTTGAGAATCCGCTCAATATCGGGGAAGAATCCCATGTCGAGCATCCGGTCTGCCTCGTCTAGCACTAGGGTTTCTATGCTCCCTAGCGTGGCCATGCCGAGCTGTAGGAACTGGATTAATCGCCCGGGCGTGGCTACCAGGATATCGGCCCCCAGGTCTAGCGCATTCCGCTGGGCATCCCATTGCTTGCCGTCGTTGCCGCCGTAAACAGCCTTGGAGGTGACATTGATGAAGTAGGCCAACCCCTCTACCTGCTGATCTATCTGCACGGCCAGCTCTCTGGTGGGCACTATGATGAGCGCACGGGTGCCTGGTTTCGCATCTTGTGCGCGGCACAGCCGGTCGAGTATGGGGAGGAGGAATGCTGCGGTTTTGCCAGTGCCAGTTTGCGCGCAGCCGATTAGGTCATGCCCAGCTTGGATCATCGGGATTGCTGCGGCCTGAATGGGGGTCGCTTCTTGGTATCCCATTGCCTCTAGCCCCTCGGTAAGCCCTTGGGTGAAACCGAATTCTGAAAAGTTCACTTGCTATAGAATTTTGGAAGTAGAATGTGGATTTTCAGGCATATGCAGCCTTGGGAATGTGGCGGAAAATGTGGGTGATTACACCATATCCTTCCGCAAAGGTAATCACTTAAAATGGAATCGGGGCTATTGCTCAGAATTTATACCCACTAAAGCCCTACCACCTCTGATGCACGGCGCAGGCAGGATTCGATTTCTCCGTTAGGCTTTTCCCCTAAATTTCGCTACCTTTGCCCCGTAGTATTCCAGTGGTGGTGAAAAAACTGTACGGGCATGGCACAAAAACGGTTGGTTCCCGATGCGCTCTTTGAGGTGAGCTGGGAGGTGTGCAATAAGGTGGGTGGCATCCATACGGTGGTATCCACTAAGGTTCAGAGCCTTGCCGATAGCTACACCGGGCTCTACGTCGCCATAGGGCCAGATATTTTACGAGAGGGAGGGGTGAATCCCGAATTTGTAGAGGAGCACACTCCCCTTAGCGATTGGGCTGCGCAGGCGGTGCAGGAGGGGGTGCGGGTGCGTGTGGGGCGGTGGGCTATACCTGGCGAGCCGCTAGCCATGCTGGTTGATTTCTCCAGCTATATTGCCCAGAAAGATGCCATATTTGGCCGCCTCTGGGAAACCTACCAGCTCGATTCGCTAGAGGGGCAGTGGGATTACATAGAGCCAGCCCTCTTTGGTTACGCTGCCGGGAGGGCTATCGAGAGCCTCATTATCCATCGGCTGTCTATGCGGCATCGGATTACCGCGCAGTTCCACGAGTGGATGACAGGCGTGGGGCTTCTTTACCTCCGAAAGGCCATGCCGCAGGTCGGTTCAGTTTTCACATCGCATGCCACGGTGCTCGGGCGCTCGCTCGCAGGCAATGGAGTCCCGCTATACTCGCAGCTACCAGGCATCAATCCAGAGGCAAAGGCTAGGGAATTCCACGTGGTACCCAAGCAGTCGCTCGAACGGATTGCAGCCCAGCACTCCGATGTGTTTACCACGGTAAGCGAACTCACCGCGGCAGAATGCCAGCAGTTCCTTGGGCGCGGGGTGGATCTCTTGACTCCCAATGGCTTTGAGCCCAACTTTGTGCCAGAAGGGGAGGAGTATCACCTGCAGCGAGTAGAGGCGAGGTTGCAGCTGCTCACCGTTGCCCAGGCTGTGCTGGGGCATCCAGTGCCTGTCGATTCGCTCATTGTTGGCACAAGCGGGCGCTATGAGTTCAAGAACAAGGGGTTGGATGTGTTTATTGATGCTTTGGCAGAGCTGAATCATAACCCTGAACCTGACCGTAAAGTGTTGGCTTTTATGCTCATACCAGCTGGGCATAAAGGCCCTTGCCCGTTGGTTCTCGACTGGCTCAGGCAGAGCGGAGAACCATCGCCAGCAGGCGATAGTTGTGGTGGGCATCTAACCCACGCCCTCACAGATCCCGAGCGCGACCCAATACTACAGCGACTTCGAGAGAAGGGGCTTAGCAACCATGTGGATGACCGAGTACAGGTGGTATACGTGCCTTGCTACCTGGATGGGCGCGACGGCGTGTTCAACCGCACCTACTATGAGCTCCTCATAGGGATGGATCTCACCGTGTTTGCCTCCTACTACGAGCCCTGGGGCTATACCCCGCTGGAGAGCGTGGCTTTCCATGTGCCAACCGTAACCACCACGCTGGCGGGCTTCGGGCTCTGGGTGCAGAAGCGGGCCGGAGAGCTGCCTGGAGGCGTCCACGTGCTACCTCGCAATGATGAGAATACCCCAGAGGTGGTACAGGGGATAGCCAGCACGCTGCGCAGCGTGGCGTTGCAGAATGCCCAGCAGGCCAAAGAGGCGGCTCGGCACGCACAGCAGCTTTCGGAGTGCGCAGTATGGAGTAGACTGGTAGATAACTACAAGGATGCCTACAGCCAGGCTATTGCTAAGGCGTTGGGGAGAACTGAGGAGTATACGCAGATTGCAGACACAGTGCCAGAGATTGACGAGGATCTCCGGACGCCTGTACCGTTGCCCTCTTGGAATCGAATCCTGGTTCAGAAGAATATTCCCGCACCGCTGAAGGCGCTCGATTCACTGGCGCATAACCTCTGGTGGTGCTGGCATCAGGAGGCACGCGATCTTTTCGCCTCCATAGCCCCGCTTCGCTGGAGAGAGTGCGAGGAGAATCCTGTGATGCTGCTCGATACCATATCCTACAAGCGACTTGAGGAACTCTCTGGGAACACCGAGTTTGTACATCGCCTGGCCGAGGTGAAGGCGCAGTTCGACGCCTACATGGCTACGTCTAAGGAGAAAGCTACCCCTGCCATAGGCTACTTCAGCATGGAGTACGGGCTGCATGCCTCGCTTAAGCTCTACTCGGGGGGGCTTGGCGTGCTAGCGGGCGATTACCTGAAGGAGGCTTCAGATCGCAATGTGAACCTTGCAGCCATCGGCCTATTCTATCGATACGGTTACTTCACCCAGCGCCTCTCCATAGGTGGGCAGCAGATAGCGCAGTATAATCACCAGAACTTTACCCAGACTCCCGCCCAGCCCGTGCGCGATGCGGAAGGGAACTGGCTTACGGTGGAAGTAGCTTTCCCCGGGAGGGTCGTAAGAATCAGGGTATGGGTGGTAATGGTGGGGCGCATACCCCTCTACCTGCTCGACACCGATTTTGAGGATAACACGGAGGAAGACCGTACTATAACGCACTACCTCTACGGAGGCGACAGGGAGAATCGGTTCAAGCAGGAGATGATTCTCGGAATTGGAGGGCTTAGGGCGCTGATGGCTACAGGGTTTAAGCCCGATATTCTCCACCTGAACGAGGGGCATGCAGCCTTTGCGGCACTGGAGCGGCTCCGTCAGCTAATGCTTGGGCAAAACTACACGTTTGACGAGGCGGTAGAGCTGCTACGGGCGCAGTCTGTATTCACCACCCACACGCCAGTACCCGCAGGGCATGATCGGTTCCCCGAGGATCTCATGCGGACCTACATGGCCCATTACCCCCCTCGCTACTGTATTAGCTGGGAGCGCTTCATGAGTTTTGGGCGTATAGATCCGCACAACCCCAAGGAGGAGTTCTCCATGAGCAACCTAGCGGCGCAGTTCTCCCAGGGGGTGAATGGTGTGAGCCAGCTCCACGGGGAGGTGAGCCAGAGGATGTTCGCTGCGCTGTGGCCAGGCTACTTCGCCAATGAGAACCATGTGGGCTACGTGACAAACGGGGTGCATTTTCCCACCTGGATTGCCCAACCCTGGCGAGCGCTGCTCTGCAAGCCCGGCCAACCCGATGCTCTGCCGAGTTGGGAGCATCTGCATGATGCCGCAGACTCTGAAATATGGGCTATTCGCCAGAAACTCCGCCAACAGCTAGTAGACAGCGTGGTAGAGGAGCTTACCAGCCCTTCAATGGCCTCATTCCAGAGCCCTAAGCACACCCTAGAGGTTAAGGAAAAGCTACGCCCCGATGTGCTAACCATTGGCTTTGCTCGACGGTTTGCCACCTACAAGCGCGCACACCTGCTGCTGAGCGACCTGGAACGGCTCGCCTCCATAGTGAATAGCCCGGAAAGGCCTGTTCAGCTGCTATTTGCAGGGAAAGCACACCCAAACGATATCCCAGGGCAAGAGCTAATCAAACGGATCTTTGAGGTCTCTATGCTGCCAGAATTTCGCGGAAAGTTACTCTTCCTGCCCAATTATGATATGGCTTTGGCCCAGAAGATGGTGCAGGGGGTAGACGTCTGGCTCAACACCCCAACGCGCCCCCAGGAGGCCAGTGGTACCAGCGGGATGAAGGCCGTGATGAATGGCTCGCTACACTTCAGCGTACTCGATGGATGGTGGGTAGAGGGGTACGAACCAAAAGCTGGCTGGGCTATCGCGCAGATGCGTACCTACCAGAACCAGACCATACAGGATGAGTTGGACGCCGAGGTGATCTACAGCACCATAGAGAGCGAGATCGCCCCCATGTTCTATAGTCGCAATGCGCAGGACATCCCAGAGGAATGGGTGGCATACATCCGTCGCTCTATGACCTGTATTGCGCCACGTTTCACCTCTACCCGTATGCAGCAAGATTACTACGAGCGCTACTATGCTCCCCAAGGCGCTCGTTACCACCGCTTGCTGGACAACGATGCCCAAGAGCTAAAGACGCTTATGGCATGGAAGAAAAAGCTCCTACGACATTGGAATTCCATTACCGTAATTCGCGTTGAGGGCCTTAGCATGGGCAACCTAACAGTGGAAACAGGGCGAGAATACAGCAGTACCGTGGTGCTCGACCTGCCCGACCTCTCGCCTGATGATGTGGGGGTAGAACTCGTGCAAACCATCCTACGCCCAGGTGACGATAGCGTGCAGGTGCACAGCGTGGTCCCGTACCAATTTGTGCAGAAAGAGGGGACTCGGGCTGTTTACCGTGCGGTGATGAGGCCAGAGGAACCAGGAGCTTTTGATGTGGCGGTGCGCCTTTACGCCAAGAGTCCCCTGTTGCCCAGCAGGATGGATTTCTGCCTTATGCGGTGGGTGTAGGCCGAAGCGGGCAATGACCATAACGAAGCCACATCCGTTATGTGAGTTTTGCTGAGAGGTCTTGGAATGCAGGGGGCTTTGCGTAGAAAGGAATCCCCCCGACCATGCTTGGTCGGGGGGATTCCTTTTAGTGGGCTATTCCCATTCATAGGGTGGGTGGTTTCACAGCACCCATCCGCCCTTTAGGTCTATTTCGCCGTTCGCCTTCCCGAATGGATTGTTACTAATCTTGAGGATTGGGGGCATCTGCTCTCGCTTGTAGGCGCTCTGGCGCACGAGTTTCTGCACTTGTTCTGCCGTCTCCTGGGGTATACCATGCTCTGGGAGCTGAGCTGTAGGTAGCCCTAGGTCTACTAGCAGGTAGAGGGCGTGGTCGAGCACGCTGTAGGGCGGAAGAGAATCCTGGTCTGTTTGATCTGGGCGGAGTTCTGCCGTTGGCAGACGGTTTATTATCTGCTCGGGGATCACCGTTTTCTCCATGTTGAGCCACCGGGCAAGCGCGTAGATCTGCCCTTTGTACAGGTCGCCGATTACAGCCAGCACACCGCACATATCGCCGTACATGGTGCTGTAGCCCACAGCGGCCTCGCTCTTATTGGAGGTGTTCAGCAGCACGTGTCCCAGCTTGTTGGAGATTCCCATAAGCAGCAATGCGCGCGCCCGAGCCTGAATGTTCTCCTCGGTAGTATCGGCCGGCATAGCTCCAAATATGGGCGATAGAGCCTGCTCGGCCTGCTTGCACACAGGATCTATTGGGATGGTTTTGGTCTCTATACCAAGATTTTGCGCCAGCTGTAGCGCATCGTCTACCGATTGCTGGCTTGTGTAGCGCGAGGGCAGGAGTACGCCGAGCACATTCTCTGCTCCTAGCGCCCTCTGGGCAAGCGCAGCCACTAGGGCTGAGTCGATTCCACCGCTGAGCCCTAGCACTGCCCGGGTCAGCCTATTGCTGTAGAACCATTCACGAATTCCAACCTCCAGGGCTTCGGCCAGATGCTGTGGTTGTGCGTCTTCTTGCCCGTGGTGTGCTGCAGATTCCTGGGCTAAGGGGGCGGAATCCTCGCCGTTCGTGGGCAGTGGCTGGATGGTGGATGAATTAAGAGGGGAATCGTTTTCGCTACCCTCTGAATCGCTACGCTGTAGGTCTTCGGTGTCGAGTATAAGGGGTGTTGTAGAGGGGGATAGCCCTAATGTTTGGAATCTGCCCGTGGGGAGTAGGATGCTAGAGTTTCCCATGAGAACCCGACTCCCGGCAATGCCAGCCCCCGAGGCAAAGGCTATGGTCTTCTTGGCGGTAGTGGCCAGCGCGCTGAGTTTTGCCCAGACCGTTGGGTATGAGGTAGTCCATCCATCCTCGGTGAGTACCACCAGCAGCTCTGCCTCTGGGGTGCTAAGCTCTTTACCCAGAAGGGCGTGGTTGTAGAGGCAAACGCTAACCCTTTTTTCACCTACGTAGAACCCTTGCCATACCCCATACGGTTGTGCTGGAGGAAGATCCTCCTCTGGACGCCCGTTGAGGAGGGTGATGCAGTCATTGATGGAGAGTTCACCATTCCCCTGCTTGCGAATCCCCATGGTGCCTAGGCAGACGGCCATTGTCCCGAGGTGCTCAGATAGCCACAGGAGCGCTTGCTCTTGCATTTCCATGAGCTTATGCAGCTGCGGTTCGCTCCCGGTAATGCGCCCGGTGAGAGCCCTACGGGGGAATATCAGCAGCTCGCACCCATTCTCCTGCGCAAGGTTGGCGGCCTCCAGCATCTGAAGGCGGTTGAATTCTACGTCGCCCGGCCTGTGGCGTGGCTGTGCTACCCCAATTCTCATGGTATTTGCGCGCTTTAAGTATTCATGCCTGGGAGTGGTACGTGCGGGCAAAGCGGAATTCTGACCGCCAGCTGCGAGTGCTTTAGAGCAGGGCTAGAAGGTGAAACCTATGCGTAGATGCAGATTGTACGCGCCCACTACCCCAAGGCCTGGGTCATAGGCTTTGCCGAACGTTCCGTTGAACCCGATACCCCCAACCACGCTGCTGGGGCCGCCCAGCGAGTACTCCACCCCCAGCTGCATGATGTAGCCCACGTAGAAGGGTTGGTACATTCCATTCAGCTTGATGGTCTTTATGCCGTTTGCAGGGCTTTCTGCCGTCTCAGAGAGGGTGATGTGCCCGGTGAAGCCTGCTGCCGCCCAAAAGGTGGTGTACCCAATCTCGATAGCCCGCATTTTCAGCGTAATGGGGATGGTGAGCAGGCTCGTCCTCGTATGTACCACCGAGTGCTCCTTTATGGGGAGGTCGCCGTCATACTTCGTTTTAAGGTGGTAGCCGCCAGTTAGGTATTGGAGGCTTCCACCTCGGAACTCATAGCTGATGCCTGTACCCAGGGAGTAGCGCCGTGCAAAGATGTACTCCCCATCTACCCCAGGGCAGAATCCGAGGCTTACGCCAGAGTTCTCGAATCGGTTGTTGTCTACCGAGAACCACCCGATTTGAGGGTCGAGGTGGATGCCGAATCTGAACTTGTCATCATAGCCCCTCGCGAGGCACACCGACAGTTGCCCTATAGCCAGCCATGCTGTCAGCACGGTTGCGATAGCTATACGTACCATATCTGTTCGTTTCTTACGCCGCAAAGTTACTATTTTTCTAGAGAACGGTGGGTGGCGGGTTTCTTGGCGCGCAGCATGTGCCGTTTGCCCAGAGCGCCTGGCAACCGTTCTACCCTGAACCCCACGGTACGCAGCCCACGCTTGGCAACACCGCTCGCGCTGTAGGTTACCAGCAATCCGCCAGGGCGTAGCGCATCGTAGCAATGCTGGAATACAGAGGGTTGCCATTGCTCGGGAACAACCTCGGGGCTAAAGGCATCGAAGTAGACCACCTGGTAGCATTCTGCCTCGGGGGTGTAGGTGCGCATGTCGTCCAGCAATTTCCTCAAGCTCCCCCCATTGGGTAGCCTGAATGTGGAGTCTTCACCCGTGTGCTGCCAGGGGGCGAGCATAGCCTCTTGCCAGAGCTTAGCGAATTGGGGGGCTACACCTTCGATTTTGAGTGTATACAGAAGCTGTTCTGCTACGGGGTAGAGTTCTATTCCCGTGTAGTGGAGTGTTACCCCATCTTGCAGAGCCCATTGGAGAGTGGCTAGGAAATTCAACCCCATGCCCAGCCCGTATTCTAGGATTCTGATGGATTTCTGTTCCCCGCACCGCTTTGCCCCCTGCTCCACAAATACGTATTGGCTTTCGCTAAGGGCCCCTTGCATGGAATGGTAGGTTTCGCCAAACGCTGCGCTGTAGAGCGTAGGACTCCCGTCGGCGGTCTTTCTGAGTTTAGGCATTCCAGCCCCATCTTGCATGGCGTGCTCTTATTGGCTAATTTTGCGCGAAGTAAGCGAAAGCTATGGAGACACCCAACCCCGCAGAGAGATTACGGCTCGATGTTGCGCTCGTTGCTCGGGCCCTAGCTGCTAGCCGCACGGTAGCCCATCGCATGGTGGCCGACGGGCGCGTGCTGGTGAATGGTGCAGTATGCGTAAAACCCTCCTGCATGGTGGAGCCAGGGTGGAATATTGAGATTCGGGCAACCGATACGCCCCAGTTTGTAGGGCAGGGCGGGCTGAAGCTCCAGCGAGCCGTTGAGGTGTTCTCTCTTGATTTTCAGGGGCTGAGAGTTATAGACCTCGGAGCATCTACGGGCGGATTTACCCACTGCGTACTCGAGCATGGGGCTACGCGGGTATGGGCAGTGGATGTGGGAACTGCCCAGCTACACCCTAGTTTACAGGTCGATAGGAGGGTGGTGAGCCTTGAGGGGACGCACGTCAAAGATCTCACGCTAGCCCAGTGCGGTGGGCGTGTGGCAGAGGCCCTGGTGGCAGATCTCTCCTTCATCTCGCTTACCTACGTTATCCCCCGTATTCCTGAATTTCTGGCCGCCGATGGATTTGCGGTGCTCCTAGTGAAACCGCAGTTTGAGGTAGGGCCGAAAGGTCTTGACCGGCATGGACTTGTAAGGAAGGGGACCGACCAACTGAGGGCCATTACCCGGGTGGTAGATGCAGCCCGCATTGCAGGGTTGCATCCGCACGGCCTCACGTACAGCCCACTAGGCGGGCGGGGGCGTAACACGGAGTACCTGCTCTACTTGCGTTTCGCCCCATCTACCCGTCAGTTTGATCCCCTGCGAGTGGTTCGGGAGGCCGAGGGCTATTTCCGGGGGAGGTAGCCGTTATGCTGTTTGCGGCCGTTGTTTAGCGTGCTACCGCAGCTTTTCGCTAAGCCGATACACCTGCTCACGCACCCAGTTTGCCCACCCTTGGCGATCGTGCGAGCTGCTGGTAAACGTCTCCCAGGCTATGGGAGTACCCACCTGGAGGTTTAGCGTAGTTCCCTGCTGTCGGTACATCTCATCTACCAGGTAGAGCATTTCTATGTTCACCCTAATGCGGAGGAACTGCCTCAGCCACGCGAGGTTGTAGAACCAGCGTGAGTTTCGCCCTCCGAAGAAGATCGGCACTACCGCGCGGCGAAACTCTATGGCTTTGGCTATAAAATTGCTCTTCCATTCAAGGTCTACTATCTTCCCTCTGATTCGCCTGGAGCAGAGGCCCGCGGGGAAGTAGAGCACCTGCCCATTGGAGGCGTAGGCCTCGTTGAGGTGTTGGGCGGCCGCTTGGCTTTGCGCTCCGTGTTTGTTGATAGGGATGAAGATGTCTTGGAATTGGGGAATGAGCGTGAGGAAATCATTCACAGGGAAATAGAGTTCAGGCCAACGATGCCCAATCGAAGAGATCAGCACCATGCCGTCGAGCCCTCCCAGCGGGTGGTTGCTCACAAAGAGATAGCGTCCCTGCTCGGGTAGCACCTCTAGGCCGTGGGCCTGGTAGGAGACCTGCATCTCGGCCAGCACGCGGTCTGCGAACTCTACCCCTTTAGCGCCCGGGTTAGCGCGAATGGTGCCGTTTACGCTATCGAGGTGCAGAATCCGCTTGAGGTAGCGTAGCGCGCAGCGCGGAATGCGCCCCAGCAAGCGTGGATTTTTGGCACGTATCAGCTCTTCGAGTACCACATTGCCCTGCCCGAGAGCCTCTGAGAGGTTCATCGTGTTGCGGTATCGACGCCTAGAGGGCTTTGATGCTGTATTCGAAACCCTCCATCACGGGGTTTGATAGCACCTTTGCGCAGAGCGTATTCACCTGTTGGCGAGCCTCATCCTCGCTGTTCGCCTCTAGGGATAGCACTATATGCTTGCCTATGCGCACATCTACTACCCCTTGGTAGCCAGCCTGCTGGAGCGTATTCTTCACCGCCCGCCCCTGCGGGTCTAGCAGCGCGCGTTGCGGCATTACGTTCACCTCTACCTCGAATTGCATGGTTGTTCTGTTATGCGAATGTGATGTAATCAACAGGGGATTAGACCGCCTCCTCTTGGCGAATATTGTTGCCCTCTGGCAGGGAATCCCGTATTCCTAGGGTTGCTGTGGAGCAGGATAATCCTGGGGAGTAAGCTAGCGGGAGAACCCTTGCTGGGGCTGGTAGATAGCCCTTGGCTTGCTTCTGCCCAATCGCACTCGCAGGAGGGCGGGCTATCGGTGGGTGGGCGGGCACTCGCTGCGCTCGGCACCGCCCCTACGCACCGCCGCCCCCTACGCACCGTCCCTATGCGTTCCGCTCTCAACTGCACCATCCCTATGCACCGTCCATACGTATCGCCCTATTGGGATTGTGATGTCAAATCTCGTTGTTTGATGAAAATATTGTACGTCCTAAGGTTTTTGCACCCCAGTTCCTGGAATCTGAGGGTTGTTTAAATGGATTTTCCCTTTACTCACCCTCCAGCTCGTCGAGGAAAGCCGTGAGCGGGCTGCTGGCCTGCGCCTCAGTGCTGGCCACCCCTAGCCCAGCCTGCCGTGCGGCGTAGCCCGCCTCTACTGCTACGCGGAAAGCACCTGCCATAGATGTGGGGTCGTCAGCCACGGCTATTGCGGTGTTTACCAGCACCGCATCGGCCCCCATCTCCATAGCCTCGCAGGCGTGTGAGGGTGCGCCTATCCCTGCATCCACCACTACCGGTACGCGGCTCTGCTCTATGATGATACGTAGGAAATCGCGTGTCAATAGCCCTCGGTTGCTCCCGATAGGTGCACCCAGCGGCATTACCGCAGCAGCCCCCACCTCCTCCAGTTTCTTGCACAGCACAGGGTCTGCCTGCACGTAGGGCAGCACCACGAACCCCTCTTTGGCTAGTACCCGAGTGGCTTCTAGCGTCTCCTCGCCGTCGGGGAGCAGGTAGCGAGGGTCTGGGTGAACCTCTATCTTTATCAGATCTGTGCCGAGTGCCTCACGGGCCATTTGGGCGGCGAATATTGCCTCCTTGGCCGTGCGAACCCCCGATGTATTCGGCAGTAGATGAACCCCGGGCTGTAGGATGTGGCGCAGCATCTCATCTTGCCCACTGTGGGTATCTACCCGCTTGAGCGCTACGGTTACGAGCTCTGTGCTGCTTGCCAATATGGCGGCCTGCATCTGCGCATTCGAGGCGAATTTGCCCGTACCTACGAACAGGCGCGAGGCGAGCTGATAGTTACCGATCTGTAGCATTATCGTATCCCCTTGGCTATGGATTCCAAAAATTTCTGGGTGGCGAAAACGATGTCACTGGCCAACGCAATGCTCCCAGAGACTGCTACACCGTATGCACCCATCTTTATGAGAGGGCGTACATCCTGGTTCTCTACCCCGCCTACCACATACACCGGGATGTTGATATTAGCCGAAAGCATCTTGCCCAAAATATCCTCTACCCCTTGGTATCCAAGTATCTGCGCCAGGTTCGTCTTGGTGCTGGTGAAGTGGAGCGGCCCCAGCCCTATGTAGTCTATTGGGGCGTTCTTCAGGGCAAGAACCTCCTCCCAGCTGTGCGCCGTGGCCCCCACCACGGCATCGGGCCTTAGGGTTGCTCTCGCGGCCTTTGGGGATGCGTCATCCTGACCGAGGTGTACGCCCCAGGCGCCCACTTCCTGGGCTACGTCTACGTAGTCGTTTACGATCATTCGGGCCTCGGCTTGCTCGCATTTTCGCTGGATCATCCCAGCCTCGCGCTCTAGCCCTCTGGGTAGATGCCCCTTTACGCGAAACTGCACCAGCTGCCCGCCACCCGCCAGGTAGTCGCCAACCTGATCTTTGATAGAGTATTGGCTATCCTGTAATGTGATGAACATCAGGCGATTCTGAATCCACCCCTTCTCCTCGGCAAATGTCCCCATGCCTTCGTTTTTCGCGTTCTACCAATTTACCGTGCGCCTACGCCTGCTGGTGGGGCAGGGTGCGGTCTTTTTAATGCCTAGGAGAACTTGTGGCTACTCGGCAAGTTCCTACCCATTACACCGCGAAGGTACGTCTTTTTCTGCTATATGCCAAAGGTGAACTTCTGAATGGGGCAGCGCGCTGTACCCTTCCATCCGTAGTGCAGCCCGCGCGTTGGCTGCCTTTGCTTCTGCCGACGCCTACCGTAGGCCCCCCCTATTCTCCTCCGTACCATCGCCGTACCATCGCCGTA